>JBNJEE010000081.1:0-12005 GCA_051745525.1 Methanobacteriota archaeon | reverse complement strand
ATTTGTGTGTGTGGCTAACAGGGCGCGACGGATAAATCTACGGCCGCCAACGGCTCCGGGCGCCGCCAGCCCCAAGCGCGACCACCCCTCGAGCGCCGCTCGCGCGGCCCCGACTGTACCCTTTTGTCGCTCCGCGAGCGAGTACGGGCATGGAGCCGATCACCGTCACCGCGGACGCGGAGGAGTTCACCTGCAACGCGTACCTCGTCGTCGGGGACGCGACGACGCTCGTCGACGCCGGAACGATGCCCGGAGTGGACGAGGTCGTCGCCGACGCGCTCGACGACGCCGGCGTCGACGGCCTCGAGCGCCTCGTCGTGACACACCAGCACCGCGACCACGTGGGCGAGCTCGACGCCGTGGTCGACCGCTTCGACCCACGGGTGTTCGCGTACGCCGACCACCCGCGCCGCGACGTCGCGCTCGAGGACGGCGACGAGGTGCTCGTCGGGAGCGAGCCCTGCGAGGTCGTCTACACGCCGGGTCACGCGAACGACCACGTCTCGCTCGTCGGCGAGAAGCGGCTCTACTCCGGCGACGTGGTCGTCTACAACGACGGCGCCTTTGACGACGGCTCCTTCGGACGCACCGACATGGCCGGCCAATCGCGCGAGCGCCTGATCGAGAGCCTTCACGAGATCCTCAACCGACTGCCCGACACCACTGAAGCCATGTTCCCCGGCCACGGCGACGTCTACAGCGCCGCCGACGGCCCGGACACCGTTCGCGAGGTGATCGAGCGCGCGACGGAACGCGCCGAGCGCCGCGAACCGAAGTATCCGGAGGAGTGAACGGGAGTGCTGTTTAAACCGAGCGACGACGACCCCGACCACTGAGGCCGAGGAGGCGCGAGGCACACGCGCGGCTGGCCGTCGAAGGGAAGATTCGCAAGAAGGGCCGGAACCGGCTCGGAGCCGGCCGGATTACGCCGCGCGGCGCTCGGTCGCCTTCGGGCGGAGCTTGGTGTAGCCGCACTTGCGGCAGCGCTCGGCCTCGGAGGCGTTGCGGGCGTTACAGCGCATACAGATCTGTCGGTCGAGCATGCGACGTTCGGCGGCGTCGAAACTGGCCATACGGCTACTGGACGGGCGGTGCTGTAAAAGGTTGCGAGACGCCGCGGCGGCCGCGGGAGAACGGCGAGGCGGCGAGACCAGCGTCAGGCGCCCGCTTCCGAGAGGGCGGCCTCAATGTCCTCGCGCTGGGTGACGCCGACGAAGCGGTCGACGACACCGTCGTCGTTCTCGACGATAAGCGTCGGGAGCGAGCGGACCTGGTACTGGTTCGCGACGTCCTGCTCCTCGTCGACGTCGACCTTCTGGAGCTCGAACGCGTCGCCGAGGTCCTCCTGAATCTCCTCCAGGATGGGGTCTTGGGTCTTACACGGGCCGCACCACTCGGCGTGGAAATCCAGCAGTCGAACGGTCATAGTCGGCGTCAACTATCCGCGGCCCGCGCATAAGGGTTTCCCACTCGTGTGTCCGCCCGGTCAGACGGGGCCCGCCGAAGCCGACGCGGTCCGCCGAAAGTCGAAGCGAAGCCCGCGGGCCGCCGACCGCGCGGCGGGAACGCCCGCTGCGACCGGCGCAGCGAACGAAACGTTTAGAACGCGTCGCCGCCCAGCACGGTGTATGAGTGGTTCCAACTCCGGCGGGCTGATGTCCAGCGCGGGACTGGTCCGCTACTTCGAGAACGAGGACCGGAACGCCATCGCGATCGACCCCAAGACGGTCCTCGCGTTCTGCGTCCTCTTCGGCGTGTTCGTCCAGATCCTCTCGCTGACGGTCGCGTAGGCACGCACCGAGTTCCGCCGTTTTGCCGACGAAGGGCCCGACTGCGTAGCGCGCCCTTTTTCCACGCGCCCGCCCCACCGATCCGTATGAAAGCAGGCGTCATCGCCGTTCAAGGCGACGTGGCCGAACACGCCGCCGCCGTGCGCAACGCCGCGGCCGCCCACGACGAGTCCGCGGAGGTCGTCGAGATCCGGGAGGCGGGGATCGTCCCCGACTGCGACGTCCTCCTCATGCCGGGGGGAGAGTCGACGACCATCTCGCGGCTGATCCACCGTGAGGGGATCGCCGCCGAAATCGAAGCGCACGTCGCGAGCGGGAAGCCCGTCCTCGCCACCTGCGCCGGGCTCATCGTCTGCTCGGCCGACGCGAAAGACGACCGGGTCGAGCCGCTGGGGCTGGTCGACGTCTCCGTCGATCGCAACGCGTTCGGCCGACAGAAGGACTCCTTCGAGGCGAAGGTCCCGGTCGCGGGGCTCGACGACCCCTTCCACGCCGTGTTCATCCGCGCGCCCGCCATCGACGAGGTCGGTGACGGCGTCGAGACGCTCGCGACGGTCGACGGGCGCCCGGTCGCGGTGCGCGACGGCCCGGTCGTCGCCTCCGCGTTCCACCCGGAGCTCACCGACGACCCGCGGATCCACGACCTCGCCTTCTTCCCCGATCGGGAGGTGGTCGCGTGAGCGAGCCGACCGAGGAAGACGCTCCGGACCCTGAACCCGGCGAGGACTCGGCCGTCCCGCCCGAGGCCGTGCTCGACGAGCTGTTCGCCACCATCGAGTCGCGACAGGAGGAGCTGCCGGAGGGATCGTACACGACCTCCCTGTTCACCCACGAGAAGGGCGAGAACGCCGTCTTAGAGAAGATCGGCGAAGAGACGACGGAGGCGATCCTCGCGGCGAAAGACGACGACCGCGAGGAGCTCGCCTACGAGAGCGCGGACCTGGTCTACCACCTGCTCGTGTTATTCGCGATGAAGGACCTCGACGTCGACGATCTGCGCGAGGAGCTCCGCGACCGGTTTTAAATGCCCTCAGCGCTCGCGTTCGAGTTCGCGGTCGATGTCGTCTACCTCCTCGGTCTCTAACTCCTCGCCGATGCGGCGTTCGAACTCCGCCTCGGTGATCTGCCCCTCGACGTACTGCTGTCGGAGCCTGTCCTGTCGGCTCGCCCCGGCGTCGACCGAAGTCGACGACGATCCCGAGCCGATCGAGTCGAGCGACCCGGCGTCGTCGCCGCCGAGCAGCCACGAGCCGGCTTTGTACGCGACGTAGACGATTCCGGCGAGGACCGCGAGCGAGACGATCCCGGAGATCACCGTACCGACGAGTCCGATGATGGCCGATATCACTGACAGCACGACGCTGACCCCGATCAGGATCGCGAGCGCGACCGCGCCGTAGTAGAGGGCCTTCTTTCCGTCCATACCGCGGCGTCGGGCTGCCGGCCGCAAATACCTTCTCCCGTCGATCCGTGGTCTGCGTTCGGAGCGGTCGGAGTCGGAACGGCCGGTCGCTACGGAGGCTTTCGTGAGCGATTACGAGAGTAGGTGTATCGGATCGGTAGAGTGGTTGTTTATAAATGACAGAGTAGTGTTGCTGTAGACTTTTTATAACCGGTCGACAGCTCTGCGGCGAAGGCTTTCAAAGCCCCAGCAGCGACGACTCGCTGCTGCCCCTTTGAGCCCCGACCGACCGCACCGCAACCGCAGCCTCACGCCTCCGCAGCCTCACGCCTCCCCAGCCTCGTCGCTGGCGGCTGCCGCCGCCAGCGACTCCCTCGCACGCGCACCTCGCGCCCAGAGGGCGCTCGGAGGCGCGCGCCACCGCAGCTCTATTTATAAGTGGTCGTTGCCGGCCATTCGTTGGTAAATATCACATCGCTGTGGCAACCCGGGAGCCGGCGACCGCGAACTTTTGTCCGCGCGCCCGAACACCCCACGAGAACGACGCCGTGAGCGACACCGACTCCGCCAGATCCGACGAGAGCGCCCGCCCGACCCGCAGAGCGGTGGTTCGGCGGACCGGGTCGCTCGCGGTCGGTGGGGTCGCGGCGGCGGGGTCGACCGGGCTGGCCGGCTGCGTCGGGCGCGATAACGGAGAGACGGTCGAGAGCGACGTCGACCCCGACGACCCGCCCCTCATCGCACACCGCGGCTTCGCGGCCGAGAACCCGGAGAACACGGTCGTGGCGGTCGAGGCTGCGACGGCGGTCGTCGACCGGGTCGAACTCGACGTGCGCCGCTGCGGGACGGGCGAGCTCGTCGTCTTCCACGACGCGACGCTCGGCCGGGTGACGGACGCGACCGGGCGGGTGAGCGAGACGCCCTTGGATCGGCTCTCGGAACTCTCCGTCGAGGGGTCGGGCGAGCCGGTGCCGACGCTCGCCGCGGCGCTCGACGCCGTGCCGGCCGGCGCGTGGGTCATGCTCGACCTGAAACAGCGGGGGATCGCGGCGGACGCGCTCTCGGTGGGCGCGGACCGCAACCTCGACCTCGCCGTGGCCGCCGACGACCCCGCGGTGATCGGGGCCGTGAGCGCGGCCGATCCGACGGTGCCGACCGTCTACAGCGTCCGCGAGTCGATCCCGGCGCGAACCCTCCGACCGGTGATTCCGGGGCCCCGCGCCGGGCTGGGGGCTCCGCGGTGGGCGTATCCGCCACAGGACGTCGCGGGGATAGTCGAGACCGCGACCGGGCTGGGCTGTGCGGCGGTGTCGCCGCGGTACGAACTCTGTCTCCGGACGGACCTCGTCTCGCGGGCCGCGGACGCCGGCCTCCGGGTGGTGCCGTGGACGGTCGCCGCTGTCCGGGAGTACGAGGCGGTCGCGGCCGCCGGCGTCGACGCCGTCGTGTCGGACGTCTCCCGGAGATTAGCTGGACCGCCGTGAGCCGGAGCGGCCGCGACCGCGGAGCGAGACGTGACAACCGAGCGAACGGAGCGGGCCGCGGGCAGCAGAAACGTTATTCCGCCGGCTCGCATCGGCCAAGAGGATGAATCGGGCACCGGACGAACGCGACGGCGAAGGCGGGACCGATCCGGGCGGAGCGGCCGACGAGACGCCCGCGAAGCGCGTCGACCGCCGGACGATCCTCGGGGCGCTCGCGGGGGCCGGGAGCGCCGCGGTCGCCGGCTGCTCCGGCTCGGGCCCGGACGACGCCGCGACGACCGACCTCGAAGCGGACCGGCTCGACGAGCTCGCGGCGCGGTTCGCGCCGACGCTGTACTTCGATTCCGCGGAGCCGTGGTTCCCGACCGACCCGCGGCCGTACGCGGTCGAGGAGGACGGCGAGACGGTCGTCGACGGGTTCGCGGCGTTCGACGGCTACCACGAGCGGTACGACGAGGCGGGCGAGCCGCCCGACCCGACGGTGTTCTACAACGGGATGCGCTACGAGGACTCCCCGCTCGCGGTCGTCCAGTTCTGGATGTACTCCGCGTTCGACCAGTTCACCGCGAACTTCCACTGGCACGACTGGGAGGTGCTCCACGTCTTCGTCGACCTCGACACGGGCGACCCGCAGCTGTACGTCGCCAGCTCGCACTCCCGGAGCGTCCCGAACAACGAGTTCCTCGATCCAGACCCGGAGGTGGTCCCGCGAATCTTACCCGAGCTCGGCTCGCACTCCAGCACGCTCTCGGTCAACGAGATCCCCGACGGCTTCCGCCGGGTCGGCGAGGAGGGGCTCCTCGCGGACATCACGAACACGACGATCGACACGGTCGAGGACCTGCTCGGGGTTCCGATCGCGTACGGCCTGCCCCGCGACGAGGGGGCTCGGCTCCCCTTCGTCGTCCCCGAGTACGAGGGCGAGCCGATCTACGACCACGCCGACCTCCCCTCCGTCACCGAGGAGTCGCTCGTGGACGGCGCGCTGACGATCCGCTCGCTCGACGCGCTGCGGTCGCCGCCGACCGACCTCCCGCTCCGTGAGACGGGGATCGCCTACCGCCACCGCGAGCGCGCCAGCGAGGACGGGACCGCCGACGGCGACGACGCCGCGCTCGCCGACGAGGTGGCCGAGTCGGTCGTCGGGTACGACCTCGTCGAGAGCGCCGAGCTGGAGGATATCACGGCATTCACGGGGCCGCAGCTCAGCTTCGAGTTCGCCGTCCCTCAGGCCGTCGAGGACGCCGTCGCGGGCCACATCACGACCACCGGCGTCCCGTGGGAGCAGCCGCGCTACGAGAACCCCGCGCTCGACGTCACCGCCGGGAACCACCGGTCGGAACTCGCCGCCCGGTACGACGCCATCGCCGACGACCCGTCGTTCGGCGAGGACGCCGCCGGGGCGCTCGACTCCGTCGTCGCGCGCGTCACGCAGGCGACCGAGACCGACGAGGCGCCCGACGGCGAGGGGCTGACGACGACCGACGCCGGCGTCGAGTCGTTCGTCCTGATCGAGAGCGACCCCGAGGCGGTGCCGACGTTCGCCGGCGGCGTCGCCGTCGCGAACGGGGTCCCGGAAGGCGACCACCGGCTCACTGTCAACGGCGCCGGGCGGGCCCCCCACAGCGAGACCCTGGCCGTCTCGGCGGACGAGCCGGTGACGAGGGCCGGCGCCGACGGCGATATCCCGCTCGTCGCCCGCGAGAACGCGCGGAAGGTGGAGCTCAACGATGCGGAGAGCGACGTCGACCTGACTCGGACCGCGATCGAGGACGACTTCGCCGGGCGCATCTACGACTCCGCGATCGACGGGAGCGACGCGGCCTACGTCCACGCCGGCGGCGCGTACACGACGGAGGTCCGCGACGCCGACGACGAGGTCGGCGCGTACCGGGTCAACCCGGACCAGTCGTCGGCGGGAGGCGACGACAGCGACGACTCGGACGACGGCGACGACGGGGGCGACGGAGACGGGACCCCCGGGAACAGCCCGATCCGGATCGAGCGCCCGGAGACGGGGGCAGCCCCGCTCGCCGGCTACGTCGCGGACGTGGCCGAGGAGACCCGCGCCGCGGTCGCGGCCGCGGCGGCGGAGAGCGACGATGACGACGACTCCGGCGACGGCGGCTCCGGCGGCGGAAGCGACTCGGGCGGCCCGTCGAACGCGGTCAACGGGCTCGAACGGGCACTGGCCGCCGCGGTCGACCAAGCGAGGCGGGCCGAGGAGCGCGCCCGCGAGGGCGACCGCGAGGGGACGAACCGACAGCTGGCGAACGTCGCCGACCGGATCGCCCGGATCGAAGAGCGGCTCTCGGCCGCGCGAGAGGGGCTCCCGCCCGGGCTCGCGAACGCGACCGGAAAGCGGATCGAGCAGGCAACCAAGCGCGTCGAGCAGGCGCAAAACTCCGAGAAGCCGTAGTCGATCGTTGGCCCGGCGGCCCTCGCCCGCCCCGCTCAGTGCCGCCGCCCTCACCCGCCCCGCTCAGTGCCGCCGCCCTCGCCCGCGGGTCCGTGTGCCACGGTTCACCACTGGATGGAAAGCTATACGACGCCGAACCGACCACGAGTATATAAGCAGATGTCTCAGGAGGGATACGATCACGCGACGGTCGAACAACGCTGGCAGGAGGCGTGGGACGACGCCGCCGTCTACCACGTCCCGGACGACGCCGACGACCCGACGTACGTCCTCGGGATGTACCCGTACCCGTCCGGGAAGCTCCACATGGGCCACGTCCGCAACTACACGATCACGGACGCGTACGCCCGCTACCGGCGCATGCGCGGCGACGACGTCCTCCACCCGATGGGGTGGGACGCGTTCGGCCTGCCCGCCGAGAACGCCGCGAAGGAGCGCGACACCAACCCCCGCGACTGGACGTTCGACTGTATCGACACGATGAGGGGGCAGATGAAGTCGATGGGGTTCGGCTACGACTGGGACCGCGAGGTCACCACATGTACGCCCGACTACTACCGGTGGAACCAGTGGCTGTTCCGCCGCTTCCACGAGGCGGACCTCGTGGAGCGCCGCGACGCCGAGGTGAACTGGTGTCCCTCCTGTGAGACCGTCCTCGCCGACGAGCAGGTCGAGGGCGACGCGGAGCTGTGCTGGCGCTGTGACACCCCCGTCGAAACCCGCGAACTCGACCAGTGGTTCCTGAAGATAACCGAGTACGCCGACGAGCTGCTGGAGGCCATCGAGGACCTCGAAGGGTGGCCCAACTCGGTCCGACAGATGCAGCGCAACTGGATCGGACGCCAGTACGGGACGACGCTGGACTTCGACGTGAGCGAGGCACGAAGTGCCTCGAGCGGACGCGGCGAGCGGAGCGAGCCGCGGGAGTACGGCCCCGTCGAGGCGTTCACGACCCGCGTCGACACGATCCACGGGGCGACGTTCTTCGCGATCGCGCCGGACCACCCGATCGCCGAGCAACTGGCCGAGAAGGACGACGACGTCCGGCGGTTCATCGAGGAGGAGGCCGACCCCGAGGGCGACGAGCCGAACGGCGTCGAGACCGGGCTCACGGCGACCAATCCCGCCACTGGCGAGGAGATCCCCGTCTTCGTCGCCGACTTCGTCCTCTCGGACGTGGGGACGGGCGCGCTGATGGCGGTGCCTGGCCACGATGAGCGTGACCACGCGTTCGCGGAGAAGATGGGCGCCGACATCGAACCGGTCGTCGCGCCGGAGCCGGACGACTGGGACGGCGAGACGGTTCCGGAGGCCCCCGACGTGAGCGAGGCGGCGTTCACCGACGACGGCGTCCTCATCAACTCCGGCGAGTACAGCGGGCTCGACAGCGAGACGGCCCGCGAGCGGCTCACCGAAGAGATCGAGAGCGCCGCGGAGAGCACCCAGTACCAGCTTCGCGACTGGGGCATCTCCCGCCAGCGCTACTGGGGGACGCCGATCCCGATCGTCCACTGCGACGACTGCGGCGCGGTCCCGGTGCCCGACGAGGACCTGCCGGTCGAGCTGCCGGAGTTCATCAACACGACGGGGAACCCGCTCGACGCCGCCGACGAGTGGCAGGAGACGACCTGTCCGGAGTGCGGCGGGCCCGCGACCCGCGAGACGGACACGATGGACACGTTCGTCGACTCCTCGTGGTACTTCCTGCGGTACGTCTCGCCCGACCTCGACGATGCGCCGTTCGACCTCGACCGCGCGAACGACTGGATGCCGGTCGACCAGTACGTGGGCGGCATCGAACACGCCGTGATGCACCTGCTGTACTCGCGCTTTTTCACCAAGGTGTTGGCCGACGAGGAGGACCTCGACCACCGCGAGCCGTTCACGAACCTGCTGGCGCAGGGGATGGTCCAGCTGGAGGGCGAGAAGATGTCCAAATCGGTGGGGAACACGGTTTCGCCGCAGCGCATCGTCGACGAGTACGGCGCCGACACCGCGCGGCTGTTCATGATGGAGGCCGCCCAGCCCGAGCGCGACTTCGACTGGTCCGAGGAGGGCGTCAGGTCCACGCACCGCTTTTTGACCCGTCTCAACGACCTCGTCGAGGACTACGCCGCGGGCGAAGTGGCGCTCTCCGGGGACGGCGAGGCCGCCGACCGCGATGAGATCGACGACTACGTGGCAGACGAGACCGACGCCGCGGTCGCCATCGCCGGCGCGGAGTACGACGACCTCACGTTCAACGTCGCGCTCCGCGAGGCGCAGGACCTCGTGGGGACGCTCCGGAGCTACCGCGAGTACGCCGACTCGCACCCCGCCGTCTTCGAGCGCGGGGTCGACGTCGCGGTCCGCCTGCTCGCGCCGGTCGCGCCCCACCTCGCCGAGGAGCTGTGGGAAACGCTCGGCCGCGACGGCTTCGTCGCCGAGGCCGACTGGCCGACCGCGAGCGTCGACCGCGACACGGTCGAACGCCGGCGCCGGCTGGTCGCCAACACCCGCGAGGACGTGCGCGACATCGTCGACGTCGCGGGGATCGACGACCCCGAGCGCATCGACGTCGTCGTCGCGCCCGACTGGAAGTACGACGCGCTGGAGATCGCGATCGACAGCGACGCCGACAACCTGATCTCCGAGCTGATGGCCGAGAGCCACATCCGCGAGCGGGGCGACGCCGCCGCCTCGTACGGGCAGGACCTCCAGGCGAACCGCGAGGCGTTACGGGAGACGCTCGGCGGCGACGCCGAGTACGACGCGCTGCGCGCGGCCGCCTGGCTGATCGAACGCGAGTTCGACGCGCCGGTCCGCGTCGAGCACGCCGACGACGCCGACGAGAGCGTGGTGAGCAAGGCGGAGCCGGGGCGGCCCGCCATCAACATCGTCGAGTAGCGACTCCGTCCGTTTTTTAAATACCTCGTCCGTCCCCGGAAGCGATTAGTCGGCGGCGGCACCCGATCGCGTATGGACGACCCCTACGCTCCCGCCCGCGACGCCCTCGCGAGCGGCGGGCTCGGCAGCGGCGCGGATGACGGCGACGACGCCGCTTCCGACCCCGCCCGCCTCGCCGCGCGGCTCGACGAGAACGACCCCCTGTCGGAGTTCGCGGACCGGTACCGCGTGCCGGACGACTGTTTATATATGGACGGCAACTCGCTCGGGCCAGCGAACGACGCCGCCCTCGCGAGCCTCGACCGCGTGGTCGAGGAGTGGCGCGACCTGCTCATCGCGGGCTGGACAGAGGCCGAACCGCCGTGGTTCGAGGTCGGCGAGCGGCTCGGCGACGCGCTCGCGCCGCTCGTGGGCGCCGAGCCCGAGGAGGTGGTCGTCGGCAACTCGATCACCGTCAACATCCACACGCTCGTCGGCACCTTCCTCGACGAGCTGCTGGCCGGGAACGGGCCGGCACGCGAGGGCGTCGCGGCCGCGGACGGGAGATGGACGCCGAACGGAGACCCAGACACCGACCCCGCCGTCCTCGTCAACGAGCTCGACTTCCCCTCCGACCACTACGCGATCCGGGCGCAGCTGCGCCAGCGGGGGATCGACCCCGACGAGAAGCTCCGCGTCGTTCCGAGCCGCGACGGGCGAACTATCGATCCCCGCGATATCGAGGCCGCGCTGGAAGCGCACGACGACGTGGGGATCGTCTTCATGCCGACCGCGCTGTACCGGTCCGGACAGCTGTTCGACGTCGAGCGAATTACCGCGGCGGCGCACGAGGCGGGCGCGTACGCGGGCTTCGACGCGGCCCACTCCACGGGCGCGGTGCCGCACGAGTTCGACGCCGCCGGCGTCGACTTCGCGGTCTGGTGTACGTACAAGTACCTCAACGCCGGCCCCGGATCTATCGGCGCGCTGTACGTCGCGGAGCGGCACCACGGGCTCACGCCCGCACTGGCGGGGTGGTGGGGCCACGAGAAGGCGACGCAGTTCGAGATGAACACGGAGTACACCCCGGCCGACTCCGCGGGCGCGTGGCAGATCGGCACGCCGCCGCTGCTCGCGGCCGCGCCGCTGGAGGGGTCCGTCGAGCTCCTCCGAGAGGCGGGGATCGAGCGCCTCCGAGAGAAGTCGCTCGCGCTCACGAACTTCCTCATCGCCCTCGTCGACGACCGGCTCCCCGACGTGTCGGTGGGAACTCCCCGGGAACACGCCGCCCGCGGCGGCCACGTCGCCTTAGAACACCCGGACGCCGAGCGGCTGAGCGAGGCGCTCAGGGACCGCGGCGTCGTCGTCGACTTCCGGCCGCCGAACGTGGTGCGCGTCTGTCCGGCCGCGCCGTACACCGCCTTCGCCGACGTGCTGGAAGTCGTCGACGAGATCGAGGCGATCCTCGACAGCGGCGCGCACGAAGAATACGCGACGAGCGAGGGCGGCGTGACGTGATCGGCGCAAACGACTATTTATAAATGGATCTGCGGTGGCGCGCGCCTTCGAGCGCCCATCGGGCGCGAGAAGCACGCGCGAGGGAGTCGGTCGCCGAGCGAAGCGACGGCGACCGACGAGGTTGGGGAGGTGTGAGGTGCGGGGCGGTTGCGGTCGGGTGGGACTCAAAGGGGCAGCCGGGAGGGCGGCGTAGGCGACGCAAGCACCGCAACGAAAGAGCGAGCAACGCGAGCGACTGAGTGAGGAGCGCAGCGAGCGTCCGGCGCCCTCCCGGCTGGGGCTTTGGCGGTATTCGCCGCCGATCCGTCGGCGGCTATTTATAAGCGAACGGCTGGAACTTCGGAAGCGTTCACCGGCGATCGAACGGTAGAGAGCGGGGGTCAACCGACGGCAGCAGCACCAACCACTTATAAACAGATTTCGTACAGCGACGGCCTTAATCCTCCGAGCGCCCAACGTTCGACGATCAGTTAATGCCGGAACAGTCGGGGATGGACGCGTTCGCGCACCTCGGGAGCGAGGTCCGC
>JBNJEE010000080.1:0-12113 GCA_051745525.1 Methanobacteriota archaeon | reverse complement strand
CGCGACCCACGTGTCGGGGCGAGTCGTGAACGGCGCGACGGGGACGACCGAGAGGCCGCCGCCGGGCGACACCACCGGACCGCCGGCCGCCGCCGCGTACCCGTCGCTGCCGAGCGGCGTCGCGACCACGGTGCCGTCGGCGCGCACCGAGACCGACTCCCCGTCGGGGAACGCGATCCCGTACTCGGAGATCCGCGCCGGTTCCGCGGTCACGAACGCGACGTCCGCGGCCGCGAACCGCTGGCGGCCGTCGCCTGTACCGTCGACCGTCAACATCGGATGCGCGACGCGGGCGAACCCGTCGAACGCGGCCGCTGTCCCCCCGAGACCGTCGACCACGTCCCCGAGGCGTTCTGCCGCGAGATCGGGGTCGACCGCGTGACGCCCGTCGCCGACCGGAAGGATCGGAACCGAGCGCGACCCCTCGCTCGCGGCCGCGCGCATCGCGCTCCGGAGCGCGGCCGCGCCGACGGCGACGACCGCGTCCGCCGCGGAGCGGTCGGCGAGACGCGCGTCAGCGGCAGTCACCGCCGATCGGACGGCCGCCGCCGGCTCGCCGTCGCCGAGAACCGCGAGGCGGCGCGTCGGCTCACTCATGCGCAGGGTTGGGGCGAGCGGCGGTGAAAAGCTCTCGGTTCGTCGGCGGGCGCCGACGCGCCGCAGACGGACGGGACGGAACGGGTCGGAGAAGCGAGCCGAGCGGTTTTGCGGTCAGTTCGCCGCCGCGTCGTCGTCGCCATTGAGGGCGTCCCGGAGCTGGCGGCTGGCGGGGATAAGCACCCAGAACGTCAACGCGCCGATGACCATCAGCCAGAAGAACACGTCGCCGGCGAGCAGGCCGGCCTCGCCGTACGCCGTATTCACGCCCTCCGCCGGGTTCACGAGCTGTGACACCTGGTAGTACGACGGCGTCCGGTACCAGCCGCCGAAGGTGATCCACCCGAGACCGCCGATCGCGAACAGGGCGAAGCCCTTCATGAACTCGTCTGCCATTATCTCACGTTTCGCTGGAGTCGTCTTGAGACTTTCCCATCCCTTGTCCGCGGAAGCGGGTCCCGAGGACGTACACGGCGGTTCCGAGGACGATGAAGCCCACGCCGGTGATCGCCAAGACTGCCACGAGCACGTCTTCCGGCGGCATGATTTCGGCGCTGACGAGCAGGTAGACGATAGTCGCCCGGACGAAGCTGATTTGAAGGGTTGCGGCGTCGATGAGCGTGAAGCCGACGAAGTACGTGACGACCGCGGCCAGCGTCGAAAAGACGGTGACGGCCTTGTACAGTCGGAAGGGGACGACGATCTCCCGGCCGCTCGGTCCCTCGCGCGGGCCGGTCGGCTCGGTTCGCGGGTCGGCGTCGTCGTCGGCCGCGATCGGATCGCCGGTCTCGTCGAACGCCTGCGAGGAGTCGCCGTCTGTTGAGGATGACATGGGTGATACGGAGCGTCGGAACAGCAGGAGCGGGAGCGCAGCCCGGTCGCGCCTCGGTCGCTTGACCGCGGCGGAGTGGTCTCGTTTGCTTACTTCGGTGGCCGCAGCATGTAGTACCGACGGTTGAGGTCGTACATGTATCCCTCGCGCATCGTCTTCAACACCGCGTAGGTGATGATGCCGCCCGCGACCGGGAGCATGAACGTGAGCGAGAACAGCAGTTCGAGCGGGACCGGGAAGAAGTTCTGGATGGCGAGCACCGCCAGCGTGATCGCTAGGATGACGCCGGTCACGCCGAGCGCGGCCCAGCCCGGCTCCTCGACGGGTCGCCGCGCGTTCCCCTTGTTGAGGAAGGGGACGAGCGTGATGACGCCGAAGATGGCGCCGTGGGCGATGAGCCCGAGCAGCTCGTTCGACATGATGATGTTGCCGCCCAGCACCGCGAGGTCTGGGTTAATCGGGTCAAGCTTCAGCAGGCCGAACGACCAGTAGAGGTACCAGTCGGGGAGGATGATGGCCGGCGTCGAGCCGGGGTTGGCCGGATCGCCGAAGTGCCCCGGCATGATCGAAGCCACGAGAAGCATGATCCCAAGGAAGAAGGACGTGATCGCGAGGTTCCGGATAGTCTCGTGGGGCCACGTCGGGAAACCGAGCACGTCGCGCTCGACGTACGTCGACTCCGTACGGAGGTCCTCGTCCTCGCGTCGGGAGCGCTCGAAGTACTGGTAGGTGAGCTGTGCGAGCCCGCTGGAGTGCTCCTTGCGCTCCGTCCAGGTCGGCGTCTCGTCGTCCGGCGGAATCGTCGCCGGCGGGCCGCCGTCGGTGCGTGCCTCCTCGTCGGTGCCTCCGTCCGTCATGGGTGTGGTGTCCTCAGTCATTGGATTAGTGCGGCTCCGCGATGCCCTGCACCCAGACGATGCCGACGTGGATCGCGATGAGCGCGGTGACCACGAACGGCAGCACGAACACGTGCAGGATGTACATTCTCACGAGCGTCGCCTGTCCGAGGGTGAAGCCGCCGAACAGCAGCTGGGCCGCCCACTCGCCGATGATCGGGGTCGCAAGGGCCAGCTCGACGCCGATCTGCGCCGCCCAGAAGGACAGCTGCTTCCACGGGAGGACGTACCCGGAGAAGCCGAACAGCAGCGTCAGGGCGATGAGCACGACGCCGAGGATCCAGTTGACCTCGCGCGGCTCCTTGTACGCGCCGGTGAAGTAGACGCGCAGCATGTGGAGGAACACCGCCGCCACCATGAACTGCGCCGCCCAGCGGTGGATCGACCGGAGCATGAAGCCGAACTGGACGTCTTTCATGATCAGCACCATCGAGTCGTACGCGGCGGTCGGGTCTCCCTGCGCCGCCGCCCCGGCGGTCGACGGGGCGTAGTAAAACCCGAGCAGCGCGCCCGAGACCGCCGCGAGCAGGTACGCGATGATAGAGAGGGACCCGAGCGAGTACAGCGGGTACCAGTACCAGAACTTGTTGTCGAGGTCGTACTGCTCGGTGTGGCTCTTCGGCATCTGGAGGTTCGCGCGGTAGTACATCGTCTCCAGCAGCTCGAGGTAATCGACGATGCGGAGCCGCTTGTCCAGCCAGATGAGCGTGGTCAGGAACGCCGTCTCAATCGCGGTGAGATCCTGACTCTTGAGCCACGCGTTGTGGTCCATGTCGTCTTGTTTTTTCAGGCTCATTGTCGAATCACTTCTTGTAGTACGGGTACACGGCCCGTTTCAGCGTCTCGGCCAGCCCGCCGGTGTCGATTCCTTTACCCTCCTTGTCCTCTTCGCGGACGTACAGGTCCTCCCACTTGCGGCGGCGCTTCTTCACGATCATCACGTCCGGGAGGAACTCCTTCCGGTACAACAGGAGGATGAACGCGAGATCAATAAAGATGAAGGCCAACAGCGCGCCGACGTACATGTTCCCGGCCTCCGTTGACGCCCACGCGGACATCAGCCCGTACGTGAACAGCGCGACGAAGACGACCTCGATGACGGTGAGAAGGACAATCGCGATCGCGGCGGCGGTGCTTTCACGAGCCGGTTCGTACCGGTGGATGTCGCCGTACGAGGAGCCGCCGGAACTCATCTCGCAC
The DNA here is from genome assembly GCA_051745525.1 of Methanobacteriota archaeon. GTDB lineage: Archaea > Halobacteriota > Halobacteria > Halobacteriales > Haloferacaceae > Halorubrum. Next base: position 8,588 of record JBNJEE010000080.1, on the reverse strand, counting down.
CTCCGTGTCCGGTGTGGGCGGACTCGCCGTACTTGAGCATGTAGAACGTGAACACGAACGTCAGTCCGATACCGAGCATCGCGGAGATACCGACCCAGTGGGCGTGGAGCGGCACGCCGACCTTGGCGATGTCCTCCGGCCACCCGGTGTTCGCGCCGCCGGTTTCGACGGTTTCGACGTCCTCACCGACGGCGATGCCGCCGTGCATGCCGACCGCATCGTGAGGGACGCAGTGGTAGTGGGTGATACCGGCGTCCTCGCCCGAGGTCTCGTACTCGTAGGTGTACCCCTCCTCGCCGACGGGGTCGCCGCTGTCGAGGGCAGCCGGCCCCTCGACGTTGACGACGTTGTGGTCGCCGCCGCTACCGGTCCACTCGAAGACGATCGTCGTCCCCTCGTCGACCCACGCGAGCGTTGGGCCGAACGCGAGACCGTCGCTCCCGGCGCCGACTTCGATGGTCACCTCGTCTTCACCGCGGAGATCCTCGTAATCTCCGCCGTTACCATCCGAGGCCCCGCTCGGCCAGTCGGGCTGTACCTCCTGTGCCGCCACCGTTCCGGTCGCCCCGGCGGAGGCCGCGACGGCGGCGGTCGCGCCGCCGGCCGTCCGCACGAAGTCCCGCCTTTTCATACAGGCTCACTCAGGACGGGGTTCGCTTAAACCCACCGACTGAAACCGCCAACATGGAGGAGGTTTCGGGGGCTGAAACCGCCGAAATCGACGGATTACGCGTCTTGGTCGCGATCGGTTGCGGCGTCCTCCTCGTCGGTCACCACGCCGTCCTCGACGGGGACGAACTCGGGTCGCTCTTTCGCCTCACGGAGCGCGCGCAGACGATTCCGGTACTCCTCCGAACGAAACCGATCCGAGAGCCGCGCGTTCGCCACCATCGCGAACAGAAAGACGCCGATCAAGAGGAAGACGACCCCCATCGCGGGGGCGACGATGGTTCCGAGGTCTGTCACGGCGCTCGCGACGAGGAGCGCCGCGCCGGCGATCACCTGAACCGCCGCGACGGCCTGTATCAGGAGGTTGCCGAACTCCCCAGAGCCCTCCGGGACGCTGTCCGGGTGCGGGAGCGACCAGTCGTCCGGCGGCTCGGGCACCTCGTACGAGTCCATCGCCGCGAGCGCGACGACCGGCTCGATGTCTCGGAGGACCGTTCCCTCGCCACGGACTTGGCCCGTGGGGCTGATAATCGCGTACCCCTCGTCGGAGTAGACGAGGATGCGCTCCTCGCCGTCCTCGCGGACGCGCTCTAAGACGCCGAACACGTCCCGAGTCGCGATCCGCGACTTCAGTTCGGCGTCGACGCGGTCGAGGAGCCTGTCGCCAGTGATCCACGTGTCGGGGTCGAACGCGGCGTCCCACTCTTCGGCGCTCATCTGGGCCATGTCCGACGGTCCGAAGTCGTCGAAGTCGTACTCCGACTCGACGCGCTCGCGGAGGGCCTCGATGTCGGTCTCGTCTTCCCCAGTCCGGTCGGCGTCGGTGGGCGAAGCGCCTCCCACCGGAGTCGCGTCCGCGTCGCCGTCCGGAGATCCGTCGCCCCGGGTCGCCGAATCCGTGTCTCTCGGACCGTCGGACGCCGGATCGGGAGACTCCTGCGGCGGCGACTCCGACTCCGACCGCGTCGAGGTGTCCTCCATCGCCTCGGCGCTACGTGCTCCTGACGCTAACTGTTTTCGTCCGCGCCCGGCCGCCGAGAAGCCGGGCCCAAATACAGCGAGAACCGGGCGCAGGGCAGCCGATCCCCCCGGCGCGGATCGCGGGGCTTTACGCGCCGGAGCACGTAGCCGCGGACATGGTCGACGAGTCGGTCATCGCGGCGCTCGCCGGGATGTCCGTGACGACGAGCTTCCCTTTCCTGCTGTATGGCGCCTGGATCATGATCGACGCGGAGACGGTGTCGTGGAACGTGCTGATGCGGCACCTGCGGTACATCGTCGCGGGGCTGGTGCTCACGACGGTCCCCATCGTCGGGTGGATGATCCCGCGCGTCCTCGACCAACTGACGGGGATGGCGATCCTCCACGCGTTCTTCGGCGTCCAAGCGTACGCCCTCTTGGCGTTCGCGCTCACCGGAATCGTGCGGATCTTCCAGGCGAAGCGGAACGCGGACGCCTACGAGGACCTCGACGTCGACATCGACGAGATCCACGAAGACATGGGCCACTGGCGGAAGCGACTCCGCGCCGGCGTCGCCGGCTTCATGGTGCTGTGGCTGTGCGCGTGGGTGACCGGGCTCTACCGCCTGTACACGCTCCATCTCGCGTCGATGATCTGACCGGGACGCGCCGGCGGAGCCCGCGCGACGTCCGTCCCCGCGACCGACAGCTTCAATCCGGGTTTGGCCCTAACGGTGGTATCGTGGCAGTCACCTTCGATCTCTTCGGGACCCTCGTCGACGTCGAGTACCCGTCCGACCCGGCGGAAGCGGTCGCGCGCGAACTGGAGTCCCGCGGCGTGACGGTCCCCGACGACTGGCACGTCGCGTACGGCGAGCGGCACGTCGAGGCGCCGGCCGGCGCGGAGGTCCCCCTCCCCGCGCACGTGGCCCGCGCGCTCGACTCCCGCGGCGTCGACGCGGATCAGAACGTCGCCAGACACGCCGTGATCGCGGCGTTCGACCCCGACGTGACCCGGCGCGACGGCGCACTCGACGCGGTCCGCGGCGCGGGCGAACGCGGCCCGGTCGGGCTGCTCTCGAACTGCGCGGTCCCCGAACTCGTCCCGCGGACGCTGATCCGCGCGGGCCTCCGCGGCGAGTTCGACGCGGTTACGACGAGCGTCGGTTGCGGCTGGCGCAAGCCTCATCCGTCCGCGTTCGAAGCCGCGGCGGAGGCCCTCGACGCGACCACGACCGGGCTCGTCCACGTCGGTGACGACCCCGAGACGGACGGGGGGATCGTCGCCGCCGGCGGGCGCTTCGTCGACGTGACGGAGACGCCGCTCTCCGAGGTCGTCGGCGAGCTGGAAGCGGAACCGTAGGCGGCCCGGCGGAGGCGGCGACATCCCGAGTCAGTCGAGTCCGCGCTCCGCCAGCCGCGCGCGCCACGCCTCGTCGATCCGCCCCTCGGAGACCAGCTTCTCGACGTGCGCGGCGACCGTCGCCAGCGCGAGGTCCCGCACACCGGAGAGGTCCTTCTCGTAGGCGCCGTCGACGACCGCGTCGAGGTCCGCGGCGCCGCCGTCGATCGCGGCTATCACGTCGCGCTCGCGGGCCAGCCGGTGGTCGATCAGGCGGTCGCATGCCGACGCCGGGTCGTCGATCGGGGGTCCGTGCCCGGGGAGGAGGCGGTCGTAGCCGGCGTCGCGGACCGCTTCGAGGCTCGCAAGGTACGCCGAGAGGTCCCCCTCCGGCGCGGCGACCGCGACGCTCCCCTCAGCGACTGCGAGGTCGCCGCAGCACAGCGCGGACCGGGTCGGCGGCTCCCCCGCTTCGGGCCCGCCGACCGCGAACGCGACGTGGTCCGGCGCGTGTCCCGGCGCGTCGACGACGTGGACCGCGGTGTCTCCGACCGTCTCGCCCGGCGCGACCGTCTCGTCGGGGGCGACCCCGGCTGCCGCGGCGAACCGGTCCGCGTGGCCCTCGCGCGCGACGACCGTCGCGTCGGTCAGCGCCGCGTAGTCGGCGACTGCGCCGACGTGGTCCGGATGGGCGTGGGTGACCGCGATCGCCTCGACCGCGGGACCGACCGCGTCGGCCGACCCCCACTCCGCGAGCGCGGCGTCGAGCGCGTCTGTCCGGTTCGCCGGGTCGACGAGGAGACCGTCGAGGAGATACGCGTTCGTGGTCCCGCCCGGGGCGCGGGTGTCGACGGGGACCTCGACCCGGGTGACCGCGGGGCCGTCGAGGCGGTCGGGATCGACGGGGTCGTTCGACGCCGCGTCGTCGCCGTCGGTTCCCATCTCAGTCCCCGCGACCGAGCGACGACCGCGCGGCCGGGCCTGGCCCGGAGCCGGGCCGGTCGCGGCCGGGGATCGGCACGTCGGTGTCGCCGGCGACCGCGTACGCCGCGAGGTCGACGGTCCCCGGAGCGACCGCGTCGACGGCCTCGACGGAGTCGTACGGCCGGCCGACCACCACGTCGCCGGCCGTGCGCCGGTTGATCCCGGGGATCGCGGTGAACTCGTCCATCGAGGCGGCGTTGACGTCGAGCGGGTACGGCACGCCCGTCACGGAGCGGTAGCCGTGGTCGGTGATCGCCACGTCGATGCTAGTGCCCAGCTCGCGCTCGCCCGGGACCGCGACGAGGAGCGCGTAGGTGCCGAGCTGGCGCCCGAACGTCTTGCCGTCCTGGTGGTACTCCAGGTGGACGTCGGGGAGGACGGTCCCCGGCGGGACGACGCGGTCGAGCATCGGGTTGTCGATGGTCTCGCGGACCTCTCGCTTGTACGCCTGAAACTGGTCTTTGTGTTCCTGCGCGATATCGGCGCCCGTCTCGGCCATCTCCGTGCCCGCGAACGCCATCACCTGCCGGATGTTGATCCGGCGGAGCATCAGCCCCTCGTCGTACACCGTCTGGAGGAACTCCTTGTTGTGTTCGTACGTCTCCGGGCGCTCGCCCGTCAGCCCGTGGACGAGGTTGATCCCGGGGAGCAGCTTCGGCAGTCGGGGGCTCGCGTCCGGCCCGGTCGAGGGACCGGTGACGCGGGTCGTATCGCCGGGCGTCGTCTCGGGACCGTCCCCCGGGCGCCACCCGCCCTCCTCGTTGACGACGCGGACGGCCTCCAGACACTCTTCTGCGGTGACGAGCAGGTTGTTCTGCTCTTGGACGAGCGGGTCGGCCGATTCGAGGCCGAACGCGGCTGTGTCGCCGGGCGTGTTGTGCGCGGCGATGACCCGGATCGCCTCGCGGGAGGCCTCGGGGTAGTCCGTGATCGTCACGGGGTTCATGTTGTCGAGGTGGAGCGTCCGGAGGTCGGGCGCGACCTCGCGGATCCCGCCGTACAGCTCGCGGAGCGCGTCGGGGTTCGGTGCCTCGCCGTCGCCGCCGAACGCAAGGATGTCGGCCTGCCGACCGAGCCGGAAGTGCCCGACTCCCCGGTCCGAGAGCGCGTCGACCTCGCTGACCACGGAGCCGGGAGTCCGGAAGGCCGGGTCGCCGTACAGGGGCTCCGTACAGAACGAACAGCGGTAGGCGCACCCGCGAGAGGTCTCCATCTCGCAGATGAGGTAGTCCGGGTGGTTCGGGTGCTGCTCGACGACGAACGCTCCCCGACGGGCCCAGCGGTCGACCTCTTCGTTCGTCCGCATCCGGTTGCCGTACCCCTCCAACCCCTCGCGGACGAGGTCGTGGGCCGCGGCCTCGACGTCACCCATCGCGACGAAGTCGTAGTCGAGGTCGTCACGCTGGGTCTCCTGTGCGCCCGCGTTCTCCTCGCCGACGCCGAACCGCACCGGGCCACCGAGCAGCGTCACGCCGTCGGCTGTCCAGCCGAGCTCGCGCACCTCGTCCGGCTCCGCGGGGGTGCCGCCGACGTACTTGCCGGGCACCGTCATCCCGCCGACGTACACCATGAGGTCGGCGTCCGCCACGTCGGCGTGTTTGCGCCGGTCCTCGCGCAGCTCGTCGATGGTGTGGTAGGTGATCTGCGACTCCGGGACGCCGGCGTCGACGAGCGCGCCCGCCGTGTACCGCGGGTACGTCGAGAGGTACGGCGGGACGCCGAAGTGGGCCGGCTCGTCGACGTACCCGTCGACGATCGTGACGGAGAGATCGTTCGGGTCGGCCGGAAGCGACCCCCGAGCCGACGCGGGCGAATCGGTCATGTTACCCACCGTACTCGGCCGAGACGGGAAAAGCGTGCGGAAGGTCTGCCGGGGAGACGCCGGATCGCTTATATCGGAACGCGCGGAAGCGCCGGCCATGCCCTCCGAGACGTCCGCGACCGGCGAGACGCGTTCGGGTGACGGCGCATCCGCGACCGGTGAGACGCGTTCGGGCGACGGTACGCCCGCGGCCGCCGACGAGCCCTCTCGCTGGCAGCGAGTCGGGAACTACCTCTCGTTTGCCGCGCTCTGCGCGCTCGCCGCGATGCAGTTCCTCGGTGCCGAGCCCCGGCCGTTGGGACTCGCGGCCGGCTGGGCCGCGGCGACCGCAGTCGCCTTGGGACCGTTCGCGTGGCTCGCCCGCGACCGCCTCTCCCCGGACCGCTACGAGACGCTGACATACGTCGCCGTCGGCGTCGCGGTCCTCGCGATCGTCGTCGGGCTGGGCGTCGCGCTCGCGTTCGGGGTCCCGTATTACCCGTACGGTCCCGGCTTCCTCGCCGGCGTGGCGCTCGGCACCGCGGTCGTCGCAGTCGCCGAGCGCGCGGTCGTTCCGAAGCGGCTCCGCGGCTCCGGACTCTGATCGCCGCGCCGCACGTTTCGCTCCCCCTCGTCGCCGCCGCCACGCCGTTTAAGCCCTCGCCGACACAACAGGTCGGTATATGCCATCGACGATGGAGGTCAAGTGCGTCAGCGACGACTGCGAGCTGGACATGTTCGAGAACCACTACACGTACGACGTGCCCGACGACCACGCGGTCGAGGACCTCTCGTGTCCGTACTGCGGCGGGAGCAGCCTCGTCGAGATCGAGGTGTGAGCCCGTGAGCCGACTCGTCGAGACCGGTCGGTCCGCGCTCCGGAGCGCCCTCGAACGCGTCGGCCGCGGGTGGGGTCGCGTCCAGGAGCGCCGCCCGCTCTCGTCCGACCTCCTCGAGAGCGACGACGCGTACCTGGTCGTCTTCGACGCCCCCGGCGTGCGCGGCGAGGACGTCGACGTCACCTTCCTCGACCGCACCGTGGAGGTCTCCCTCGAACGCTTCCGCGACTTCTACGACGGCCACGAACTCGTGTTCCCGGGCCGCGGCGTCTCGCTGTCCGGCAGCGTCGACCTCCCGCGCGACGCCGACGTGACGCCGGAGGGCGCGAACGCGACGCTCACGCGCAACGGCACGCTCCACGTCGAGATCCCCAAGCGCGGCGGGTCGAGCGACGTCGACGTCGTCGAAGAGGACAACTGACGCGGCGGCTGCTTTTACCCTTCTTCCGTCCGGGTCGACAGCGACATCCCCTCCGCGATCTCGAACGCCTCGTCGCCGTCGAACCGCGCCGGGTCGAACGCGCCGGTCCACGGGGAGCCCGGATCGTCGAACACGACGCCGGCGAGCGACGCGAGCACGCCCTCGGCGACCGTCTCGCCGATCGCCGGCGCGCGCATGAACCCGTGTCCCTGCCAGCCGGCGGCGACGAAGAGGGTGGGATCGGGAGCGCCATCCGCGTCCACCGGCCCCACAAGCGGGTCGCCGTCGGGCGTCGCGGTACAGAGTCCCGCCCACGCCCGCAAGACGTCGCGGTCGGTTCGTTCGGGGGCGTCGCCGCGATCGGTGCCTGCGAGCCGCTCGGCGAGGACGGCGGCGACGTCCTCGCGGAACCAGCCGTCGGCCTCGCGCCGGTAGCCGTCGGGGTCTGCCGGGACCGGCTCCGTTCCGTCGCCCGCGAGCAGGCCGTCCGGGTGCGGGCGGAGGTACGCGTCCGCGCTCGCGTCGTATACCATCGGGCCGTCGTAGGTCCCTCGGGCGACGAGCACCTGAACGCGGTAGGGGACGACCGGGACCGCGACGCCGGCGTCCCCGAGCAGCGACCGGGTGTGCGCCCCGGCGGCGACGACGACCGCGTCGAACGCGCGCGTTTCCGTCCCCGAACTCCGGTCGGACCTGGCATCGCGGACCCGAAGCGCTCGTCCCGCGTCGGTCCGCGGACCGAGCGCGACCGCCGTCTGCGTTTCGACCGCCACGCCCTCCCGGGCGGCCCGCTCGCCCAGCGCACGGACGTAGCTCGGCGGGTCGGTCCAGCCGGCCCCTTCGGCTACCGCCGCGACCGTGAGGTCGTCGGTCCGGAGCGCGGGGAAGCGCTCGCCGAGCGCGTCGGGGTCGACGAGCGACACTTCGCGACCGTGGTCGCGCATGCGCTCGACCATCGCCGGGACAGCGTCGGCGTCCGGGTCGCCCTCGCGAACCGCGATCACGTACGGGCAGGCCGAAAAGGAGAAGCCGGGCAGCGACCGGTCGAAGGCGCGGAACCGCTCCAGCGCGCGGGCGCCGACCGCGGCGTCGACGTCCTCGGCGTAGGCGTCGTAGAGGAGGCCCGCCGCGCGCCCCGAACTCCCGGCCGCCAGCTCGCCGCGCTCGTAGAGCGTCACGTCGGCGCCGCGCGCCGCGAGGTCGCCGGCCGCCGTGACGCCGACCGCGCCGCCGCCGACGACCGCGACCGTCGGCGCGGACTCGTCTTCCTCGGTCATGCGTCGGGACACGCGAGCGACGATGAAAAGCCACCGGGACGACGACGGTTGTTTATAAACGAATTCGGTGGCGCGTGCCGACGAGCGCCCGCGGGGCGCGAGTCGCACGCGCGAGGTCGCCGGCGCGAAGCGCCGGCTGCCAGAGGGACCGAAGGTCCCTCGCTGGAGTCGGCGGTCCGGAGCGAAGCGAAGGACCGCCGACGAGGCTGGGGAGGCGTGAGGCGCTGTGCGGTCGCGGTCGGGCGGGACTCAAAGGGGCAGTCGCGAGGGCGGCGCAGGCGAAGTAAGCACCGAA
>JBNJEE010000079.1:0-12178 GCA_051745525.1 Methanobacteriota archaeon | reverse complement strand
GCGCTGGCCGCACTCAGGGAGGCGATCTGAGATGACGGAGGACGCCCCCGAATCGACCGGAGACAACGCCGACCGGACCGCGACGGTCCGGACGGCGCACACCGACGCCGCGACGGTCGCGGCCGCGCTCGGGCCGGACGAGACCGATTCGATGCGCACGCGCGTCGACGGAGACGTCGTCGCCTGTACCGTCGCGCGACCGACGACCGGGGGGCTCCAGTCGACGCTGGACGACCACCTCGTGAACCTGCGCGTCGCCGACCGCGTGACCGAGCGCGCTCGGACCCATCTCGCCGCCGCGAACGCGTCGCGGACCGTCGCCGCGGACGCCGACACTGCTGCCGCCGCGGACGCCGACTCCACTGACACTCTCGACTCCGCAGACGAACCGCAGACGACCGACACCGACACACAACCCGACACATGAGCGAACGATCCGTATCCAAGAGCAGAGAACAGAAGCGCTGGTACACCGTGCTGGCGCCCGAACAGTTCGACCGACAGGAGCTCGGCGAGACGCTCGCCGAGGAGCCCCAGCAGGTCGTCGGCCGCACGATCACGACGACGCTTGATAAGCTGACGGGCGACTCCAACGCGAACAACACGAAGCTAACCTTCAAGATCACCGACGTCGGCAGCGACTCGGCGTACACCGAGTTCATCAAGTACGAGCTGACGCGCGATTACCTGCGCTCGCTCGTCCGCCGCGGCGCCTCGAAGGTCGAGGCGTCGATCACGGTGCTGACGACGGACGACTACCGCGTCCGCGTCCAGCCCGTCGCCCTGACGACGAAGAAGGCGGACCGCTCACAGGAGAAGGCGATCCGCCGCGTGATGATCGACAAGGTCCACGCCGCCGCCGAGGAGCGCACCTTCGAGGCGTTCGTCGACGCAATCGTCGACGGGAACCTCTCGTCGGCCATCTACGGCGACGCCAAGGAGATCTACCCGCTGCGCCGCGTCGAGGTCCAGAAGCTGACTCTCGAGGCGCGCCCGAGCGAGGTCGCCGCCGAGGAGGAGGCCGCCGTCGACGTCGACGCCGACGAAGTCGCGGTCGACACCGACGAGTAACGACTCGGCCGACCGACGCGACTCGTTTTGCGTTTATCGACTGCGTAGCGGCCGCGCCGGCGCGCGCAGGTCACCGCCAGCGAAGGCGTGGTGCGGTGATTCTATTTATAAACACAATTCCTGCGCCTGTGGGGAATGCGGTGGCGCGCGCCTCCGAGCGGCCGTTTTTAAACGGCCGCGAGGAGCGCGTGCGAGGGAGTCGGCCGACCGGAGCGAAGCGGAGGGCGGCCGACGAGGCTGGGGAGGTGTGAGGTGCGGTGCTGTGCGGTGGGGGAGGGACTCAAAGGGGCAGTCGCGAGGGCGGCGTAGGCGACGCAAGCACCGCAGCGAAGGAACGCAGTGACTGAGCGAGGAGCGCAGCGAGCGTACGCCGCCCTCGCGGCTGGGGCTTTGGAAGTGTCCACCGCTGTCCCGCTGTCAGCCATTTATATGCGAGCGGCTGGGGCTTTGGCGGTGTTCGCCGCCGATTCGCTCACAATCAGTTATAAGTGAGCGATCGCGGATCAGGCGTAGTTCATCGCCGCTCTGCGAACAACGATTTATAACTGATCGCTCATTTCAGGGCTCGCGTCAGCTGTTTGCGGTACGGCTCGAATCCCTGCTTCTCGTAGAACGTCATCGCTCGCTCGTTGTCGACGTCCACGTCGAGCCGAAGCTCGCCGCAGTCCTGTTCGCGCGCGTCAACCTCCACCCGCTCCATTAGCCGGTCTGCGAGTCCCGTCCCCCGATACGACCCATCTACGTAGACGTCGCCGACCACGAGTCGGTCCGGGCGGTCGAACACCTCAGGACACGCGTCGACGCTCGTCGAGACGAACGCGACGAGGTCGCGGTCCCGGCCGGGAACGCCGACGGGAGCGGGATCTTCGGGATCGAGGATCGCGGGATCAGCGTCGCCCGGATCGGCCCCCGAATCGACCGCGACGACCCACAGGCGGCGGTCCGCGTTCTCGCGGAGCAGGTCGAGCCGGAACGCAGCCTCCGCGGTGATCAGCTCCTCGTCGGGCCGGTCGGCGAGCGCGTGGCCGTCCGCCGCGGCCGCGAGGTCTCGGTGGTAGGGGAGCCACAGCTCGGCGGCGTACCGGTGGAGGGCGCCCTCGTCGGTCGGCAACCGTCGGATCTCCATACGGCGGCCACCGGAGCGGGCGGCATACGCTTTCGGGTCGCGTGCGACCCGTCCGCATCCGGTGATATCCGGGAGACGAAACCTTGAAACGCCGCTCGCCCGACCTCTCGGGTATGGAACTGCGGGTCATCGAGAAGACCGACACGGAACTCCACATCGAGATTGCGGGCGAGGACCACACGTTCATGAACGTGCTGAAGGGCGCCCTGCTGGAGTCGGACGACGTCGCGGCCGCGACCTACGACATGAACCCCGAGCAGTCCGGGGGCCAGACCGAGCCCGTCCTCACCGTCAAGGCCGAGGAGGGCGACCCGCTCGACGTGCTCGCGGATGCCGCCGGGTCGATCACCGAGCGCACCGACGCGCTGCGCGACGCGGTTCGCGCGGCCTGACCGCGGTCCCCACGGCTTGACTGCGCTCCGACTCCCTTCTCCGCCCGATTCTCTTCGATTCCCTCCGCCGGTCGCGCCTCGCTCCAGCGCGCGCCACGAGGGGCATACCTAAGTGCCGACTCCCGAAACGGGGGTATATGCCGCCGAGCGTACTCATGCTGGGGTGGGGGTACCCGCCGAACATCACCGGCGGGCTCGACGTCCACGTAGGGGAACTGTTCACCGGGCTGCGCGACGACCTCGGCGTCGACGCCACGCTGGTGTTGCCCGCCGAGTTCGCGCCCGACGACGAGCCGGGGCTCGAACCCGTCGAGACCGGCGAGGGCGACGTCGCGGCGCGGGTCGGCGAGCTCTCCGACCGCTTCGCCGAGCTCGCGCCCGACTACGACGTGATCCACACGCACGATTGGTTCGGGTACGGGCCCGGTCGCGCTGCCGCCCGCGAGTCCGACGCCACGTGGGTCTCCTCGTTCCACTCGCTGGCGAGCGACCGCAACATCGACCCGCCGAGCCGCGAGGTCGAGACCGAGCGCCGGCTCGCGAACGCCGCCGACACGAACATCGCGGTCAGTGAGCTCGTCCGCGAGGATATCCGAGAGCTGTACGACGCGGACTCCCGCGTCGTGTACAACGGCTTCTCGACGCCGCAGTTCTCCGGGAAGACCGTGCGCGACGACCTCGGGATCGACGGCGAGATGCTGTTCTTCGTCGGCCGCCACACGGACCAGAAGGGGATCTCCCATCTCCTGTACGCGACCAAGAAGCTGCGCGGCCGCGACGTGACGCTCGTCGTCGGCGGGTCGGGCCACCAGACCGAGCAGCTGAAGCGGTTCGCCGAACTGCTCGGCATCGACGACCGCGTCGAGTTCGTCGGCTACGTCCCCGAGGCGGAGCTCGGCGACTACTACGCCGCCTCGGACGCGTTCGTCTCACCCTCCTACGCGGAGCCGTTCGGGATCACGATCACGGAGGCGCTGGAGGCGGGGACGCAGGTCGTCGCCACCCCCTCCGGCGTCGCCGAGGTGCTCCCCGACGGCTGCCTCGTCGAGGTCGAGACAGACTCCGAGTCGATCGTCGACGGCCTCATCGAGGCGCTCGACCGCGAGGAGCCGCCGGCGTACGAGCGCCGCGAGTGGAGCGACGTCGCCGAGGACACGCTTGCCGTGTACGAAGACGTCGCCTGATTCGTTCGCCCTCTCCTTGTTCCGCCGCGTTCAGTCCCTCTCGCCTCGGAACACGTCGAACTCGGTCACCGGCTGTGGGTGCGTGATCCGGAAGCCGTCCGCCGTCTCCATCACGCCGCGCGTGCTGCCGGTCGAACCGCCGTACGGGCTCTCCTCGCCGCCCGCGCCGGCGCCCTGATACGGCGAGGTGTACGGCGACCCGCCGACCGGATCGTCGAACCCCTCTGGCGGGAGGTAGATCCGCTCGCCGCCGTCCGACCGCACGACGACGGCGACGTCTCGCGTCCCCGTCACGTCGATGATCGTTCGGTCCTCGGCGATCCGCGCGTCGACGTCGATGTCGGTGTCGTCCATGTGGGCTCTTGCGACCGGGAGCGGTTTAGCTGTGCCGGCGGCGCGTCGGGGGTCGCGTGGCGTCGACCCCGCGTCGTCCCGGCGAGAGCCCCTGACCAGCGCCGACCCGTCGCCGTCCCCCGGGCGGTGGTGAATCCTTTTGTGCGGCCGCGCCGAACCTCGCTTCGATGGACGTCAACAGCCATGCCGAGGAGCTCGCCTCCGACCTCGGCGTCGACAAAGAGGAGGTCAAAGCCGACCTACAGAACCTACTGGAGTACAGCGTCCCCATCGACGAGGCGAAACAGAGCGTCCGCCGGAAGCACGGCGGCGGTGGCAGCGGCTCGACGCCGACGCCGGATGCCGTCGACGTGGGCGAGATCACGACCGACCACGACGGCGTGACGGTCACCGTCCGCGTGCTGACGCAGGGGACGCGCACGATCCGGTATCAGGGCGACGACCTCACGATCCGCGAGGGGGAGATCGCGGATGAGACCGGCGTCATCTCCTACACCGCCTGGCAGGACTTTGGCTTCGAGCCGGGCGACTCGCTGACGATCGGCAACGCCGGCGTCCGCGAGTGGGAGGGGGCACCGGAGCTCAACCTCAACGACTCGACGACGGTCGCCATCGCCGATGAGGCGGTCGAAGTCGATCACGAGGTCGGCGGCGACCGCAGCCTCGTCGACATCGCGGCCGGCGACCGCGGCCGCAACGTGGAGGTCCGCGTGCTGGAGGTCGACGAGAAGACCATCTCCGGGCGCGACGGCGAGACGGAGATCCTCGAAGGGGTCGTCGGCGACGAGACGGCGAAGCTCCCCTTCACCGACTGGCAGCCGCGCTCCGAGATCGAGGCCGGCGCCGACCTCCGGATCGAGGACGTGTACGTCCGGGAGTTCCGCGGCGTCCCCTCGATCAACCTCACCGAGTTCTCGACGGTGACGCCGCTGCCCGACCCCGTCGAGGTCGCGGAGGACGCCCCGCGCCTCTCGGTCGCCGACGCGGTCGGCTCCGGCGGGATGTTCGACGTCGAGGTCGTCGGGAACGTCCTCGAAGTCCGCGACGGCTCCGGGCTCATCGAGCGCTGTCCCGAGTGCGGCCGCGTCGTCCAGAACGGCCAGTGCCGCAGCCACGGGGACGTCGACGGCGAGGACGACCTGCGCGTGAAGGCCATCCTCGACGACGGCACCGACACGGTCACCGTCGTCCTCGACGACGAGCTCACGGCCGAGGTGTACGGCGGCGGGCTCGCCGAGGCCCTCGACGCCGCGAAGGACGCGATGGACAAGGCGGTCGTCGCCGACGATATCGCCGACTCGCTCGTCGGGCGCGCCTACCGCGTCCGCGGGAACCTCTCGGTCGACGACTACGGCGCCACCCTCGACGCGGTCGAGTTCGAACTCGCGGACGACGACCCGGCCGCCCACGCTCGGGCCGCGCTCGCGGAGGTGGGCGAATGAGCGACGACGGGCCGGGCGCGCGGGAAGTCGCGTACCGGGTGTTCGCCGCCGAGTTCGACGACGCTTCTCTCTCCTACTCCGAGAGCGACGAGGAGCGCGCCCCGAACTACGTCGTCACGCCGACCGGCGCGCGCGTGAACCGCCTGTTCACCGCGGGCGTGCTCACCGAGGTCGAGCGCGTCAACGACGAGACGCGCCGCGGCCGCGTCGTCGACCCCTCCGGCGCGTTCGTCACCTACGCGGGCCAGTACCAGCCGGAGGCGCAGACCTTCTTAGAGCGCGCCGAGCCGCCGGCGTTCGTCGCGCTCACCGGGAAGGCGCGCACCTTCGAGCCGGAGGACTCCGACCGCGTGTTCACCTCGGTCCGCCCGGAGAGCCTCAACGAGGTCGACGCCGACACCCGCGACCGCTGGGTCGTCTCCGCCGCCGAGGCCACCCTCGACCGCCTCGCGGTGTTCGCGACGGCGCTCGACTCTGATCTGCGCGGCGACGACCTCCGCGCCGGGCTGGAAGCGGGCGGCGCCCCCGCCCCGCTCGCGGCCGGGATCCCGAAGGCGCTCGACCACTACGGGACCACCGCGGCCTACGCCGAGGCGATCCGCCGGCTTGCGGTCGACGCCCTCGAACTGATCGCGGGCGACCGCGACGAGGTGCGCGCCCTCGACCTCGCCCCCGACGAGGGCGGCGAGATCGCGCTCGGCCCGCTCCCCGAGACCGACGTGTCGGTCACGGAACCGCCGGCGACGACCGGAAGCGACGCGGCCGCGGGAGCGGACGCCGGTGCCGAGCCGGAACCGTCTCCCGGGGAGCGTGACGCCGAACCGACCGCCGACGCGTCGCTCGACGATTCGCCCGAGCCGGACGTCGACCAAACCGCCGAACCCGGGACGGACGAAACGATCGAGTCGGTTCCGGCTTCGACCGACGAATCCGAGTCGCTCGGCGACACGAGCGAGTCCGCGGCGGCCGCCGACGATTCCGCGGCCGCCGACGATTCCGCGGCCGCCACCGCCGACGCCGCGAGCGACGACGGCGGTCTCGGCGATTTCGACGCCGGAAGCGACGAGGACGCCGTCGGCGACTTCGACGGCGGCGGCGACGTGGACGCGACCGCGGACCTCGACTCTGACGCCGACGCCGACGACATGTACCAGCTCGACGACGAGGAGCGCGAGGAGATCGAGTCCGAGTTCGGCACGGACTTCGCGACCGGGACCGAGGTCGACGAGCCCGGCGAGGCCGACATCGACGTGCCCGACCCGGAGGAACTCGCCGAGGAGGTCGAGGAGGCCGAGGACCCCGCCGCGGCAGCGGACGACGCAGTGGCGGCCGGTTCAGAGAGCGCCGAGGCCGAAACCGCCGACTCCGCGACCGCCGACGATGGCGAGGCCGAAACCGATACTGACGGAGACGCAGAGGCCGAGGCGGACGACGTCGACCTCGAAGCCGTGGCGGTCGCGGCGATGGGCGACCTCGACGACGGCGACGGGGCGCCCCGCGAGGCGGTCGTCGAGCGCGTCGTCGACGACCACGAGGTCGACCCCGGGGCCGTCGAGGACGCGATCCAGGACGCGCTGATGAGCGGGCAGTGTTACGAGCCCGGCGACGGGCTGCTCAAGCCGATCTGATGGCGCGGGTCGAGCCGGTCGTCGGCGAACCGGCGGCCGTGGCTGACCTCGGCGGCGAGCGCGCGCTGCTGGTCGCGGACGTTCACGCGGGCATCGAGGTCGGCCTGCGCTACGAGCGCGGCGTCGAACTCGACTCCCGGGCCGACGCGCGCTGCGAGCGCCTCTGCGGCCTCCTCACCGAGACCGACGCCGACCGGCTCGTCGTCCTCGGCGACCTCGCGCACCGGATCGGCGCGCCCGACGGCGACGAGCGCGATGAGCTGGAGACGCTAATCGCCGCCGTCACCGACCGCGTCCCGATGACGCTCGTCGAGGGGAACCACGACGCGGGCGTCGCCGAGGCGTTCGCCGACAACCTCGACGTGATCGGCCCCGAGGGCGGGGTTCTCGGCGTCGACTCCGCGGCCGACGTCGCGGTCTGTCACGGCCACACCTGGCCCGACCCCGCGCTTCTCGATGCCGACGTGGTGTGTATGGGACACGAACACCCGCAGGTCCGACTGGAAGACGCGGTCGGCGGCTCGCGCGTCGAGCGCGCGTGGCTCCGCGGCGAACTCGAACCCGCGGCGTTGGTGGAGAACGGCGGAAACGAGGGGGACGGTTCCGACCCGCCCGAACTCGTCGTCTTCCCCGCGTTCAACGAGCGCTCCGGCGGGACGTGGGTCAACGTCGAGGGGCAGTCGTTCCTCGCGCCGTACCTCCCCGCCGCGCTGCCGACCGCGGACGCGTACCTGCTTGACGGGACGCGGCTCGGCGACTACCGGCGAGTCTGAACCCCGAAAACGAGTCTACCTGCTCTCCGCCTACTTCTCTGCCGGCCGGAACCGGAACCCGTCCCACTTCTGGCTTTCGGGCTCGCGGATGCCGGCGCCCGGCTCGCGCAGCTCGTCGGCGTAGACCGGTTCGACGCGGTCACCGATGTCGACGTCGAAGGTCTCCCCGGAGCCGTCCGCGCCGCCTCCGTCCCCGCCGCGCTCGGCTATCTGCCCGAGCGCGCGGACCGGCGGCCCGTCGTAGTCGTCGCCCATCTCGAACTCGACGATGGCGAGAGTGTTGGGCTCGCGGACGCCCGGCGGCGTCGCGGTCGAGGTCGTCCACGTGACGACCCGGCCCGCGTACTCGCGGAGGTCGACCGTCCCGACGCGCTCGGCGCCGTTCGGGCTCACGGTGTGAGGCGGGTAGGTGACCGTTCCGTCCGCGTACTCGGCGGCCTCGAAGGTCGGTTCGTCGCCGCTGGACTCCTCGCCGTCGCTTCCGGTCGCGTCGTCGTGCTCGTTGTCGCTCATTGGCTGCCCTCCAGAATCGTCGTGGTCACGCAGTTCCCGAACCCGCCGACGTTACAGGCGAGGGCCGTGTCGGCCCCGACCTGCCGCGGGCCGGCGTTCCCGGTGACCTGCTGGTATATCTCGTACACCTGTGCGACGCCGCTGGCTCCGAGCGGGTGACCCTTCGATTTGAGCCCGCCGGAGGTGTTGATCGGGAGGTCGCCGTCGCGGTCGGTGACGCCCTCCTCGACCGCCTTCCACCCCTCGCCCTTCTCGAAGAAGCCGAGGTCCTCGCTCTGGAGGAACTCGAGGATGGTGAACATGTCGTGGAGCTCCGCCACGTCGACGTCGTCCGGACCGATCCCGGCCATCTCGTAGGCGATATCGGAGGAGTCGACGACCCCGCCCATCGTCGTCGGGTCCGCGCGCTCGTGGACGACGTGGGTGTCGGTCGCGCCGCCGATACCGGAGATGACGGCGTAGTTGCCGTCGGGCGCGTACTCCTCGGCCACGGACTCGGGGCAGAACACGAGCGCCGCGGAGCCGTCCGTGATCGGACAGAAGTCGTACAAGCGGAGGGGGTCGGCGACTATCGGCGAGTCGAGGACGGTGTCGAGGTCGACCTCCTTTTGGAACTGCGCGTGGGGATTGTCCACGCCGTTCTTGTGGTTCTTCACCGCGACCTTCCCGAGGCTCGCGCGCGGCGCATCGTACTCGTCGAGGTAGAGGCGGGCGGTGAGCCCCGCGAATGAGGGGAGCGTGACGCCCTGTTTGTACTCGACCGGGTGGGTGAGCGACGCGATCACGTCGGTCGCCTCCGCGGTCGTCCGGTGGGTCATCTTCTCGCCGCCGACGAGCATCGTGAGGTCGCTCGCGCCGGAGGCGACCGACTGCCACGCGGCGTACACGCCGGCGCCGCCCGACGAGGAGGTCTGGTCGATCCGCGCGGTGTAGGCCGGCTGCGCCGCCAAGTCGTGGGCGAGCGCGTTCGGGACGCCGGTCTGCCCCTCGAACTCGCCGCTGGCCATGTTCGAGACGTACAGCTGATCGAGGTCGTCGCCGTCGACGCCGGCGTCGTCGAGCGCGGCCGCGCCCGCCTCCGCCAGCAGCTCCCGCACCCAGGCGTCGCGCTGCCCGAACCGGGTCATCGACGCGCCGACGATCGCTACGCGTTCCATGTCAGTGGGTCCGCCGCAGTCGCCTAAAACGTACCTTTCTGCGGCCGACGGAGAAAGAGACTTTCCCCGCCGACTTACTCCGCGCGTCGCCCCCCGTGACCCGGGTAGTCGCGCTCGAAGCGCGACCCGATCTCGTCGCGGTCGAGCCGGATCACGACCGGGCGCCCGTGCGGACAGGCGTAGGGGTTCTCGCAGGCGTCGAGCCGGTCGAGGAGGTCGACGACCCGCCCCTCGGTCAGGGAGGTGTTCCCCGTGACGGAGGGGTAGCAGGCGAGGTCGGCGAGCAGCTCATCGACGACGTCCGCGACCGGATCGTCGCCCGCGGCGGCGTCGTCGACCAGCGCGGAGAGGACGTCGCGCAGGAGGTCGGGGTCGAGCGCGGCGTCGAAGACGGCCGGGACCGCCGTCACCGCCACCTCGCGGTCGCCCGCGCGCTCGGCCCGGAACCCGATCTCGGTCAGGTCGTCGACGAACTCCTCGAACAGCGCCGCCTCGCGCGCGGTCAGCTCGATGCGGACCGGCTCCGCGAGCGCCTGCGCGTCCGCGCCGTCCGCGAAGACGGCCTTCAGCCGCTCGTAGTTCACCCGCTCGTCGGCCGCGTGCTGGTCGATCAGCACGAGCCCGTCGGGCGCCTCGGCGACGACGTACGTCTCGTGGAGCTGTCCCAGCACCCGCAGCGAGGGCAGCGAGTCGAACGCGCGCTCGCGTTCCGTCCCGTCGCCGTCGAGGGTCCGCTGTCGCGTCGCGGATCGCGCTCGGGCGCCCGGGCGCGTCGCGTCGTCGTCGGACTCCGTCTCAACCGGGGTCGACGCCCGCCCCTCGACCGACGCGTCCCTCCCGGCCGACGCGTCTCCCTCAACCGACGCCTCGCCGCGGTTCGGTCCGTCGTCGACTGAGGGCGTCCGGGACGGCGTGCCTGCGTCCGCGGTGTCGATGTCGCGGTCGACCGCGTCGGCCAGTGTCTCCGCGCCGTCGTCGGCTCCGGTGTCGGGCGGCCCGTCGTCGATCGCCGGCTCCGGCCCGCGCTCCACCGAGTCGTCCTGCCAGCTCCGCGGCGAGGGGCGGGCGTCATCGTCTCCGACCTCGCCGCCCAGGCCGTCGACCGCCCACGCTGCGTCGTCGGAGGGGTCCAATTCGGTCGGCGCCCCAGGGCCGTCGGCGCCGGGATCGGTCTGCGTCGTGTCGGTGTCGGCCTCGGGGTCTGTACTCGCGTGTTCGCGTCCCTCGCGCGCGGCGCGCTCGTGATCGGTGTTGGCGCCGCCGACGGCCTCGACGTCCGGCGTCTCGGGGTCGACCGCGGTCTCGTCGGGCGCCGACTGGCCGCGGGGCGCCGTCGAGCGGATCAGGCCGTGATCGAGTAAGGCGTCCTCCACGGCGGTCTCGACCGCCGAGCGGACCGCGGGCTCCTCGTCGAAGCGGACCTCCAGCTTGCGCGGGTGGACGTTCACGTCCACGTCGCCGGTCGAGACCTCGACGAAGAGGACGGCGAACGGGTAGCGGTCGGGCGCCAGCTGGCCGCCGTAGGCATCGAGGGTCGCCTCGCGGAGCGCGCTCGCGGTGACGTACCGGCCGTTGACGTACGTCGAGAGATAGTCCCGGGTCGAACGCGCCGTCTCGGGGTGCGAGACCACCCCCGTGACCCGCTTGACGGGGGCGCCGATATCTCCGCCCGTCGGTCCGTCTTCGGGCGTCCAGTCGACGTCGATCATCGACTCGGCGACCTCGCGGCCGTAGACGGCGAGGACGGCAGACCGGAGGTCGCCGTTCCCCTCGGTCGCGAACGTCTCGCGGCCGTCGTGTTCTAAGGAGACCGCGACGTCGGGGTTCGCCAGCGCGTAGCCGGTCACCACCGTGTTCACGTGGTCGAACTCCGTGGCGGTCCGCTTGAGGAACTTCTCGCGGGCCGGCGTATTATAAAAGAGGTCGTCGACCTCGACGGTCGTGCCCGCCGGACAGCCCGCGGGACGGGCCACGCCGACGTCGCCGCCCTCGACGGTGATCTCCGCGCCAGCCTCGGCGTCCGGGGGGCGCGACCGCACCGTCAGTCGGGAGACGGCGCCGACGGTGTACAGCGCCTCGCCGCGGAAGCCGAGGGTGCCGACGCCGCGGTCGAGGTCCTCGATGTCGCCGATCTTCGAGGTGGCGTGCTCCGCGACGGCCGCCTCCAGTTGGTCTGCGGGAATGCCGACGCCGTCGTCGCGGACGCGGATCCCCTCGGTGCCGCCCGACTCGACGGAGACTGCGACGCGGCTCGCGCCCGCGTCGAGGCTGTTCTCGACTAACTCCTTCACGACGCTCGCGGGGCGCTCGACGACCTCGCCGGCCGCGATCCGCTGGACGGTCCGCTCGTCCAACCGCTCGATGTCTGGCGGCTCCATTCGTACGCTCCGTCTGACGAGCGCGCACTTCAAGCCGTTGTCGACCGCGGCGACGCGAGGCGGGGTCCGGCTCCCATGGACTGTCATATATAAGTAAAACAACGGTGCGGTGTAAACAGGAAAAATAATTATGTCTAGAAAAATACCTGAAATACCGTCA
>JBNJEE010000007.1:0-35028 GCA_051745525.1 Methanobacteriota archaeon | reverse complement strand
GGGAGGAGGTAGTTGGCGACGACCAGCGAGGTCTCGATGCCGACCTGATCTTTGAGGTCGGCGGCAGCCCGGTACGCCTCCATCATCGGGGTGTACTCGGGGTACATCACGAACGCGAAGGTGCTCCGTTCGGGGTCTTTCATCGTCTCGATGACCTCGTCGTACTGGTCGCCCTTCGCGGGGGCAGCGCCCTTCGTCAGCGAGCCGAGGTCCATGAACCCCTTCCAGTCGGAGGGGAGTTCGAGCAGTCGGAGCGTGTGGCCTGTCGGCGCCGTGTCGAAGACGACGACGTCGTAGCCGTCCTCGTCGAAGTAGCTCACGAACTTCTCTAAGGCGGCCATTTCCTCGGCGCACGGCGACTCAAGCTCCTCCTCGACGTTCGCGATCGCAGCGTCGACGTCGATCTGCGTGTCGTCTTTGTCCTCGTACATCTCGGTGACGTGGTCGAGGACCTGCTCGCGGTACTCCGCGAGCGCTTTCTCTTGGTCGATTCGCGCCGCGTCGAGATTCTCTTGGCCGACCGAGGTGGGCTCGTGGCCCACGGGCTCGCCGAAGATGTCCTCTAAGTGCGCGGCCGGGTCGGTTGTGACCACGAGCGTCTCGTGGCCCGCCTCGGCGAGCTTCGTCGCCGCCGTCGAGGCGACCGTGCTCTTTCCGACGCCGCCTTTCCCGGTGAAAAAGAGGTACTGCGTCTCCTCGCCGGGCGTCAACTGATCGACGACCGCGTCGGCGTCCGCCGTCGCGTCGAAGTCCGTCGCTCTGCGGTCGTCGGCGTCTACGTCGGTCGCGGTCCCGACGTCGACGGTCGCTTCTCTGCCGTCGTAGAGAACGCCGCCCACGTCAGCGAGCAGGTCGAGGCCGGCAATCTCGCCGGGCTGAAGCGGGTACGTCGCCGTCGCGTCGGCGTCGAACTCCTCGCGGGCGCGCTCGATGACCGCCTGTTCGTCCGCGCGCTTCCCCTCGAAGAAGGGGTCCTCGCACACCGACTCGGGGAGGTAGCCGTTGAGGACCAACAGCTGCGACTCGATCCCGAGCTCGCCGAGGTCGCTCGCGCTACGTTCGATCTCGTCGATCGAGGAGTCCTCGGGCTTGCCGACGAAGGCGAACGAGGTGCGCTCGTTGTCTTGAAGCGTGTCGATGGCACGCTCGTAGTCCTGTTTTTTGTCCTCCATCGAGGCGGCCGGCCCGATACAGGTCGAGCCGCCCTTCTCGAGCTCGGCGTTCCAGTCGGAGGGGAGCTCCATCAGACGGATGGTGTGACCCGTCGGCGCCGTATCGAAGACGACGACGTCGTACTCGGGGCTGTCCATGAACTCGACGAAGTTGTCGAAGGCGGCGATCTCCTCGACGCAGGGACTGTTGAGCTGCTCTTCGACCGTCTGGATCTCCTCGTCACCGAGCAGTTCGCGCATCGGCTCGATCGTCTCTTGGCGGTACTCCTCGGCGGCGGTGTCGGGGTCGATCTCGATCGCCGAGAGGTTCTCGATCCCGTCGATCGCGGTGACCTCGTGGCCGATGGTTTGGCCGAAGATGTCCGAGAGGTTCGGGGCAGGGTCGGTGGTCACTAGGAGCGTCTCGTAGTCGTTGTCGGCGAGCCACGTCGCGGTCGCACAGCTCACCGTGCTCTTACCAACGCCGCCCTTCCCGCTGAAGAAAACGAACTCGGTGTCGTCGCTACTCGGTTCGACGACCTCACACGCGCTGGTCGTTGTTGGCTGTGATTGTGCCATTCGTTAGGCCTCCTGCGGCGTTGGGCTCTCGTCGATAGCCGCAGTCAGTTCGTCGTACGAGAGGTACTCCCCCTCGGCGACGATCTCGTCGTCGACGACCGTAATGGGGAGGATCGACGGACCGTCCTCCTGGACGCGGTCGTAGATCCGCTGCGTTTCGAGGAACTGGTCGATGTTGTGCTGCATGTTCGCCCGGGTGACTTCGAGCTCGTCGAACGCGTCTTCGAGCTGGTCGAGCGCCGCGCTGACCTCGACGAGTTCGTCGTCGGGGTCGGGACCGCAGACGCCGGTGGAGCAACACATCGCTTCTTCATACAGGGTGAGTTCGGTCATGATTGGGTCGGATGGCGGCCGTACGTCTGATGTATCGTTCACAGCAGGACACGTTGAGTTGTCCTCACTGTATCCGATTCAATTGAACAAACACTCATACAAATATAAGCCCTTCGGTCAGATATCTCCGCGCCGGTACCATATTACGCATCTTGAACGACTGAGAACCCCGCTCACCCGATGAATCCGTTGGTGGCCCATGATCCTGGTTCGTCGACACACGTCGTGGTTCGACACTTCGACGCCGGGGCGCTCACGAGGACGAGCGCGCTGTCGACGTCACCATTCTGGATCTGTCGTGTCGCAGTCGGTGGAATCCAAACCGCGTCACCAGCTTCGAGTTCGACGGACTCGTCGTCGATAACGACGGTGGCTTCCCCCTCTAAGAGGACGTATATCTCCTCATGATCCTCCGCGGCGTGGTCGTGCGGCTTGTTCCGCCACCCGGGCTCACAGCGTGCGATCGACACGCCGACCTGTTCGCTGTCGAGCGAGTCGGTAAGCGGCCGCATCGCGCCTGAAACGGTCTCAATGTCGGTATAGTTGACCCGTTTGTAGGAACCCGTCATACCGAACACCCCGCAGCGGCGCATTCGGCCGTATCGTTGCTCAAGCCTACCAGGATGGTTGTTGTCGATCGACGGACACCCGCCACAAGTCTCGTACCTTTCATGCGAGACAATATTTGAGAGATTGCTATATTGTTTTCGCTGTCAAGCTACCAGTCGAGACAGCGCTCCGCAATCTTTAATCTCGGTTCAGTTCAATTGTCTGTATGTCATCGACCGAGCGTTTACAGCGATACGTCGCCGATGAGTGCGGCTCCTGTACAGACGAAGACCTCGCCGGCCGGTTAGCGGAGCTAGAAGAACTGAACGAGAGCGTCGGCGGGTCCGACCTGGAGACCGACATCGAGCTGCTGTCGGCGCTCGGCAACGAGACACGATACAAGATCGTCCGGATGCTTCACGCGACTGACGACGACGAGCTGTGCGTCTGCGAACTCTCGCCGCTGCTGGACGTGAGCGACAGCGCGATCAGCCATGCCCTCTCGCAGCTCACTGATGCTGGCCTCGTCACGCGCCGGAAAGAAGGGAAGTGGCGGATGTATCGTGCTACGCCGCGCGCGAACGCGGTTCTTGTTGCGCTCGACGGGTCTCGGTCGTTATAACTCGGCCTCGGCTCAGAGGAGGCCGGCGAAGACGGTGTTGAACAGCACGCCGACAGCGATCCCGATCGTCACGACCGTCGTCGCGTAGATCGCGAGCAGGCGGCGTTCGAACAGCTTGTTCAGGAGGATCAGGTTCGGGATGCTGATCCCCGCTCCGCCGATGACGAACGCGATCACCGTTCCGATGGGGATCCCCGCCTCGGTGAGCGAGTGCGCGATCGGCAGCATTCCGCTGATGCTCACGTAGATCGGCGCGCCGGCGAGCGCGGCGATCGGCGTCGCGAGCGGGTTCCCCGGCCCGGCGATCTGTTGGAGAAACTCTGCCGGTACGGCGCCGTGGATCAGCGCGCCGATCGCGATCCCGACCGCGATGTACGGGAGCGTGTCGCGGAAGAAGGAGAGCGCGCCCTCCCCCGCGGCGGTCACGCGTTCCTTGTGGGTTCTGTTCGTCGCCGTTGTCCCGCATTCGCTACACCCGGCGGCGTCGGCCGCCTTCGAGGTGTCCGAGGGAGTCGCTCCGCCGTCGGTCGCGATCTCGCGACCGCCCGCGGTGATCCGGACGTCCTTGATGTACCCGTCGAGTTCGAACGTCCCGATGATGAGTCCCGCGACGATCGCCGCGAGCAGCGCCGTCGTCACGTACGCGACGGTCACGCCGGTCCCGAACAGCCCGAACAGTAGGAACACGGCGATCCAGTTGACGATCGGGGAGGCGAGCAGAAACGAGAACGCCATGCCCGTGGGGGCGCCGGCTCCCAGCAGGCCAGCCAAGACCGGGACGGTCGAACACGAGCAGAACGGCGTCACCGCGCCGAGGCCCGCCGCGAGGACGTTCCCGCTGCCGTGGTCGCGTGCGCGAAGCATCTCTTCGACTCGCTCTGGCGGGAGGTACTCCTGTGCGAGCCCAACGAGGAACGACGCACCGATGAACAGCGGCGTGAGGACCATCGCAAGGTGGAGGAAGTAGTCCCACGAGTCCAGCAGCGCCGCTTCGGTCCCCGGCGGGATCATCGGACCTCACCTAGCGCCGCGGCCAGATCGAGCAGTTGGAGACTCGCCGTGTCCGCGATCCGGTAGTACGTCCACTTCCCCTCCTTGCGCGTGGCAACGATGCCAGCGTCGCGGAGCTTCCTGAGGTGCGACGCGACCGTCGACTGGGGAGCATCGAGGACGGTCTCCAACTCGCAGGCGCAGAGCTCGCCCCCTCGGAGCGCGTGAACAACTGCGAGTCGCTTCTCGTTGGCCAGCGCCTTGAACGACGACAGCTCCGCCTCGACGACTGCGTCGTCCGCGCGTCGAGTCTCCGGGAACGGCCCGTCACAGCAGGCCCCCTCTTCAATCCGGCGGAGCGTCCCGCTTGCGGACTCGGAGCCCGCTCGACTCGCCGCGTTCGGATCGTTCGACATCGGCGATCAGTTCCGTGTGCGGTCGACGCCCTCGTCCGGCGCGTCGCCCTCGGTTTCGTCCGAGTCGATCTCCTCGATCTGTACGTCACAACAGCTCTCGTCGTCCGTCGACTCATCGCCGAGCAGTCGGTCGAGTATCGACATACATATCGATATATCCCGATGTGACTTAATTCATTTGGACATCTGCTCAACTGTTGTGGCGAGGAGATCGATCCGAGGGGACGGATACAAAAGGTGTCGACGAAGTTCACACGCCGATCTGCGAAGGTACGATTCGATCTACTGAGCGCGTGTTTTCAAGCGTCTTACCGCGTGTTAACCGATTTCGTCTCACCGTCGGGCATCGATCGGTCCCGAGTGGTTCGCCTCGGTCTCGGTGTCGGACAGCTTCGATCCCGCGATATTTGAGATATGTCTAAATCAACCGTTGCGACAGATAGCGTCCCAAGGCGATCAGACGAACCGTGAAAACGAGATATCGGTTACTGAGTCGCTGAGCGAGGAGGGCACACGTCGACGCGACGGTATCGGCGACGGCGCAGCAGGCAGGCGAATCGATGCGTCGGATCGGTCTTCTCTCGGCGAATTTCGGAAGCGCACTGAGAGGGAGGTGAGACCGAGCCGACCGTCGAGCGGGTCGAGGCGCTTCAGATCGGCTCGAACGAGATCGAATGCCGACCGCGACGGGACGGCGTTACTCGAGGTCGAAGCGGTCGAGCTTCATGACCTCGCTCCACGTCTCGGCGAAGTCCTCGACGAACTTCTCCTCGTCGCTCGCGTACACGTCCGCGATGGTGCGGAGCCGCGCGTTCGACCCGAAGATGAGGTCGGCGCGCGTCGCCTCCCACGCGACCTCGCCGGTGTCACGGTCGCGGACCTCATAGAGGTCCTCGGCGTCGGTGACCGCGTCCCACTCGTACTCCATGTCGAGCAGGTTGGCGAAGAAATCGTTGGTGAGCGTGCCGGGCTCGTCGGTGAACGCCACGCGTTCGCCGTAGGTCGCCCCCAGCGCGCGCAGGCCGCCCGCGAGGACGGTCATCTGGCTGGCGGTCAGGTTCAGCAGGTCCGCCTTGTCGACCATGAGGTCCTCGACGTCCTCGTCCGCGTCGCCGAGGTAGTTACGGAAGCCGTCGGCCTCGGGCTTGAGCGCCTCGAAGGAGTCGACGTCGGTCTGCTCCGCGGCGGCGTCGACGCGGCCGGGCTCGAACGGTACCTCGATGTCGTAGCCGGCGTCGGCTGCGGCCTGCTCGACGGCCGCGGTCCCGCCCAGCACGATGAGGTCGGCGAGCGAAACGCGGACGTCGTCGGACCGGGACTCGTTGAAGTCGGCCTGAACGTCTTCGAGCGTCGAGAGGACGTCGGCGAGCGCCTCGGGCTCGTTGGCCTCCCAGCTGCGCTGCGGTTCGAGGCGGATACGGGCGCCGTTGGCGCCCCCGCGTTTGTCGCTGTCGCGGTAGGTGGACGCCGCCGCCCACGCGGTCTTGACCAGCTCGCCGGTCGAGAGCCCCGAGTCGAGGAGCGCGCCCTTGAGATCGGAGACCTCCGCGTCGCCGATCGGTTCGTAGTCGGCCTCGGGCAGGGGGTCCTGCCAGATCATCGTCTCGTCCGGGACCTCGGGACCGAGGAACCGCTCCGGCGGGCCCATGTCGCGGTGGATGAGCTTGTACCACGCCTTCGCGAACGTCTCCTGGAACTCGTCGGGGTCGTCGCGGAACTCCTCTAAGACCGCCCGGAAGTCATCGTCCTCTTTTAGGGCGACGTCCGTCGTGAGCATCATCACGTCCTCCTTGTCGGAGGGGTCAGCGACACCGGGCGCGGCGCCGTCGAGCTCGTCGTTCTTCGTGGTCCACTGCCACGCGCCGCCGGGACCTTTCTCCGGCTCCCACTCGTAGCTGAGCAGGTTGTTGACGTAGCTCAGGTCCCAGACGGTGGGGGTGGCGTTCCACGGCCCCTCGATGCCGCTGGTGATCGCGTCGGGGCCTTTCCCCTCGCCGAACTCGTTGTCCCAGCCGAGTCCTTGGAGGTCGATGGGAGCGTCCTCTGGCTCCGGACCGAGGTTGTCGCCGTCGTCGGCGCCGTGGACCTTCCCGAACGTGTGGCCGCCGGCGATGAGCGCGACGGTCTCCTTGTCGTTCATCGCCATCCGGCTGAACGACTGGCGGATGTTCTTCGCGGAGCCCTCAAGATCCGGCTCGCCGTTCGGCCCTTCGGGGTTGACGTAGATGAGGCCCATCACGGTGTTGCCGAGCGGCGCCTTCAGGTCGCCGCTCTCGTCGAAGCGGTCCGGAGAGCTCGCCTCGAACTCGCTCTCGGGGCCCCAGTCGACGGCGTCGTCGCCGCGGAAGTCGTCCTCGCGGCCGCCCGCGAAGCCGAACGTCTCGAAGCCCATCGACTCCAGTGCGACGTTGCCGGCGAGCACGATGAGGTCGGCCCACGAGAGCTTCTCGCCGTACTTCGTCTTGACCGGCTCCAGCAGCCGCCGGGCCTTATCGAGGTTCACGTTGTCCGGCCAGCTGCTGATCGGCGGGAGCCGCTGGTGGCCGCCGGCGGCGCCGCCGCGCCCGTCGAGCGAGCGGTACGTGCCGGCGCTGTGCCACGCCATCCGAATGAACAGCGGGCCGTAGTGGCCGTAGTCGGCCGGCCACCACTCCTTCGAGTCGGTCATCACGTCTTCGAGGTCGGACTTGACCGCCTCGAGGTCGAGCTCCTCGAACTCCGCGGCGTAGTCGAAGTCCGCGCCGTACGGACCGAGGTCGCCGGTGTTCTGATCCAGTAGCTCCAGGTCCAACTGGTCCGGCCACCAGTCTTGGGTGTTACTAGCCATCAAGAAATGGTCGGCCCTCTTCGCTGATAATATTGTCTAATTCGGAGAGGGAAACATAGATATAACGGAGGGTTTCTATCGAAAATATGAAGTTCTATTTGTGGATCTGCGAAGTCGGCGCGAAAAACCCGGAAGCCACTTCTCAGGGACTCCGGGAGTAGACGGCCGCAGACGAAGGAGCGAAAAGGTGAGTAAACGGATATGTCCGCGGGCGCTAGCGGCGGGCAGACCGCTCAGCGGTTCAGCGTGTGGATCGCCTGTCCGCGGGCGTTCTCGGCGGCCTCCATCACGGCCTCCGCGAGCGTCGGGTGGGTGTGAACGGTGGCGGCGACGTCCTCGAGCGTCGCGCCCATCTCGATCGCGAGCGCGACCTCGGCGATCAGCTCCGACGCCTCAGGGCCGACGATCTGTCCGCCGAGGACGAACCCGGTCTCCTCGTCGGCGACGATTCGGACGAACCCCTCGGTGTGGCCGGTGGTCATCGCCCGCCCGGAGGCGTTGAACGGCATCTCGCCGACCGCGGGCTCGAAGCCGGCGTCCGCGGCCTCCGCCTCGGTCATCCCGGCCGTCCCGATCTCGGGGTCGGTGAAGACGGCCGCGGGGATCGCCTGCTGGTCCATCGCGGCCGGCTCGCCGGCGATCACCTCGGCGGCGACGATCCCCTCCTTCGAGGCCGCGTGCGCGAGCATCGGGTCGCCGGCGACGTCGCCGACGGCGTGGACGTGCTCGACCGCCGTGCGGGTGCGGTCGTCCGTCTCGATGAAGCCGCGGTCGTCCGTCTCGACCCCGGCCTCGGCGAGGTCGAGCTCCTCGGAGACCGGCTGTCGACCGACGGCGACGAGGATCTTGTCGACGCCGTACGTCGATTCGTCTCCCGCCTCCGTCTCCGTGTGGAGGAGGTAGCCGCCGTCGGGCGCCTCCGACCACTCGCTGGCGCCCTCCCCGAAGTGGAACTCGACGCCCAGCTCCTCGGCGCGCGTGCGGACGATACGCTTCACGTCGTCCTCGTATGGGTCGAGGATGTCGTCGAGCATCTCGACGACCGTCACGTCCGCGCCGAGCTTAGCGTACGTCGTCGCCAGCTCCATGCCGATGTAGCCGCCGCCGACGATCCCGAGCCGGTCCGGGACGGTGTCGGCGTCGAGCGCGTCCGCGGAGCTCCAGACGTGGTCCTCGGCGAACTCGAAGCCGGGGATCTGGATCGGCCGCGAGCCGGTCGCGACGATCGCGTGTTCGAACGAGAGCGTCTCGGAGCCCTGCCCGTCGCCGCCGTGGGCGACCCGGACGGTGTTCTCGCCGACGAACGAGGCGGCCCCCTCGATCAGGTTCACGCCGTTCGCCTTACAGAGCTTCTCGACGCCGCCCGTCAGCCGGTCGACCACGCTGTCTTTCCACTCGACCATCTTGCCCATGTCGACGGCGGGGTCCGCGTGAACGCCCATGAACTCCGCGTTGCCCGCCTCGTGGGCGAGCCCGCTGCCCGTGATCAGCGCCTTCGAGGGGATACAGCCGCGGTTGAGACAAGCGCCGCCGTAGGCGTCCTTCTCGACTAAGGTCGTGTCGAGCCCTTGCTGTGCGGCGCGGATAGCGGCGACGTAGCCGCCCGGTCCGGCGCCGATGACCAGTACCTCCGTTCCCGTGGTGACGTCTCCGACGACCATTATTCGTTGAGTAGCAGCAGGGGGTTTTCTAGGTGATCCATGACGGTGTTCGCGAACTCGGCCGCGACCGCGCCGTCGACGACCCGGTGGTCGATCGACAGGGACAGCGGCAGCGTCGGCGCCGGGACGACCGCGCTCTCGCCGTCGGCCCCCTCGCGGACGACGGGGCGCTCCTCGATGGCGCCGAGGCCTAAGATCGCGGTCTCGGGGTAGTTGATGATCGGCGTGGCGTACTCGCCGCCGATGGCGCCGAAGTTGGTGATAGAGAAGGTGCCGCCCTTCATCTCCGCGGGCTTGAGCTTCCGGTCGCGGGCGCGGGCGGCGAGGTCGTTCACCTCGTCGGCCAGCTCGAAGAGCCCCTTCTCGTCGACGTCCTCAACGACGGGGACCATAAGGCCCGCGTCGGTCGCGACCGCGATGCCGAGGTTGTAGTCGCCCTTCAAGACGATATCCTCGTCGTCCTCCCGGAGCTCGCTGTTCAGGTAGGGGTACTCTTTGAGTCCGGCGACGATCGACTTCATTACGAACGGCATGTACGTGAGCTTCACCCCCTCGGCCTCCGCCGTCGGCTTCAGGGTCTCGCGGGCCTCCACGAGCGCGTCGACCTCGGCGGTGTCATGGTGGGTGACGTGCGGCGCCGTGAACTTCGACCGCTCCATCTGCTTCCCGATGGTCCGCCTGACGCCGCGGTAGGTGACGGTCTCGTCGCCCGACGCGGTGTCGGCCGCGTCCGCGGCCCCGGCGTCGACCGGCTCCGGCTCAGGCGTCGACTCGGCCCCCGACTCCAGCGCGTTCGCGTAGGCATCCACCGCCTCGGCCGTGGCGAACGGCTCGCCGTCGCGGGTCTCGTCGGTCGGCACGTCGTCAATGTCGACGCCGCGCTCGCGCGCGACCTTCCGCGTCGCGGGCGTCGCGAGCGTCGTCTCGCGGCCGGCGGGCTCGGGGCCGCCGGCGGGGCTCGCCGGCGCTGCGTCCG
Source organism: Methanobacteriota archaeon (assembly GCA_051745525.1). GTDB lineage: Archaea > Halobacteriota > Halobacteria > Halobacteriales > Haloferacaceae > Halorubrum. The sequence goes on along the minus strand of JBNJEE010000007.1, from coordinate 24,924 downwards.
CGGAGCCGTCGCCGCCGCGCTTGCTGACCGCGGACTTTCGTCCCTCGGACCCGGCGTCGGTCGGCGTCGGCGCGGGGCGCGGTTCGGGACCGTCGTCCGGGTCGTCCGAGCCGGCAGACCCGGCGTCGCCCTCGGCGTGCGCCCGCACGTCGGCCTCGCTGACGCGGCCGCCGGGGCCGCTCCCGTCGACCGCCGCGACGTCGACCCCGAGTTCGCGCGCGAGTCGGCGGGCCGACGGCGGCGCGAAGGCGCGTCCGTCGGGGACCTCCGGCTCGGCGGATTCCGCGTCGGCCGCGTCAGGTTCCGGCTCGGACTCGTCGGCCGCGGCCGCGGCGGGCCCCGGTTCGGCGTCGGTTCCCGCGTCGTCGCCCGCGGCCGCCCCGGCATCGTCGTCCTCGTCGACGCGGAACGAGATGATCACGTCGCCGACGGGGACCATCTCTCCCTCCTCGACGAACAGCTCCTCGACGGTCCCGTCGTAGCTCGACGGCACCTCGACGAGCGCCTTGTCGGTCTCGACCTCGGCGACGGGCTGGTCCTCCTTGACGCGGTCGCCGGGAGCGACCAGCCACGAGACCAGTTCCCCCTCCGCGACGCCCTCCCCGACGTCGGGCAGTTTGAAATCTTTGACTGTCATCGATCGGCCTCCTCGACGGTCGCGCGTCGACGCTCGCCGAACACGCGTCGGTTCTCGTCGGTCATGCGTATATCTCCGGCGGCCATCTTAAAATTCGACCGCCTCCAAGATTCCCTCCTCGATGCGCGCCGCCGCCGGGAGGTAGTAGTCCTCTAACGCGTACAGCGGGTACGGCACGTCGAAGCCGGTGACGCGACCGATCGGCGCCTCCTGGTAGAGGAGCGCCTCCTCCTGGAGGATCGCCGTGATCTCGCCTGCCAGCCCGCCGGTCTTGGGCGCCTCGTGGACGACGACCGCGCGGCCCGTCTTCTCGAACGCCTCGACGATCGCCTCGCGGTCGAGCGGCGAGACCGTGCGGAGGTCGACGACCTCGCACTCGATCCCCTCCTCGCCGAGCGTCTCGGCGGCCTCCAGTGTGGGGCGGGTCATCGCGCCGTAGGTGAAGACGGCGACGTCGTCGCCCTCGCGTCGCGTGACCGCCTCGCCGAGCGGGACCGTGTACGGCTCCTCGGGGACGGCCTCGCGGAACGCCCGGTAGATCAGCTTCGGTTCGAGGAAGACCACCGGGTCCGGGTCGCGGATCGACGCCGCGAGCAGCCCCTTCGCGTCGTAAGGCGTCGAGGGGATCACCACCTTCAGCCCGGCCTCGTGGGCGTAGAACGCCTCCTTCGACTCGGAGTGGTGCTCCGGCGCGCGGATGCCGCCGCCGTAGGGTGCCCGAAGCGTCATCGGGAGCGTGAACCGCCCGCGGCTGCGGGTGCGGAACCGAGCCATGTGCGAGACGATCTGGTCGAAGCCGGGGTACATAAATCCGGAGAACTGGATCTCCGGGACCGGTCGCATCCCCATCGCGGCCATCCCGACCGCGGTGCCGACGATGCCCGACTCGGCGAGCGGGGTGTCGATCACCCGGTCGCCGCCGAACTCGTCGAAGAGGCCCTCGGTCGCCCGGAAGACGCCGCCGTTCTTCCCGACGTCTTGGCCCATCACGACGACGTCGTCGTCCTCGCGAAGTTCGGTGTGTAATCCGTCTCGGACCGCCTGTACCAGCGTGAGGTTCTGTGTCTCGGTCATTTACTCCTCCAAAAACGCCGCGTCGCCGCGCTCGTCGCGCAGCGCGGCGAACGCCTCGTACTGCCGCTCCAGTTCCGGCGGAAGCTCCGCGTAGGCGTGCTCGAACAGCTCCCGCGGCTCGGGCCGCGCCATCGACTCCGCCGCGTCTATCGCGTCCGCGACCTGCGCTTCGACCGACGCCTCGATATCCGCGACCCGCTCGTCGTCGAGGATTCCCTCGTCGCGGAGGTACGACTCCAGCCGGTCGATTGGGTCCTTCGCCTTCCAGCTCTCGACCTCGTCGTCGTCGCGGTAGACGGTCGGGTCGTCGGCGGTCGTGTGCGCGCCGAAGCGGTACTGGACCGCCTCGATGAGCGTCGGCCGCGGGCGGTCAGCCTCAGGGTCACGCGCCTTCTCCAGGGCAGCCTTCGTGACGCCGTACACCGCGAGCGGGTCCATCCCGTCGACCTGGACGCCGTCGATCCCGTACGCCTCGGCCTTCTGCGCGAGCGTCGCGCTCCGGGTCTGCCGCTCGCGGGGGACAGAGATGGCCCACTGGTTGTTGTTACAGAAGAAGACGGTCGGCGTGTCGAACACGCCCGCGAAGTTGACCCCCTCGTGGAAGTCGCCCTCGCTCGTCGCGCCGTCGCCGAAGTAGCACATGAACGCGTCGTTCTCGCCGCGGAGCTTCGAGGCCCACGCGGCGCCCGTCGCGTGGGGCACCTGCGACGCGATGGGGACGGCGACCGGGAAGACGTTGACGTCCGGCGGCGCGTTGTTGCCGTCCTCGTGGCCCATCCAGTAGAGCAGCGTCTGTTTCAGCGGGAGCCCGTGGACTAAGGCGGCGCCGTGTTCGCGGTACGACGGGACCATCCAGTCGTCCGCGTCGAGCGCGTACGCCGACCCGATCTGGGCGCCCTCCTGCCCGGAGAGCGGGGGATACGTTCCCATCCGGCCCTGCCGCTGGAGGCTCACCGCACGGCCGTCAAAGTGGCGCGCCAGCCGCATGTGCCTGTACATCTCGACGAGCGACTCCTCGTCGAGGTCGGGGAGGTCGCCGACCACCTCGCCGTCCTCGTTGAGGACGCGGACCGTATCGTCGTACGCCCTGTCGAACACGCTCACGATCGAACCCACCTTCGCATGTCCGATCCGTCCACCGCCCGGGTAATATCGTTTTCGTAAATAATTTAGTATACTCAGAAATAGTGGCTTCGCCCTGAGAGACCGTCCATCAGACTGGGAGAGAATCGGACGTTTCTGAACAAACTCCGAGTTGTTCGGCAATATTTTCGCCAACCTGGGCGTTTCGCCGGTCCGTAACGGACGAACAGGAAGGTTTTCCGGCCCGCGGCCGACCGCCCGACGCGGGACCCGGGCGTCGCGGCGCCGCGGCTCGGTGATCGCACGCAACGCGGGAGAATCGGTAGGACGGGCGGTCTCGCCCGGGTCGAAGAGTTATCCGAGCCGGAACGACGGCTCGTCGGGCTCGCCGTCGAGGTCCTCAAGCTGGATCACGTCCTCGTCGCCGTCCTCCAGCTGCTCCCGGAGGTAGTTGACGTACCGCTTGTGCTCTTCGAGCTGCTCGCGGAGGTGTTCGGCCTCGAGCTCCAGCCGCTCGTGCTCGCGGACGAAGCTCTTCGGGACCTCGATCTTCGGGGGGAACGACTCCCCGCTGTCGCCCATGCTGTCCAGTTCGGCCTCCGGGATGACCCGGACCTGACCGTCGTGGGCAACGAGCGTATCCACGTAGTCTCGGAAGACCGCCGACAGCGAGATGTCCCGCTCCTCGGCGATGTCGCGGAGGGTCTCGAACGCGTCCTCGTTGACGCGGAACGAGATCGTCTTGTTCTTGTTGCCCATTATCGGACCGTTCGTTCCGCGGATCACTTAAGCGTTTGTCAGACGGTCGCAAGAAGGAAAACCGCGTCCGGAGGGGAAACCGCGCCGAACGCCGCGAAAACCCGGGGCGGCGCGTCGGCGTTTCGGCACGTCGACCGCCTCAGAGCGCTGAGACGCCGACCGCCTCAGGGCTCGGGCGTGCCGGCCGGGTCGGTCCCGTCCGGGGCATCGCCGAGCGCGGCGTCGTCGCCCCCGGACTCGTCGCCCGCGAGCTCGTCGCCGCTCTCGTCGAGGTCCTCCAGCGCCGACAGCGCGGCGGCCTTGTACGTCTCGGGGTCGAGGTCGTACTCCTCGCGGGCCATCCGCGCGTACTCGTTGCCCTCGTCGTCGAACGCGGCGACGCGCTCGACGGTGCGGCGGGCGGTCTCCGCGACCCAGCGGTCGCGGGTGGCGGCGTCGACCTCGGTGATCGACTCGGGGCGGACGGAGACCCGGACCGTGCCGTCGTCGGTCTCGTAGGTCCGGGGCTTCCCCACGACTGCGACGTAGGCCGGGGGCTCCAGGTCCCGGAGTTTGGAAGCGGCTTCCGGCTGGTACTGGCCGGCGTACACGAAGAACGTGCCCGTCGGATCGACGATGCGGCCGCGCCAGTACTCGCTGTCCTCGCCGACGTCCTCCTTCTCCGTGAGCGTCCCCACGAAGAAGACGCGGTTCGAGGACTCCCCCGTCGGCAACAGCGCGTAGACGGGGGCGCGCTCGTCGTCGGACTCGGTGAACGTGTAGCCGGCGTCGTTGAACTCGGTGGCGAACACGCGCCGGGCGACCTCTCGGGTGGGTGCGGATTGGCTCATTTATATGGACCTCGCTTCGATCAGCGCGCTTTCAACGTCGACGGTACCCGGGTCCTCCATCTCGTCGACCAGGACGTACCGGCGGAACGTCGGGCCGGTGACGCAGTAGTAACGCCCGAGCACGTCCTCGCCCATCTCCTCGGCGACGACGGTGGTGTCAAGCGCGTCCATCGCCATGTCCTTGGCCGCCTCGAGGCTCATGCCGGTGAGCTCCTCGGTGGCCTCGCGGTCGAAGATGACCTCGGTGACGGTCTCGCCGTCGTCCAAGACGCCCTTGATACGGAGGTCGAACTCGCCTTCGACCTGCCCGTGTTCGGAGCAGCGCCCGTTCTGGAGGACGCGCGTGCAGTCCTCCTCTGGGCAGCGCTTGATCAGCCCGGAACCGGACTGGATGTCGACTAAGGCGCCCTCGACCGTGTCGGCGTTGTCGCCGACCTCGATCTCCTCGTCGATCTCGGTGATCCCGGTCGTCCGGTTGAGCTTCACCGAGTAGCTGCCCTCGTACTCGTCGGTGACGACGTTCGAGAGCTCGTACGCCTGCCCCTCGTCCAGCTCGGGGAGGTCGGAGGTCTCGAAGGCGACGAACTTGATCGTGCCCGACTCGTCGCCGAGGAGGCCGACCTGCGAGATGGAGTCGCTGCGCGGCTCCCAAAGGTCGACCAGCTTCACGCGCAAGTCAACCCACTGCTCGTCCTCGTCGATGTCGTTGACGAGGACCTCCTCGCTGCCGCCGCGGCCGAGCTCGTCGCGCTCCATCCCGGCATCTTCGAGGTAGCTGTTGGTGACGCTCCGGCTCGCCTCGTCGAGCGGCACGCGGTACTCGTCGACGAGCGTCGTCAGCCGCTCCTCGACGTCGTCGGGGTCGACGTCGGTGTGGTCCGAGAACTGTTCCGCTATCGCTTCCGCTTCCTGTCGCAGTTCGCTCATGGGGTGTCTCCGCCTCCGGTCTTGTTTTCAGTGGGAGGCGTACGAGGGTTGGTTCCTCACCGTATTAAAACGCCCGTAACCGCGGTGAAAGTGAACAGATCGCGGGAGAGAAGACTTCTTCCGCCGGTTCGACGAATCGAGGACGAAACGGCTCCGACGCGGTTCCGGAGCGAGTCCGGACCGGCGTCGGCAGCGTCAGACGCGCGTCAGCCGCACGCGGGCTTCGTTTCGAGTGGAACCGCCTCACGGTTCGGGTTCACACAGAGCCGGCTGCGGGTCGCGGGGAGGAGTCCGGCGGTGTCAGTCGTCGGCGTCGGGGAACGGCACCTCGATCAGGTCGCCGTCGTCGGGCAGGAGGCACTCGCCGTCGAACGCCTCGCGAGCGTCTCGGCGGATCGGCCGCGCGTCGGCCGCGTAACGCGACGAGATGTGGACCAAGGCGAGCCGCTTCGCGTTCGCGCGGGCCGCGATCGACCCCGCCTCGCGGCCGGTGGAGTGGGCCGTGTCGCGGGCGCGGTCGGCCATGTCGTCGGCGAATGTGGCGTCGTGGATCAGCAGGTCGGCGTTCTCGGCCGCTTCGACGGTCGATTCGCGCGGTCGCGTGTCAGCGGTGTACACCAGTTTGCGGCCCGGGCGCGGCGGGCCGACGACCTGCTCCGGCTCGACGACCGTACCGTCCGCCGCCTCAACCGGCTCGCCCTCGTGGAGGCGGCCGTACTTCGGGCCGACGGGGACGCCCAGCTCTTCCGCCTTCGGGCGGTCGAAGCGGCCGGGGCGGTCGTCCTCCTCCAGGACGTACCCCTGCGATATCGTCCGGTGTTCCGTCTCGAACGCGCGCACAACGTACTCGTCGGCGTCGTAGGCGGCCTCGCCCGGGGCGACCGGTTCGATCCGGATCGGAAACGCCGGGTCGTGGCCGACGGCGTGGACTAAGTCGTGGAGGTGGTCGGCAGTCCCCGGGGGACAGTGGATCGTCAGCGGGTCGGTGCGGTCGTTGAACCCGAGCGTCTGGACAAGGCCGGGGAGGCCAAGGACGTGGTCGCCGTGGAGGTGCGAGACGAACACGCGGTCGACGGCGAAGCCGGTCCCGCTGCGCATCATCTCGCGCTGGGTGCCCTCGCCGCAGTCGAAGAGGAAGCGGTCGCCCTCGCGGTTGACAAAGACGGCGCTCGCCGCGCGCTCGACGGTCGGGACGGCGCCGCCCGTCCCGAGGAACGTGACGCGAAGAGACATGTCCACTCGTCGGAGCGGCGGTTGTAAACCGGTGTCGATGCGGGTGAAGCGGGGGCGACGCCACGCTCGGCCCGCGGAGCGGTCGACACCCACATGTGTCCGGCCGCCAGAGTCCCACCATGCGAGAACCGATCGCCGCCTTGGTCAGACAAGAGGGGTGGCGCGCGGAGGGTGCGGCCGCCCGCGTCCACTACGAGGGGGGCCGCGACCGGTTCGCGGTGGAGTTCTACGCCGAGACGGGCCACGTCCTCTACTGGTCCGTGCCGACTGACGACGACGAGGGCGGAACGGCCGCGCCGGTCCCGCGAGACGAGGTTCCGGACCCGCTCCGGCGTCGCGTTCGCGGGGACCTCGACGAGGCCGGGATCGATCCGGCCGTCGAGCAGCGAGACCTCTGAGTCCCCGCGAGAGCGGACGGTCCGAGGCCGGCGATCGCACACCTGAGGACGAGATCAGCCGATCGAACACGTGTTACCGGTGTTTTCTGCCGATGTATTTCGGTTCGAAGGAAACCTATTTGCCTCCCTGACTGATACGAACGGGTGATGAGTGGCGTCGACTGGGAGGAAGACGATCCCTTCGAGGAGCAGCGGGACAAGATCGAGAATCCGATGAAGCGGCTGTTCGTCGAGTACGGCCGCGACTACGTCCCGCAGGTGACCGTTGGGGTCTTCGCGAGCGTCTTCGCGCGGCTGCTCGACCTGCTTCCCCCGCTCATGCTCGGGATCGCCATCGACGCCGTGTTCTACGAGGACGCCCTGTTCAGCGAGCAGATCCCGCTCGTCCTCCTCCCGGACGCGTGGCTCCCGACGGCCCAGACCGAGCAGTTCTGGTTCACCATCGCCGTCATCGGCGGCGCGTTCGGTATCGGCGCCGGGTTCCACTGGGTCCGCAACTGGGGGTTCAACGCCTTCGCCCAGAACATCCAGCACGACGTGCGGACGGACACCTACGACAAGATGCAGCGGCTCAACATGGAGTTCTTCTCGGACAAGCAGACCGGGGAGATGATGTCTATCCTCTCGAACGACGTGAACCGACTTGAACGATTCCTCAACGACGGGATGAACTCCCTGTTCCGCCTCTCCGTGATGGTCGTCGGCATCGGCGTCCTCCTCTTTTGGATCAACTGGCAGCTCGCCTTGGTCGCGCTGCTTCCGGTCCCGATCATCGGCGGGTTCACCTACCTGTTCATCAGGATCATCCAGCCGAAGTACGCCGAGGTGCGCTCGTCGGTCGGGAAGATGAACTCCCGGCTGGAGAACAACCTCGGCGGCATTCAGGTTATCAAGTCGTCGAACACGGAGCCGTACGAGTCCGACCGCGTCGACGACGTCTCGATGGACTACTTCGACGCCAACTGGGACGCGATCCGCACGCGGATCAAGTTCTTCCCGGCGCTCCGCGTGCTCGCCGGCATCGGCTTCGTCCTCACGTTCGTCGTCGGCGGGCTGTGGGTGTTCCAAGAGACGCCGCCGGGGCCGTTCACCGGCGAGCTCTCGGTCGGGATGTTCGTCGTCTTCATCCTCTACACCCAGCGGTTCATCTGGCCGATGGCGCAGTTCGGACAGATCATCAACATGTACCAGCGCGCCCGTGCCTCCTCCGCGCGGATCTTCGGGCTGATGGACGAGCCGTCCCGGCTCGCCGAGGACCCGGGCGCCGAGGACCTCACCGTCGGCGACGGCGACGTGGTCTACGACGACGTCTCCTTCGGCTACGACGAGGAGACGATCATCGGGGACGTCGACTTCGCGGTCGAGGGCGGCGAGACCCTCGCCCTCGTCGGCCCCACCGGCGCCGGGAAGTCCACGGTCCTCAAGCTGCTCCTCCGGATGTATGACGTCGACGAGGGCGCCATCGAGATCGACGGACAGGACGTCCGCGACGTGACGCTCAAGTCGCTCCGCCGCTCGATCGGCTACGTCGGGCAGTCGTCGTACCTGTTCTACGGCACCGTCCGCGAGAACATCACTTACGGCACCTTCGACGCGACCGACGAGGAGGTCCGCGAGGCCGCCGAGGCCGCCGAGGCCCACGAGTTCATCGAGAACCTCCCCGACGGCTACGACACGATGGTCGGCGAGCGCGGCGTCAAGCTCTCCGGCGGGCAGCGCCAGCGCGTCACCATCGCGCGCGCGGTGCTGAAGGACCCGGACATCCTCATCTTAGACGAGGCGACCTCCGACGTCGACACCGAGACGGAGATGCTGATCCAGCGGTCCCTCGACCGGCTCACCGCCGAGCGGACGACGTTCGCGATCGCGCACCGCCTCTCGACGATCAAGGACGCGGACACCATACTCGTGTTGGAGGGCGGGCGGATCGTCGAGCGCGGTACCCACGCCGAACTCCTCGACAACGACGGGCTGTACGCGCACCTCTGGGGCGTTCAGGCAGGCGAGATCGACGAACTCCCCCAAGAGTTCATCGACCGCGCGCAGGAGCGCACCGCCCGGATCGTCGAAGATGCCGAGGGCGACGACGACTGAACCGAACCGCGCGGCAAGCGAGGGCGACGCGCCGCGCTGACCGAGCCGTCACCGCGGGAGTCGACGAACGAGTCACCCCGAGAGTTATTGGACGAGTCACGGCGGGAGTTCGGTCCACTCGTCCGCGGCCGGCTCCGGCGACGCGTCGGCGTGGCCGAGCGCGTCGAGGACCGCCGCCCGGACCTCCGACGGACTCCGGAACTGCGTCTCCCCGCAACCCTCGAGCAGGCCGTCGAGCCGCGCCGTCGCCGTCGGGGTCTCCACGGCCGCGGCGCCGTACTGCTCTATCAGCTCCGCCGCCGTCACCGGGTAGCGGTGCTCGCGGAGCGCCCGCTTCAGCGGGCCGAACGTCACGGCGGGAGCCCGATCGTGCGCCTCCGGGTCGTGTTCCGCGTTGTCACTGCTCATGCGCTCGCGATCCACGGGGAGAGGGATAATACCTCGGGAGCGTTCGCTCGACAGTGACCGGCGCGAACCCCGCGAGCGGCGGCGGACTTCGGCTGCCGCGGCGTCGACGGCGACCGCCGCCTATACGACGCCGCGCGCCGAGGCCCCGGTATGCGCCTCAGCGAGGTCACGTGGACCGACGTCCGCGACGCCGACGTCGACGTCGCGTTCCTGCCGGTCGGCAGCACGGAACAGCACGGGCCGCACGCCCCGCTCGGCACCGACGCGCTGAACGCCGTCGCGGTCGCCGAGGCTGGCGCCGACGCCTACGAAGGGGCGGGCGACGGGCAGGGGGCGGACCGCGGCGAGGTCGCGATCGCGCCGCCGATACCGGTCGGCGTCGCGGAGGAACACCGCGCGTTCGACGGGACGATGTGGGTCTCGCCGGAGACGTTCCGGGCGTACGTCCGGGAGGCCGCCGAGTCGCTGGTCTCGCACGGGGTCGACCGCGTGGTGTTCGTCAACGGCCACGGGGGGAACGTCGAGGCGCTCGCGGAGGTCGCCCGCCGGTTCTCGCGCGACCCGGACCACGACGGGTACGGCGTCGCGTTCACCTGGTTCGAGGCGGTCGGCGACCACACGAGCGACATGGGTCACGCCGGCCCGCTGGAGACGGCGCTGCTGCGCGCGACGAACCCGGATCTGGTCCGGGAGGAGCGCGTCGAGGAGGCGAGCGCGGGCGCCGCCGACCGGTGGGGCGAGTGGGTCGCGGGCGTGAACCTCGCGCACGACTCCGACGAGTTCACCGACAACGGCGTCGTCGGCGACCCCCGAGACGGCGACGCCGAGCGCGGGGCGGAGCTGCTCGACCGCGCGAGCGCGTCGCTCGCGGAGCTGGCCGCGGCCGTCGTCGATCGCAGCGCAGTTTAACAAGGGAGAGTGCGGGCGCTACTCCTCGTCGTCGTCCGTGGCGTCCTGGAGTGCCCCGCGGATCGCGGGGACGGTGCCGGTGAGCGAGGCCACCTCCTCGGCGGCGCTCTCGATGTCGCCGACGAGCGACTCCAGCTCCTCGATCTCGTCTTGTAAATCGTCGGCGTCCTCGAAGGCGTCCGCGCGCTCGCCGAGGACGTACGACTTCTTCGCCGAGCGAACGCTGTCGACCGCGTCGCCGGCGTCGAGCGCGGACTTCAGCCCGTTGAGCGCGCCAAGGACGTTGTCCGCGTCCGTCTCCCACACCGCGTCCGGGTCGGGCAGTTCCTCGCGCGCCGCCGCGAGGTGTTCTTCGACCTCCGCGCGGGTCTCCGCGGCCGCCTCGCCGAACAGGTCGTCGTCGTCGAACGTGGACTGGCCCATACCGGACCCGTCGTGCCCGTCCCTTTTAAAAACGCGCCCGAAAGCGAAAGTGAAACCACCGGTGAGGACGGGGGTATCGCCGGATCGGGCGAATCTCGCGTTCAGTTTCGGTTCGGCGGCGGGCGGTCAGATCCTGACGAGCAGTTCCGCCGCGATCAGCGTCACGAGGAGGCCGAAGAATCCGACGAGGACGGCGAGCGTCCGGAGCCGATCGAACACCGCGTCGACGTCGGGCGTCGCCGTGAGGAGAGTCGGGCGGTCGCGGGGGGCGGACTCGTTCTCGGAGGTGAGGTCCGTGTCGGGGGCTGGACCGGCGTCGGTCTGGGGGTTCGGGTTCGACACGGTCGACCGTTCGACCGAAAATCACGTTAAACCGACTATGAGGACCCAATACAGGTATTGAGCGCTCCGGAGATCACTCTTGATTCCACGACGCCTCCTCGAAGTCGACGATCCGCTCGTCGCGGTCGAGCGCGTCGATCCGGGCGATCTGGTCGTCGGTCAGGTCGATCTCGCGGGCGGCCCAGTTGTCCTCGACGTGTCCGAAGTCGGCTGCCTTCGGGATCGGCGCGACGCGCTCCTTCGAGAGTAGCCACGCGAGGCTCACCTGCGCGGGCGTCGCGTCGTGGCTCGCGGCGATCTCCTGAAGGACGTCGACGTCGGCGACGCGGTTACGCGCGATCGGCGAGTAGGCGACGAGCCAGTGGTCGTGATCGACCGCGTACTCGCGGAGGCGTTCCTGTTGAAGCAGGGGGTGACACTCCACCTGATGGGCGAACACGTCGTGGTCGAGCCGATCGATCGCCTCGTCGAGCTGGTCGGGGCGGAAGTTCGAGAGCCCGATCCGGTCTATCACGCCGTCGTCGACGAGGTCGTCGAGCGCGGGCAGCGTCTCCTCGGGGTCGTAGGTGTTGATCGGCCAGTGGACGTACAGCAGGTCGATCGAGTCGACGCCGAGCCGGTCCCGGCTCACTCGGGCGGTCGCGGCCGCGTCGTCGTACGAGAGGTTGTCCGTCGAGAGCTTCGTCGCGACGAACAGATCGTCACGGTCGACGTCGGTCTCGTCGATCCCTGCCGACACAGACGCCTCGTTCTCGTACCCCTGCGCGGTGTCGACGTGGCGATAGCCCGTCTGGATCGCGTGTGCGACCCCGGAGACGCACTCCTCGCCGTCGGCCAGTTTATACGTCCCGTACCCGAGGCGGTCAAACGCGGTCGTCATATGTTCCGGTGCGGACGGCGACGCCCTCAACGTACCGGTCCCCGAGCGCGTCGTAGGGACGACACCGGACGGATCGCGGCAGGCGAGAATCCTGTTGTGTTTTTAAACACCCTTCTAGAGTCGGGTAACCTATGTCAACAAGAGAAGTCGCGCTGCGAAGCACGATCGGCGGCGTTTCGGTGGAAGGGAAGCTGCACACGCTCAGCGTCTGGTTCATCCTCGCGCTGCGGCTGATGATCGGCGTCGCGTTCTTCCAGAGCGGGCTCGACAAGGTCCTCAGCGGCGAGTTCAGCGCCGCAGGGTATCTCCAGAACGCGCCCGCCGCGAACGGGAGCCCGGCCGCCGGCCTGTTCGCCGCGATGGGCGAGAACGCGCTGTTTGTCGACTTCGTGAACGTCGCGGTGCCGTGGGGCGAGGTACTCATCGGCCTCGGCGTGATCGTCGGACTCCTCACGCGGCTCGCCGCGTTCTGGGGCGCGTTCATGATGCTCCTCTTCTACCTCGGCAACTGGGACATCTCGCACGGCTACATCAACGGCGACTTCGCGTACATGCTCGTGTTCCTCTCGGTCGCCGCCTTCGGCGCCGGCCGGATCCTCGGGCTCGACGCGATCGTCGAGGAGTACGAAGTCGGCGGGCAACCGCTCGTCGAGCGGTACCCGTGGACGCGCTACCTCCTCGGGTGAGAGAGGGGTGTAGGGTCGGTCTCTCGGACCGGTTCGGCCGCTAACCCCGCGCTAAACGGACGCAGCGCCGATCCCAGTTATCGAATATGATATCCGGGTGGCAGTTATTATCCCGACACGATCCCTGTCTGTTGACGCACATGCAAGAGGGATCGTCTACCGGCGTCCGATCGAGTTACGGCGCGAAGCTCGCGCTGTCGCTTATCGGAGTCATGGGGGTCTCAGTTTCATACGGGGTCATCGTCTACCTCCGCGCGGAGGAGGTAGGGGCCGCAGGCGCGGAGGTGCGCTCCGGACTCATCGGGATGACGCTGTTGACGGTGATCGGGCTCGCGCTCATCGGCGTCACCATCGGATCGAACACGGTCATCTCCCTGCGACAGCTCACGGCCAAGGCCGAGCGGATGGCCGAGGGAGACCTTGACGTGCGGCTGGAGACGGGGCGAACCGACGAGATCGGGCGACTGTTCCGGGCGTTCGACGCCATGCGGGGGTCGCTCCGGACCGAGATCGACGACGCCGAGGACGCCCGCGAGGAGGCGGAGCGGGCGCGGCGCGAGGCGACCGAACGCGCAGAGACGGTCGAGCGCAAGGCGACCGAGTACGAGACCGCGATGCGCGCGCTCGCCGACGGCGACCTGACCCGGCGGGTCGACTCCGACGTGGACAACGAGGCGATGGCGCGCGTCGGCAACGCGTTCAACGAGATGGCCGACGAGCTGGAGGAGACAGTCGCGTCCGTCGCCACCGTCGCCGAGGACACCGCCGACGTGGCGGGGACCGTCGACGACCGCACGGACGACCTGCGGGCGACGACCGGGACCGTCAGCGAGGCGGTCGAGGAAATCGCCGAGGGGGCGCGCACTCAGCGCGACGACCTCCAGGCGGCGACCGACGAGGCCGAGAACCTCGCGTCGTCGGCCGAGGAGGTCGCCTCCACCGTCACCGACGTGGCGGAGACCGCGGAACACGCTGCCGCGGTCGGCGAGGAGGGCCGCGAGGCCGCCGAGGAGGCGCTCGCGGAGATGGACGCGGTCGAGGAGACGACCGCGGAGACGACCGCGGAGGTCGAGTCGCTCGCGGAGGAGGTCGAGGAGATCGGCGAGGTGGTCGACACAATCTCGGAGATCGCCGAGCAGACGAACCTGCTCGCGCTGAACGCCTCCATCGAGGCGGCCCGCTCCGGCGCCGACGGCGCCGGCTTCGCGGTCGTCGCCGAGGAGGTGAAGGCGCTGGCCGAGGAGACCCAGGAGTCGGCCAAGGAGATCGAAGCCCGGATCCACTCGGTCCAAGAGCGGGCGGAGACGGGCGCCGACGCGATGGCGCGAACCGAACAGCGGATCTCCGCCGGCGTCGACACGGTCGAGACGTCGATCGACGCCCTCGAACGCCTCGCGGAGGCCTCCGAACGGACCGACACCAGCATGGCCGAGATCACTCGCGCGACCGAGACGCAGGCGGACTCCGTCGACGCGGTCGTCGGCCATGTCGAGGACGTCTCCGCGATCAGCGCGCAGACGGCCGGCGCGGCCGGCGACGTCACCGGTGCGGTCGACGAACAGGAGCAGACCCTCGGAGCGGTCGAGAGCGCGGCCGGGGCGCTCTCCGACCGCGCGCTCGCGCTGCGCGACGCGGTCGACGACTTCGAGTTCGCGGCCGACGACGGCCTCGACGCCGCGGGCGAGGGAACGGGCCGCGCCGGCGGCAGCACCGCCACCGCCGCGGTCTCCGACGGGGGGACTGCGAGCGGCGAGGAGACCGAGTTCGAGTTCTCGCGCGCCGACGGCGGAGGCGACGACGCGCTCGCCGGGGAGGAGGTGAACTGAGATGCTCGTCGACACCGCCGTCTGGGCGTGGATCGGCGCCCTCGCGATGGGCGTCGGGACGGTTCCCCCGCTGTGGGCGTGGTTCTCTCGGTCCCCGGAGGCCGACGAGTCGCACGCCGTCTACTACGGCACCCTCGCCGGCGTCACCGGTATCGCGGCGGTCGCGTACCTCGTGATGGCGCTCGGCTTCGGCACCGTCTCGCTGTCGGCTGGGGAGCTCGATATCGCCCGGTACGTCGACTGGCTCCTGACGACGCCGCTGCTGCTCCTCTACCTCGGCCTGCTCGCGCGGCCGTCCCGGCGCGTGCTCGCCGGCCTGATCGGGGTCGACGTGGTGATCATCGCCGGGGGGATCGCGGCCGCCGCGACGACCGGAACGGTCTCGTGGATCGCCTTCGGCGTCGCCGGGGTCGCGTACCTCGGGCTCGTGTACGGGCTTCTCGTCTCGCTCCCGCGGTCGGCCTCGGCGGCGGGCGACCGGGTCCGCGCAGTCTTCGGCACGCTCCGGAACATCACGGTGGTGCTGTGGACGCTGTACCCGGTCGTGTGGCTGCTCGCGCCCACCGGGCTCGACCTGCTGACGCCGGCGACCGAGATGCTCGTGTTCGTCTACCTCGACGTCGTCTCGAAGGTCGGCTTCGTCGTCGTCGCGGTCGCGGGCGCAGACGCGCTCGACCGGCTCGGCGCCGAGAGCGGACTCGACGCCGGACGCGAGTTCGCCGCCGCCGACCCCGACGACGAGGGGGGCACGACGGTCCTCGGCGACGACTGAGCCGGTTCTCCCTTACTCCCCGTCCGCGACGAGGTCTTCGTACTGCGCGCCGGTCTGTTTCAGCGTCTCCGTCGAGTAGAGCCGCTCGTGGTCGAACGGGAGGTGGTCGGCCGCCAGCTCGTCGATCTTCGCGTCGACCGCCTCGGCCTCGCGGCCGTGGATCATCGTGAACATGTTGTACGGCCACTCCTGGTCGGGCCGGCGCGGCCGGTGGTAACAGAGGGTGACGTACGGGAGGCTCCCGACCGCCTCGCCGCGCGCGTCGAGCTCGTCGTCCGGCACGTCCCAGACCACCATACAGTTGTTCGTGAACCCGGTGACGACGTGGTTGACGACGCAGCCGATCCGCTTGATACAGCCGTCCGCGAGCAGGCGCTCGACCGCCGCGAGCACGTCGTCGACGGGGGCGTCGATCTCGCGCGCCACGTCGGCGTAGGGGGTCGCGGAAAGCGGGAAGCCGTCCTGAATCGCGAGGAGGAGGTCGGCTTCAACGGCGCTCAGGTCGCCGCGGGCGTCCTCGGAGATGCGGGTGGCGGAGACGTCGGTCGATTCCAGGGACTCCCGCGCGAACCGGTCGGCGTTGACGACGGGGAACTCTAAGTCGATGTAGTAGTCCGTGAGCATCGGGAGCGCGAGCACCTCGCAGCCGGTCCGCTCTTCGATCTCCGCGAGGATCTCGTCGCGCTTCTCGCGGGAGCCGGCAGTGACGACGAACCACTGGTTCCACTCGTGGTCGCGCCGGTAGTTGTGGTTCACCTGCCGGTAGCCGTTGATCACTTCGGCGACCTCGTCGAACCGGTCGTCGGGCGCGCGAACCGCCGCGAGCGTCGAGGAGCCGATGACAGGCGGGTTGAGGACCGCGCCGAACCGGCGGAACACGCCGCGCTCGCGGAGGTCGCGAACGCGGTCGAGGAGTTCGTCGGCGTCGACGTCGACGCCCGTCTCGGCGCTGATCTCGCGGGCGACCCGCTCGAAGGGGCGCGACTCGACGGGGAAGCCGCTCTGGTACTCGTCGATGAGCGCCGCGTCGACCGCGTCGACGTCGGCGCGCCAGTCGGCGTCCAGACTCATTACGTCGGCTTGGGGACGGGCGTACGTACGGGTTTCGGAGAGCCGGCCGTCAACGGAGTCAGTCGTTGGCCGGGGCCAGTCGTCAGCGGAGTCAGTCGTTGGCCGGGGCCTCGCCCGGCGTCGGGGCGAACGCCCGGGCGCTCTTCTCCAGCTGCGCCGTCGAGCAGCCGCCGACGGTCGCGGCCTGTTCGAGCGTCAGCGTGCGGGACCGATACAGCGTGAGCGCGGTGGCGACGGATTTGGACGTCATCGGGTACAATAGCTAACTAGGTGGACGAACATATAACTCTAACGCCTTTTGAAACGTGTTACAGAATTTGAAAAGCGAAAAAGCGGTTAGACGTATTGATAGACCTATCCGAATTAGACGTGCGTACGATCCGTATTTGCGAACGAGTACCACGGACGCGGGCAGCGTCGCCGTCTCGGCCCGGGTCGCCGCTCGCGCGCGTCGTCTTCGACCGCGCGTCGGAGGGGCGGAGCGAGTCCGGCCTTCCCAGCGGTCGGGAGTCGAACGGGGGACTTTTCGTCGGAGAACCCCAACGACGCGTATGGCTCAGGCGACCCAGGAGTTCGGCGACTGGCCCCTCAAGCGGCTGATGACCGAGGTCTGCGGCTCCGGCCACAAGTCGGCCGACGACCTGACGCGCGCGCAGGCGACCGAGGCGTTCGAGCGCATCCTCGCGGGCGAGCCCGACCCCACCACGCTCGGGGCGTTCTGGCTCTCGAACCGCTGGAAGCGGAACACGCCCGAGGAGCTGGGCGCGTACGTCGACGTGATGTGCGACCGCGTCGAGTACGCGGAGCCCGACGTCGACCCCGTCGACTGCGGCGCGAACTACGACGGGAAGGGCCGGACCGCGATCTTAGGCGTCGCGGCCGGCGCCGTCGCGGCCGCCGCGGGCACCCCGGTCGTCGTCCATTCGGGCGACCGCGTCCCCACGCAGAAGCAGGACGCGTACAAGCACGTCTTAGACGAGCTCGGCGTCCACACGGAGCTGACGCCGTCGGACTCCGCCGACATGGTCGACGAGACTGGCTTCGGCTTCTACTACCAGCCCGCATTTAACCCCGCGGTCGACGACCTGTTCGACCGGCGCGACCAGATGGGCGTCCGGTCGTTCGTCAACACCGTCGAGACGCTGGCGAACCCCGCGGGCGCCTCGACGCACCTCGGCTCCTTCTACCACCTCGCGTTCGCGAAGAAGGTTGTCGACACGTTCGTGGAAAGCGAGTTCCACGACCTCGACCGCGTCCTGATGTTCCAGGGCATGGAGGGGTACGACGACGTGCGCCCCGGCTACACGAAGGTCGCGGAGTGGGACGCGGCGGGCGGCGACGCGGATGGGGGCAACAGCGAGGAGGCCGGCAGCGAGGGCGCCTCCTTCGACGACTTCGAGATCGAGACCGCGGAGTACGGGATGGACCTCGAAGAGGACGACCTCGCGGTCGACGACGTGGCGGTCGAGTCGGCCGAAATCACCGAAGAGGTGCTGGCCGGCGAGCGCGACGGCGCCTTCGCGGACGCGGTCGCGGTCAACGCCGCGCTCCGGATCTACGCGGGCGAGGACGCGGACTCGATCGAGGAGGGCCTCGACGCGGCCCGCGAGGTCATCGACGACGGCTCCGCGAACGGGGTTCTGGAGGAACTGCGGGAGTTCTGAGAGCGGTCGCGTCCCCAGAGTTCCGGTTGTGATCGATCGGTGTTTCCGTCGGATATTTATAACTGATCGACGACTCTGCGACGAATTCCTCCAAAGTCCCAGTCGTTCGCTTATAAATGGCTGATAGTGGATCGCCGGTGAACACTTCCAAAGCCCCAGCCGGGAGGCGGGCGCACGCTCGCTGCGGTCCTCAGTCGTTCGCTTCGCTCACTCCCTGCGGTCCTTGCGTCGTCATCAGAACGCGAAGCGTTCTGATTGGCTCACGAGAGCGTTGCTCTCGTGAACGCCTGCGCCTGCCTCCCGGCTGCCCCTTTGAGTCCCGCCCCGCACAGCAACCGCGCCTCACGCCTCCCCAGCCTCGCCGCTCGCTCCCTCCGGTCGCTCGCGGCGTCCCTCGCGCGTGCTGCTCGGCCGCTTCGCGGCCTCGCAGGCACGCGCCACCGCATCAGTTCTTTATAGGTATTCGTCGAGACGCTCTCACTTCTTTATAAGTCGCGTTCGGGCGCCGGGGGCATCGCCCGCTTGTGCGCGCTGCGCTCGTAGAGGTCGACCACGCGGTCGACGGCCGCTTCGGGCACGTCGAGTTCGCGGACGGTCGCCGCCCGCGAGAGGCCGCCGTCGACGTGGACGGCCAAGATGGCGTCGACGGTGTCGTAGTCGAGGCCCATCTCCTCGGCGTCGGTCTGCCCCTCCCACATCCCCGCGGTCGGCTCCTGCATCACGAGGTCGCGGTCGACGCCGACGTGGGCGGCCAGCTGGCGCACCTGCTGTTTGTAGAGGTTGCCGATGGGGTTACAGTCGACCGCCTGGTCGCCGTACTTCGTGTAGTAGCCCGTCATCGCCTCGGCGCGGTTCCCGGTACCGAGGACGACCCGATTTTCGGCGTTGGCGACGAAGTAGTTCAACACGGCGCGGGTGCGGACGTAGACGTTGCCCGCGGCGGTGCGGTCGTCGGCCGCCTCCGGGAAGGCGTCGAAGAACGCCTCCGCGATGGGCTGGATCTCGACCACATCGTACTCGATCCCGAGATCGTGGGCGACGCGCTCCGCGTCGCTCATCACGTCCGGGTCGTTCACCGACGAGGGCATCGTGAGCCCGTGGAGGCCCTCCTCGCCGACAGCCTCGACGGCGAGGTGCGCAGTGAGGGTCGAGTCGATGCCGCCCGAGAGGCCGAGGACCGCGCCCTCCGCGCCCGCGTCGTCGACCACGTCGCTAATGAACGAGACGATCCGCTCGTGGGTCGCCTCCAGCTCCTCGTCCGAGAGGCGGAGGTCGAGCGGGGGATCGTCCGACAGCAACACTGACGGCTCCGAGGTTCGGCTCATACGCGTTCTGAGGGGCTGGAGCGACTAATACCTCCCCGTCACCCCCGTGAACTGGACGTACGTCGGTTTTTGACCCGGTCGAGTGTACAGGTGTGCCCTTACAGCAGGCCCTCGCGTTCGGCGAGGAGGAGCCCCTCGAGCGTCGCGTCGTTCGTCGGCGGTTCGCGGGCGATCTCCAGCGCCTCCTCGACCGGGACCGACCGCGGGGCGAGGAACTCGTTGCTGTCGTGGTCGACGTCGACCGGCGTCAACTCCTCGGCGAACACGTAGCCGCGCGTGTGCCGTAACACGCCAGTCGAACACCACACCTCCTGAAGCAGCGACGTCGACGACGGCTCGAAGCCGGTCTCCTCTGCGAGCTCGCGCGCGCCGGCCTCGGTGTAGGACTCGCCCGACTCGACGATCCCGGCCGGGAGCTCCAGTTGGGTGTTCCGCACGGTGGGCCGGTACTGCTCGACGAACAGCACCCGGTCGTCCGCGACCGCGACGATCACCGTCGCGGGCGACAGCTCCGCCCAGTAGTACCGCTTCTCCGTCCCGTCCGGCTGCTCGACGCGGTCGTAGCCGCCGACGAACCAGCCCTCGTCGTACTCGACGACGACCTCCTTCACCGGCCACTCGGGCTCGCCCGGCAGCGAGTGGTTGCGGCCGTCGGAGAACGCGGGGAGGTCGCAGAGGTCGGCGGCAGCCTTGTTATCGGTCACGGGCGGACCACCTCCGCGTGATACACCTCGCCGTCGCGACGCACCCGCACGCCGGTCTCCGTGGAGGCGTTCGGCACCTGCTGGGTGAGCGCGTCTACCTCGTCGAACGGGGTGTGCGTGAACCACTCCTTCATCCCGTAGGGGCCGGTCTGGTACCCCTCGGAGCGCCCGTCGTCACTCTCTATCGCGCCGACTAAGTAGGGGTACCGCCGGTCGGAGACGTTGTTCACGTCGGCGGCGGTGCCGTTCGTCTCGATCGGTTCGACCGTGAGGTAGTACGGGTCGCCGCTTCCGAGGTAGCCGGGGAGCGCGCCGAGCGCGAGCAGCGCGACGGCGACTAGGGCGATGACGACGAGGAGGTTCCGGGTGACCCGGCGCATGGTCGCCGTACGGTCCCGCGGGGAATACCGGTTTCGACAGGGGCGGAAGCGTCCTCGGAAAGCGAGCGAGACCGGAGCGGCCGTCGCGATCGCCGACGCGTTTTAGCCGGCGGCGCCCCTGTCGCACGCATGGAGTACCGGTTCGAGCTGGCGCTCTGCGCCGCGCTCGAATCCCCCGACCACGTCGTCGCCCGCCAGCTCGGCGCGGGCGTCGAGACGCCGGGGGCGCGCATCGTCGACGTCTGTCTGCTGTCGCCGGGGGCCGGCTTCGACGACCGCGCCGCGATCAGCGTCGAGCGGATCCCCGACCCCGCCATCGAGGCCGCCGTCGGGCCGGGCGAAGCGGTGCCCGTCGCGGACGCGTTCGACCTCCCGCCGGACCGGGCCGCGGCCGTCGTCGACCGCGCGGTCGAGGTCGGCTACCTCGAACGCGAGCGCCGGAACGGGCGAGCGGCCGTGCGCGCAACCGCGCGCTACCCGGACGACTGGGTCGGTGGCCTCGTCGCCGTCGAGAACAAGCCCGACCTCGGGACGCCGGGCGACCTGAAGGCGCAACTGCGCTACGACGCCGCGCTCGGCCTCTTCGACCGGGTCGTCCTCGCGACCGCCTCTTACGTCACCCGCGCGCACCTCAACCGGATCCCGGACGCGGTCGGCGTCTGGCGGTTCGACCCCGAGACGGGGGCGCGCGAGGTGGTGCGCGAGCCGACGCCGCTGGAGCCGGACGCGCCCGGCGTCGAGATCCGCGCGGAGCGCCCCTCCCGCACGGACGTCGCGCTCGTCGACCCCGAGGCGAAGGCCCGCAAGCGGCGGCGGATCGCCGAGCGCGCGTACGGGAAGGGGTGGCGCCCCGAGCCGCCGACGTGCGCGCACGGGGAGGCGACCGCCGACGGCCGGCCGCGCTGCGGGCACTTCGGCCGTGTGGTCGACCCGGGCCGCGAGTGTGGGAGCGGGTGTCCCGCCTTCGAGCCCGCGGACCCGCCGGCGGTGGACCGGGAGGGGCTTCGAGACGAGCGGACGGCGTGGGTCGCGGAGCCGGAAGGTGACGGCCCCCGCCGGCAGTCCGGGCTCTCACGGTACCTGTGAGAACGCTTATACGGCGAGGGCGGGTGTTTCCGGTATGGACGAGATCGAAGACGTCTTCGTCGCGCGGCTGATGTCGACGGACCTCCACACGGTGACGCCGGACACGTTAGTCGAGGACGCGGCCGCGGTGCTGCTCGAAGAGGACATCAGCTCGGTGCTGGTCGTCGACGAGGATGGCGGCTCCCTCGTCGGAATCTTAACCTCGACGGACTTCGTCGACATCGTCGCGAAGAGCCAACCGAAGGCCGAGACAACGGTCGAGCGGTACATGACGCGGGACCCGATCACGGCGGGCGCGCAGGACGACGTCGCGGCCGTCGCCGCGACGATGCTCGAACACGGGTTCCACCACGTCCCGGTTGTCGACGGAGAGACGCCCATCGGCATCATCACCACCTCCGACTTCGCCGCGTACGTCTCCTCGCCGGAGTCCGTCTCGGCGTAGCGCCCCCGGGCGCCCGCCCGGTTCGAAGCGTAGCGTCGGTCGCGGCGAGGACCCCGCCGGCGTCTCGCCGACCGTCCGCGACGGCGACAAGTGCCGCCACTTCCTGTGCCCGTATTATCCCGGAGCGCGTAGCTGCGGCCGTGTCCGATCACCTACATCTCAACCTCTTCACCATGTCCTCGGTCGAGCACGTCTCGCCCGGGTCGTGGCGGTACCCCGGCGACCGGTCTGCGGACTACGCCGACCGCGAGTACTGGACCGAGGTCGCGCGCACCGCCGAGCGGGGCGGGTTCGACGCCGTGTTCTTCGCGGACGTGCGCGGTATCTACGACGTGTACGGCGACGACCGCGAGACGGCGGTCGAGAAGGCAGTTCAAACCCCCGCGAACGACCCGCAGCTCGTCGTGCCGGCGATGGCGGAGGTCACCGACGACCTCGGCTTCGCGGTGACGCGGTCGACGACGTACACCCACCCCTACCAGCTCGCGCGGGAGTTCTCGACGCTCGATCACCTCACCGACGGGCGGATCGCGATCAACGTCGTCACCTCCTACCTTGAGTCGGCCGCCGAGAACCTCGGCCTCTCGGGGCGAATGGACAAGGAGACGCGCTACGACCGCGCCGACGAGTTCCTCGACGTCTGCTACAAGCTGTGGGAGGAGTCGTGGGAGGACGACGCGGTCGAGGTCGACCGCGAGGCCGGCCGGTACAGCGATCCGGAGAAGGTCTCGGCGATCGACCACGAGGGCGACCACTTCTCGGTACCGGGCCCGCACGGCTGCGAGCCGTCACCCCAGCGCACGCCCGTGGTTTACCAGGCCGGCTCCTCCGATCACGGCCGGTCGTTCGCCGCGCGCAACGCCGAGGCCGTCTTCGCGAGCCAGCCGACCGAGGAGGGCGTCGTTGAGTACATGGACGACGTGAAGTCGCGCGCGGCCGACGCCGGCCGCGACCCCGAGAGCCTCCGCTTTTTCATCGGCGTGGTGCCGGTCGTCGGCGAGACGCAGGCGCTCGCGGAGGCGAAGTACGACGAGTACACGCGGCACGTCGACGTCGAGGCGACGCTCGCGCTGTTGTCCGGCTTCCTCGACATGGACCTCTCCGAGCTCAACCCCGACCAGAAGGTCGAACACATCGAGACGGACGCGATCCAGGGAACGATGAACGCGTTCACGAAGGCGCAGCCCGACCGCGAGTGGACGGTCCGCGAGGTCGCCGAGTTCTGCGGGCTCGGCACCACCTCGCCGACGATCGTCGGCACCCCGGAACTGATCGCCGACGAGCTCCAGCGCTGGCACGAGGAGGTCGGCGTCCACGGGTTCAACGTCAAGGAGGTCGTCCGCCCCGACTCGCTCGTCGACTTCGTCGACCTCGTCGTCCCGGAGCTGCGCGAGCGCGGGCTCGTCCCCCCGGCCGACGCCAAGCCACCGGGCGGGACGCTCCGCGAACGGCTCCTCGGCGAGGGGCAGACGGGGCTCCGCGCGGACCACCCCGCCCGGCAGTAGGGCGGAGGGGGACGCTGACGAGCCGACGGTGGTAGAGCCGCAGTCTGGCGGTTTTTCGATTCCTGTCGGCCGGGTGTTGTGAGCGTATTGCCGCTAACTAATAGAATAACGCTGCCGCCCCCGGCACGCTTAAGTGTCTACCGACGCTTGCTTTAGGTGACGCTTCGCTTGGAGGGCCGAAGCGTCAGCGGGGACCTACAGAACGGCACGCTCGTGTCACCTTTTCCCGGCACGGGCGTGCGGTTCGTTCCTTTAGGTACCGAGCGACTCGCCCGCGTAGCCGCGGCGGTGTCGGCCACCTCGCCGCCGACTGCCGACAGGGCGAAGTCGTTCCCGACCGAGCCTCGGGTATGCCACTCCTACAGTTCGCGACGACGCTGTCGCTGTCGCCAGCCGAGCGCGAGGCGTTCGTCGCGTTCGTCACCGACCGCTACACCGAGGAGATGGAGACGGGCGCCGGCCACGTCGCCGTGACGATCGCGGAGCGCGAGCCGTCGGCGATGGCGATCGGGCGGGGGGTCGAGGGGCCACTCCTCTTTGTAGACGCCGAGATCCGCGAGGGCCGCCCCTTCGAGTACAAGCGCGCGTTCGGGCTGGCGGTGATGGAGCGGGCCGTAGAGACGCTCGGCGTCCCGGAACCGAACTGCAAGGTCGTGTTCACCGAACACGCCGGCGAGGACATGATGGGGATCGACCGCGTCGGCGGTGACTGGGACGGAGCGTAGCTCGGACTCCGCTCAGAGGTTCTCCGCTTGGTAGGCGCCATCGTACGTCCCGTCGTGGTCGGCCTCGGCCAGGACGAGCTGTGCGATCCGCGCGCCCGGTTCGATCTCGATCGGGTGGCCGACGTCGAGGCGCCCCTCGCCGACGCCCTCGTAGCCCGCGTCCCACACCGCGGTGTCGAGGGTACAGGCGTTCCGCAGCAGCGTCGAGCGCGGGAGGACGAACCCGATCCGCCCGTTGGGGATCCGCACCGGCTCGCCGTACCGGACGACATAGCTCCCGCGTTCCAACCGGTAGCAGTCCCCCCGCGGCTCCAGCTCCCGTCGCTCGCCCACGCGCTTCCCGTCGCGTCCGAGCCGGCCCGGTTCGGTCTGCGCGAACACCGCGTCGAGGGTGAGGTCGACGCCGTTCGGCTGTCGCTGCGCGTCGTCGAGGTCGGCGCCGGCCGCGGCGAGCGCCGCCGCGACCGCGGCTCCCGAGTCGAACATGCGCGTCCGGAACCGCGGGCGAGACTAAACGGTGTCGCCCGCGATCGCGGCGCCGATCGGTCCGACCGCCGGCTTCACTCAGACCACCGATTTCGGGAGGTATAAGCCTTTATTAGCCTTATACACTCGTTACGCCTATACCTCCCATGGGGAATGCCATCACGGTGTTAAATCCGTAATAATCACCGCATCTACCGAACTAACACGGTCGATCTTGCAAAAAACTCGCGGGTTTTATATTCACGGGAGGGC
>JBNJEE010000198.1:0-3620 GCA_051745525.1 Methanobacteriota archaeon | reverse complement strand
AGCGACCGGAGGTCGCCGCGGTTGCCGATGACGACCGGAATCTCGGCCTCCTCGCCGTCGTCGGCGAGGTCGCCGTTGGCCTCGGCCTCCAGCAGCACCTCGGGCGCGTGGGTCTCCTTCGTGACCAGCAGCGCGATCCGGCGCGCGTCGCGGTCGCTCGGGAAGCGAACTTGGATGTCGACGTCGAGCTCGCGGCCGAGTTCGGCGAGCGCGCGGCGGAGCTCGCCCCGGGAGGTCTCCATCTCCGCAGCGTCGACGCGGGTCGTCATCCGGAAGACGCCATCGCGGACCGCCTGATCTAAGTCCTCAATGTTGATTCCCCGCTCGAACAGCAGGGAGGTGACCCGCGCGATGAGTCCGGTCTTGTCTCCTCCGACGACCGTGATCTCGGTCAGTTCGCGGGTCATGCGACGATCACCTCCGCGGGTTCGAACGGCTGCATACACCTGTCTCAACAGGCGGAGGGGTTTGCCCCTTTCGTTCCGTGCGGTCCCTGCCTCCCGCAGTATCGACCGGGAGATATCCACGAATATGCCTATAAACGGCATTCCAAAACGGTTTTTACACACGACTCCGCACCAACGGGTATGACCGCGTACACGGCGACGGTGACGGTCCGGCTGAAGCGGGGCGTCCTCGACCCGGAGGCCGAGACGACCCAGCAGGCGCTCGAGCGGCTCGGGTTCGAGCTTTCTGACCTCCGCTCTGCGGACCGCTTCGAGGTCGACCTCGACGCCGCCGACGCCGAGGAGGCGGCCGCGCGCGCCGACGAGATGGCCGAGCGGCTGCTCGCGAATCCGACGATCCACGACTACGACGTTGCGGTCGCGGAGCAATGACGGGTTCAGTCACCGAGACGACGCCGACCGTCACCGACGCGAGCGGCGCTGCCGGCGCGGCCGCCCACGCGGGGTGGGCGGCGTGACGGTCGCCGTCGTCCAGTTCGGTGGCTCGAACTGCGACCGCGACGCCGTCCGCGCGCTCGACCACCTCGGCGTCGATGCCGAGCGCGTCTGGCACGAGGACGGCCTGCCCGACGACGCCGACGGGATCGTCCTCCCCGGCGGCTTCTCCTACGGCGACTACCTCCGCGCCGGCGCGATGGCCGCCCGCGCCCCGGTCATGGAGGAGGTCCGCGCAGCGGCCGACGACGGCGTCCCCGTGATCGGAATTTGTAACGGCGCGCAGATCGGCTCGGAGTCCGGGCTGACGCCCGGCGCGTTCACCACGAACGCGTCCGCGCGCTTCCAGTGCGAGCCGGTCCACCTGCGCGTCGAGCGCGCGGACACCCCGTGGACCGCCGCCTACGACGAGGGCGACGTGGTCGAGGTCCCCATCGCGCACGGCGAGGGGCGCTTCGAGATAGGCGAGGACGCCCACGCCGGCCTCGTCGCCGACGACCGCATCCTCTTCCGCTACTGCGACGCCGACGGGAACGTCACGGACGCCGCCAACCCGAACGGCTCGACCGACAACGTCGCGGGCGTCCTCGGCGAGCGTGAGACGGTCGCCGTGCTCATGCCCCACCCCGAGCGCGCCACGCTCCCGGACCTCGGCCGCAGTACCGACGGCGCGGGGATCCTCCGGGCGTTCGCCTGACTGTCGCTTTTTTTAACTTCGTCGACGAACGATCCCCTATGCGAGCGCGACACATCGACCACGTCAACCTCCGGATCCCCGCGGACGGCGCCGACGACGCCCGCGAGTTCTACGGCGAGAAACTCGGGTTCGGCATCGAGGACGCCCTGTACGCGGCCGACGAGAAGCCGTTCTTCGACGTGCGGCTCTCGGCGACCGCGGTGATCCACCTCTGGCCGACCGACGAGTTCGAGCGCCCGACGAAGACGAACTACGACCACGTCGCGGTCGTCGTCGAGGAGTCGGCGGCAGAGATCGAGGCCGAACTGGCCGAGGCCGACGTCGATGTCGAGAAGACGCTCGACTTGCCGCTCGGCGCGACCGGCGAGGCTGGCGCGGTATACGTCCGCGACCCGTTCGGCTACCGGGTGGAGCTGAAGGCGAGGGTGTGACGGCGGGACCACGCGACGGGTCACCCGCGCCGCCCCGAACGCGTTCGCCCCGCCGAGCAACCCTCGCCCCGACGCGGTCGTTTAAGAGTCCCGAGCGACAGGGTCGAGTATGAGCGAACAGCAGCCGAAATCCGACGACGACGAGCGGCGTCGTCGCCGGGAGGACACGGACCGATTCGCCGGCGGGAAAGACGAGAGCCTGCGGAGCCGCGACGTGACGGAGGGGCCGGACAAGGCGCCGCACCGCGCGATGTTCCGCGCGATGGGGTTCGACGACGAGGACCTCTCCTCGCCCATCATCGGCGTGCCGAACCCGGCGGCCGACATCACGCCGTGTAACGTCCACCTCGACGACGTGGCGGACGCCGCGCTCGATGGTATCGACGCCGCGGGCGGGATGCCCATCGAGTTCGGGACGATCACCATTAGCGACGCCATCTCGATGGGGACGGAGGGGATGAAGGCGAGCCTCATCTCGCGGGAGGTCATCGCCGACTCCGTCGAGCTGGTCTCGTTCGGCGAGCGCATGGACGCGCTGGTTACGGTGGCGGGCTGCGACAAGAACCTCCCCGGGATGATGATGGCCGCGATCCGGACGGACCTCCCCAGCGTCTTCCTCTACGGCGGCTCGATCATGCCCGGTCGACACGACGGGCGCGACGTTACGATCGTTCAGGTGTTCGAGGGCGTCGGCACGTACGCGCAGGGCGACATGGACGCCGACGAACTCGACGACTTAGAGCGGCACGCCTGCCCCGGCGCCGGCTCATGCGGTGGAATGTTCACGGCGAACACGATGGCGTCGCTCTCGGAGGCGCTCGGGCTGGCGCCGCTCGGGTCCGCCTCGCCGCCCGCTGAGGACGAGGAGCGCTACGCGGTCGCCGAGCGCGCGGGCGAGTTGGCGATGGACTGTATCGAGAACGACCGCCGCCCCTCCGACATCCTCACGCGGGAGTCGTTCGAGAACGCGATCGCGGCCCAAACCGCGATGGGCGGCTCGACGAACGCGGTGCTCCACCTGCTCGCGCTCGCGGCGGAGGCCGACGTCGACCTCTCGATCGAGGACTTCGACGAGATCTCGCGTCGCACGCCGAAGATCGCGAACCTCCAGCCCGGCGGGAGCCGCGTGATGAACGACCTCCACGAGGTCGGCGGCGTGCCGGTCGTCCTCCGGCGTCTGCTGGAGGCCGACCTGCTCCACGGCGACGCGATGACCGTCACGGGCCGGACGCTCAAAGAGGAGATCGCAGAACTGGAGGAGCAGGGCGACCTGCCGGACGATTCGGAGATCGAGGCAGACTTTCTCTACACGGTCGACGAGCCGAAGGAGGAGGAGGGCGCCATCAAGATCCTCGACGGCAACCTCGCGCCGGACGGATCGGTGCTGAAGGTGACCGGCGACGACGAGTTCTACCACGAGGGGCCCGCCCGCGTGTTCGAGAACGAGGAGGACGCGATGGAGTACGTCCAGTCGGGCGAGATTGCGTCCGGCGACGTGATCGTCATCCGGAACGAGGGCCCCCGCGGCGGGCCCGGGATGCGCGAGATGCTCGGCGTCACCGCCGCCGTCGTCGGCGCGGGCCACGAGGA
>JBNJEE010000197.1:0-3631 GCA_051745525.1 Methanobacteriota archaeon | reverse complement strand
GTCTTCGAGCAGCTCGTCCACTTCGTCGTCCAGCGCGTCGTAGAAGTCCGAAGCGACGTTCTTGTCGTCCAGGGCTTCCTTGACGGCCGCTTTGACAATGAGGTCTGCCATGCGATCGGGCCTACCCGGTGATGGTTAATAAGAGTTCCTGAATTCACCCGCGAGGGGCGCCGTGAAGCCGATTCGCGGGGGGCTGCGAACACAGTCACTTATAAATCTTGTGAGATTCTCGTCTCCGCGCTGCCCCGAACGCGCTCCAAACTCGGCTCGGACCCGACTCGACCGGGCTGTATCCCCGCCGCGTGACGCCCACGGACGCGCTCGGGTCGCTCTCCCGCGTCGCGCGCGTTGCGCGCGGCGCGCTCCGGAGGGGCGAACCGACAGCTTCGACCGGGTCGGCCGCTCAGGACCGTCCATGCGAGAGACGTTAGCGGCGCTCGAAGCGGGCGAGATCGGCGTCGAGGAGGCGGAGTCGCAGCTGGCGGGCTACGCGACCACGGCCGCGGGGCGGTTCGACGCCGCCCGCGAGCGGCGGCGCGGGATCCCGGAGGCGATCCTCGCGGAAGGGAAGACGCCCGCCGAGGTCGCCGCGCTGGCGACGACGGCGCTCGAAACGACCGGGCGGGCCCTAGTGACGCGCGCGGACGAGGCGACGGCGTCGGCAGTCGCGTCGGCGGTCGGCGACAGCGCTGACGCGACGGTCGAGCGCGACGACCGGACTGGGACCGTCGTCGCGCACGCCTGCGACTTCGAGCCCCCGTCGCTCGACGCCGCGGTCGCGGTCGTGGCCGCCGGCACCGCGGACGCGCCGGTCGCCGGCGAGGCGGCGGTTGTCGCCCGCGAGGTCGGGGCCGCTGTCGACCGGATCGACGACGTGGGCGTCGCCAACCTCGACCGGATCTTAGACCAAGTCGACCGGGTCCGCGGGGCCGACGTCGTCGTGGTCGCGGCGGGCCGCGAGGGTGCCCTCCCGACCGTCGTCGCCGGACTCGTCGACGCGCCCGTGATCGCGCTCCCGGTCTCGACCGGCTACGGCGTCGGCGGCGAGGGGGTCGCGGCGCTCGAGGGCGCGCTCCAGTCGTGTTCCGTGCTCACGGCCGTCAACGTCGACGCCGGGTTTGTCGCCGGCGCGCAGGCCGGACTGATCGCCCGCGCGGTCGACGCGTCGCGCGCCGAGTGAGCGGTCTCGTCGGCGCCGGCTGCCGGCCGCGAGCACCCCCGCGGACTCCGGCGGATCCCGGCGTGTTCCGGACCGGATTAAACGAGCGAATACCGGCAGTCGGCGGGCCTGAGAAAGGGTATTAGTTCGTCCAGACCGTATGGTAGTTGCCGACGCACGTCGGCATCACATGCCACGCTGTGACCACTGCGGGTCGCACGTCTCGGACCGCTTCGCGCGCGTCTTCGCGGACGAGCGCGGCGACCTGAACGCGTGCCCGAAATGCTCCGCGAACGCGGGCATCGCAGAGGTGTCCCGCGAGCGGACCCGGACCGGGGACTGACCGGCGAAACGCCGATCGGAGACCGAGCGCACGGAGAGCGGCCGCTCCGTCTCGACCCCCTCGGACACATCCGTACGCACTTTGCGCTCGCGCCCGGACGGCCGGCCGTGGCCGACCACCACGTGTACGTGATCGAGTGCGCCGACGGCACCCTCTACACCGGGTACACGACCGACGTCGAGCGGCGCGTCGCCGAACACGACGCCGGGGAGGGCGCGAAGTACACCCGCGGTCGGACGCCCGTCACCCTGCGGCACGTCGAGTCGTTCGACTCCAAGTCGGCGGCGATGTCGAGAGAGTACGCGGTCAAGTCGCTGTCGCGCGCCGAGAAGGAACTTCTGGTGGGCGAGGGCGGGCCCAACCGCGAGGGCGACGACGGCGGTTCTGAGGGGATTTGAACCCCGAACTCACTCCACCAGCCGTTCGATCTCGGTGACGAGGATGCCGGTCGCGCCGACCGAGCGCAACTCCGAGATGGTTTCGAACACGTCGCGCTCGTCGACGACGGCGTGGACCGCCACCATCCCGTTGCCGTTCTCGTCGGCCTCGACGTCCATCACGGTCGGGCCGCCGAGCCCCGGGATCACGGCTTTTACCTCGTCGAGCCGCTCTTTGGGCGCGTTCATCATTAGGTAGCGACGGCCGTCCGCGGCGAGGACGGACTCGAAGGCCGTCATCACCTGCTCGACCTTCGGGTCGTCGACCACGTCGGGGCGCGCGAACAGCCGGACCGAGGAGGCGAGCACGTCGTCGATCACCGCCAGCCGGTTCACTTTCAGCGTCGTCCCCGTCGAGGTGATGTCGACGATGGCGTCCGCCATGTCGACGTGGGGAGTCAGCTCCGTCGCGCCCGTCACGGTGACCACGTCGGCGTCGACGCCCACGCGATCGAGGTAGTCGCGCGTGACGCTCGGGAACTCCGTGGCGACCGTCTTGCCGGCGAGGTCCTCGACGGCGGCCACGTCGCCGTCCTCGGGCGCCGCGAGGACGAGCTTACAAGAGCCGTAGCCTAAATCGAGCAGGTCGACCAGGTCGTCTTCGTCGGTACCGCTCGCGGCGTCGACGACGCCGCCCGACTCGGCCGCCTGGTCGAGGCCCGTGACGCCGAGGTCCGCGGCGCCGTCGCGGACGTACTCGGGGATGTCGGCCGCCCGCGCAAACAGCACCGTCACGTCCTCGTCGACGGTGTCGGCGTACAGCTGGCGGTCGGCGGTCTCCTCGACGTGGAGCCCAGCGCGCTCAAGGAGCGAGAGCGTCGGCTCGTGTAGGCGGCCCTTGTTGGGGACGGCGATGCGCATACGGCACGCGTCGCGCGGACAGGGGGAAACGTTTTCGTCCGGCTGCGCGGTCGCGCTCGGCAAAACAGCTATGGCTATACGTGCGTAAAGCAAGCGTATATGTCAAACGCCGATACGGGAACCGACGACGGCGCTCCGGAGACGGTGCAGATCAACCTCCGTCTCGGGAAGCCGTTCCTCGACGACATCGACGCGACGTGGAAGGAACAGGGGTTCAACTCTCGGAGCGAGTTCCTCCGGTACGCGGTCCGAGACGCCGTCAAACACCCCGACTTCTCGCGGGAGGGATGGCGACAGATCGCGACGAGCGAGCACGAGCTCCGGACCGAGAGTTCCGAACTCGTCTCACGAGAGGAGGTCACGGAGATGATCGACCGAGACGGGGACAGTGAGTGAGGAATGGACCTGGGCGTTCGCGTCGCGTGCGGCCGAGCAGTTCGAGGGGCTTGACGCACACGTCCAAGACCGGATCACCTCGAAACTCGACGACGTCGTCGACTCGGAGTGGCGAGAGCCAGCGGAGTTCGTCGAACCGCTGACGGGCGGTCCGTTCTCCAAGCTCCGCGTCGGGCAGTACCGGCTCGCCTGCGTGCTCGATCACGGCTCTGAGACCCTTGAAGTACATCGCATCGAACACCGGAGCGGCGCGTACACGGCTGACGACTGAGACGTGTCGAACAAATGTAGTTAGTTACAGTGGCGCGTGCCGACGAGCGCCCGCAGGGTGCGAGTCGCACGCGCGAGGGAGTCGGTCGCCCGGAGCGAAGCGACGGGCGACCGACGAGGCTGGGGAGGTGTGAGGCGCGGTTGCTGTGCGGGGTGGGACTCAAA
>JBNJEE010000196.1:0-3645 GCA_051745525.1 Methanobacteriota archaeon | reverse complement strand
CCGGCGAGGAACTTGTCGAAGACGCTCACGCGCGCGACACCTCCTCGGAGACGCGGTCGGGAATGTACTCCCGCCCGAAGCCGGTGATCGCGGCGAGGACGAAGATGGCCACGAGGAACCAGCCGTGGAACACGTACGGCACGACTTCGATCGGGTTGACGACCATCTCGGGGCCGTACTCGGCGCCGAGCCCGTCGTCGCCCACCATCACCTGGTACCCCACGAGGACGCCGCCCGCCCACGGGAAGATGTAGCCGAGCGCGGAGGTGTTGGCGTCCAAGATGTTCGCGCGACGGTAGCCGTTGATATTGAACTTCTCGCCGATGCGAGCGACGTACGGGGCGATCGCGATCTCCGCCGCGGTGTTAATCGTGATCATCCCGTTGATCGTCGCGGTGCCGAGGACCATCGTCAGCTCCGCCCGGCGGACGGTCGTCGCGACGCGGTTGAGGAGCAACGTCTGGATCGCCTCGAAGCCGCCGCCGCGGATCATGATCTGCGCCATCGCGACGATGAGCAGCGTGAGGACGATGAGCGGGAAGAAGTCGACCGCGCCGGTGTAGAGGCTCCCGCCGACGCCGGCGGTCTCACCGACCTCGACGACCGGCAGCCCAGTGAGCGCCCCGGCCTCGGTGACGGTGAAGACGACGATGTCGCTCGCGCTCGATAACCCGAACAGGAGGTTGAAGACGACCGCGACGAGCAGGCCCCACGATATCGCCTCGACGATGTGGCGCCCGGCGACCGCCGTGAGAATGACGATCCCCATCGAGAGCAGATGGACGAGCCCCAACGCGTTCGCGGACTCGCGGAGCGCGACGGCGCCCTCGAGCTCCACGCCGGACATGACGGAGCCGGCGATCAGGTACGCGGCGAACGCCGGGACCGCCGCGGCGATGGCGTACTTGAACCGCGAGGCGACGACGCCGCCGATGTCGGCGTCCTGGGTCACCGCGCTCACGATCGTCGTGTCGCTGACGGGCGCGAGGTTGTCGCCGAAGACGGCGCCCGAGAGGATCGCCGCGAACAGCAGCACCGGGTTCGCGCCGATGAGGACGCCGGCCGGGAAGAACAGGGTGACGAACGCGACGGTCGCGCCGTACCCCGTGCCGATGCCGGTCGCGAGGAGGCCACAGAGGACGAACGCGGCCGCCGGGAACGTCGCGGCGCCGACGTTCAGCGCGTCGGCCGCGAAGATGAGCCCGTCGACGAAGCCGCCGGCCTGGAGCGTCTGGGCGAACATGCCGGCCCACAGCCACGCGACGATCGCGGTCGCGGCCACGCGCTGGGTCATCCCCTCGAAGATGGTGTCGGCGTACGCCTTCCAGTCGCCGCGCACGAGGAACATCCCGAGTGTCGTCCCGATCAGCGCGCCGACCACGAGGCCGTTGGTGTCGCCGATCCCGAGGACGCCGCTCTGGAGGATCGCCCAGCTGATGAAGAAGGCGAGCGGGACCGTGCTCGCCCACTTCCCGCCGCGGAACTCGATCCGCGGGCCGTCGCTGCCCTGTTCGCCGACGCCGAACTCGCTTCCGTCTGGCGGTTCTCCGCCGTCGGTCGCCGGCGGAGTCGCGTCTGTCGTGTCGGTCATCGATCGTTCACAAACCTCCGCATACCGACTATCCACCTAAATCCTCCCTTCTGCGGCGTATTTGCGGGCAACAAAACCGCGACCGGCGCGGAAGAAACCGACCGGGCCGACGGGAGACCGAGCTCGCGGCTCCGGCCCACAAGAACACGCTTAAGAGCCCCGACGGCGACCCCGAACACGGGAACAGCACAGCTGCAGATCCGACTCGCCGGGGCCCTTTCGCCCGCGGCTTGGGAATGTAGCAGTGCGCCGACGCCTCCGGCGTCGCGGTCGGGCAGCCCGCTCGTGCGGGCCTCCCGGTCGGATCGCTCGGTCGGCGAGCGGTCCGTAGCCGCGCCGCGCGGAGTCGCGGTCACGTTGCGGTTGTGCCGTTCCAACCAGACAGACAATGGCACGAATGCACACGCGCCGTCGCGGTTCGTCCGGTTCGGACAAGCCGGCGACGGACGAGACCCCGGAGTGGAGCGACGTCGACGCCGAGGACATCGAGTCCCGCGTCGTCGAACTGGCGGAGCAGGGCCACGACCCCAGCGTCATCGGCCTCAAACTGCGCGACGAGGGCGTCAAGGGCGTCCCGGTCCCCGACGTGAAGCTGGCAACCGGCAAGAAGGTCACCGAGATCCTAGAGGAACACGACGTCGACGCCGACATCCCAGAAGACCTCCGCAACCTCATGTCGCAGGCGATCCGCCTGCGCAAGCACATGGAAGAGAACGGGCAGGACTACCAGAACAAGCGCGCGCTCCAGAACACGGAGTCGAAGATCCGCCGCCTTGCGAACTACTACCGCGGCGACGATATCGACGAGGAGTTCACGTACACCTACGAGAACGCCGTCGAGCTCTTAGAGGAGTAAGCGTCCGAAACGCGGCGACGGTCGACGACCACGTTCACCGCCACCCCACCCATGACCGAAACGATGTCCACCACGCCCGCCCCCGACGCGCTCGCCGGCGTCCTCGCAGACGCGCCGTTCGTCCGGCTCGTCGCGACCGACGACGGCGACGCGCTGGCAGCCGCCGGGCTGCTCGCGCGAGCGCTCCGAGCGACGGGCACGCCGTTCCAGGCGCGCGTTGACCCCGATCCGGTCCCCCACGACGTCGACGACGGCGTCGCGGTGACCGTCGGCGTCGACCGCGGCCCGCACGCGATTCCGGGCATGGGACGCCCGGCCAGCACGACGGCCTTCGCGGTCGCCCGCGAGATCGGTGTCGAGCCCGACCCCGTGGTCGCGCTCGCGGGCGTCGTCGCGGCCGGGTCGATCCCCGGCGCCGACGGCTCCGGTGACGCGCTCGATGCCGCGGAGCGCGCCGGGCGCGTCAAGCGGCGCCCCGGCGTCGCGCTTCCGGTCTCGGGCGGAAACGCGGACGGCGAGGAGACCGACGCGCCCTCGCGCGCCGAGGCCCTCGCGGCCTCGACGCTCGCGTCGACGCGGTACTCCGGCGACCCCGAGGCGGCGCGCGACGCGCTCGCCCCGCTGGGGCTCCCGGTCGACCCCGACGCCGACGACCGCCGACGCTTCGCATCGCTGGTCGGGGTCGACGCGGTCGACGGCGACGACGCGAGCGAGCGCGCGGCCGCGGCGGTCGAGCGCGCGCTCCGCCCGTACGCGACCGACGGCCCGTTCGAGACGGTCGGCGGCTACGCCGACGTGCTCGACGCCCTCGCCCGGGAGGCTCCCGGGACGGGCGTCGCTCTCGCGCTCGCGAGCGACCCTGACCCGTCGCTCCGGACGGCCGCGCTCGACGCGTGGCGCCGCCACGGACTGGCGGCTCACCGCGCGCTCGACGGCGCGACGGTCGGCCGGTATGAGGGCTGCGTCGTCGCCCGCGTCGACGCCTCGCCGACGGTCTTGCCGACGGTCGCCCGGCTCGTCCGGGAGTTCCGGTCGCCGGAGCCGGTCGCGGTCGCGCTCGCCGAGGGCGCGGGTCGGCTCGCGGCCGCCGGCGGTGGGCGCGCATAGATGAGCAAGTAAAGGACACCAGGCTGATCATGATGTCCTCAGCCACCGGGCAGACAGGTGATGCTAAGCGTCTGCAAAAGACGGGATTTGA
>JBNJEE010000078.1:0-12439 GCA_051745525.1 Methanobacteriota archaeon | reverse complement strand
CTCCCTCGCGCGTGCGACTCGCGCGAGGGAGTCGGCCGGTCGGAGCGAAGCGGAGACCGGCCGACGAGGCTGGGGAGGCGTGAGGTGCTGTGCGGTGCGGGGCGGGACTCGAAGGGGCAGCCGGGAGGCGGGCGCAGGCGACGCGAGCACCGCAGGGAGCGAACGGAGTGAGCGACCGAGGAGCGCGGCGAGCGTGCGCCCGCCTCCCGGCTGGGGCTTCGGTGGTGTTCTCCGCGGCAGCAGCTACGTATTGCCGAGCGGTTGGGACTTCGGCGGTGTTCGGCATCGATCTACCGCCAACCGTTTATAAGTGAACGGCTGGGACTTCGGCGGCGTTCACCGACGACCCGCACTCATCCATTTATAAACAAGGGGGCGAGGCGGGACATGCGTTCTCCGAGTATCCACGAAGATTCACGATCAATCATGAGAACGTTCATAATTCTCGCCCACGTGGTGTGTGAAGTATGCCAGGCGGACACGCGCAGACCCTGCGACCGTTCATGTGGCGCGCGGAACGACTGTACCCGGACACGGAGATCGTCTCGCGCACCCACGAGGGGCGTACCCGGCACACGTACGCCGAGTACGCCGGCCGGACCGCACAGCTGGCGAACGCCTTAGCCGACTACGGGATCGAGCGCGGCGACCGCGTCGCGACCTTCTGCTGGAACCACACGCGGCACTTCGAGACGTACTTCGGCGTGCCGAACACGGGCGCGCAGCTCCACACGATCAACCCGCTGCTGCCCGACGAGCACATCCAGTACATCGTCGACGACGCCGAAGACGAGATCGTCTTCGTCGACCCGTCACTGGCGGAGAAGATCGCGGGCGCCGCGGAGGGCGCCGAGGAGTTCGAGGGCGTCGACTTCGTCGCGATGGGCTCGGAGGGGATCGACGCGCTCGACGCCCCCGCCTACGAGGAGTTCATCGCGGACCACTCGACGGAGTACGACTGGCCCGACCTCGACGGCGACCAGCCGGCCGGCCTCTGTTACACCTCCGGCACGACGGGGAAGCCGAAGGGCGTCGAGTACACCCAGTCGATGCTGTGGAGCCACACGATGGCCTCCCAGACGCCGCAGGGGATCCCGATGGAGGACTCCGACGTCGTCATGCCCGTCGTCCCCATGTTCCACGTGAACGCGTGGGGGATGCCGTTCACCGCGGCCGCCGCGGGCGCGAAACACGTCTACCCCGGTCCCTCGCCGGACCCCGCCGACCTCGCGGCGCTGATCGAAGAGGAGGGCGTCACCATCTCCGCGGGCGTTCCGACGGTGTGGCTCGGCCTGCGCGAGTACATCGAGGGGGGCAACGACGTCGACCTCTCGACGCTCGACACCGTGATCATCGGCGGCGCGGCCGCGCCGAAGGCGCTCATCGAGTGGTACGACGAGCGCGACGTGGAGGTGCTCCACGCGTGGGGGATGACCGAGCTGTCGCCGATCGGCACCGTCTCGCACCTCAAGAGCGACCTTCGCAACGCGGACTACGACACGCAGGTGAACAAACGGTCGAAGCAGGGACTCGTCGCACCCGGCTTAGAGTTCGAGGTCATCGACGAGGACGGCGAGGAGGTGCCGTGGAACGGTGAGGACTTCGGCGAGCTCCGGATCCGCGGCCCGTGGGTGACGAAAGAGTACTTCATGCGCCCGGAGGCCAACGAGGAGGAGTTTGTCGACGGCTGGCTGAAGACCGGCGACGTGGTCACCGTCGACGAGGACGGCTACATGCAGCTCGTCGACCGGACGAAAGACGTGATCAAGTCGGGCGGCGAGTGGATCTCCAGCGTCGAGTTGGAGAACGCGATCATGGCCTACGACGGCGTCAGCGAGGCGGCCGTCGTCGGCGTGCCGCACGAGCGCTGGCAGGAGCGCCCGGTGGCCTTCATCGTCGTAGCGGACGGGATCGACCGCGACGCGCTCGTCGAGGAGATCGAGACCGGCCTCCGCGAGGAGTACCCCAAGTGGTGGGTGCCGGACGCGGTAGAGTTCATCGACGAGGTGCCCAAGACCGCCACCGGCAAGTTCTCGAAGAAGGACCTCCGCGAGCAGTACGGCGACCAGTCGCTCGTCGACGGGGCGGTTCCCGAAGACGACGCGCCCGAAGAGGAGTAACGCGGACACGAGCGCCGCCGTCGGTCGTCAGGCCGTTTTTTCAGTCGTCGCGGTCGCCAATGACCCACTTGTGGGAGTAGCTCTCGCCGCAGGTACAGTGAGCGTACGCGTGGACC
This sequence comes from Methanobacteriota archaeon, assembly GCA_051745525.1. Taxonomy (GTDB): domain Archaea; phylum Halobacteriota; class Halobacteria; order Halobacteriales; family Haloferacaceae; genus Halorubrum. The sequence continues at coordinate 10,203 of JBNJEE010000078.1, read as the reverse complement.
ACGTCGCCCTCGGCGTAGAGACCGCCGACCTCCTCGTTTTGTGCCTCCGCGAACGCGAAGACGAACCGGATATCGTGGTCGTCGTCCGCGTCGTCCTCGTCGCCTGCGAAGGGACACGCCCCGTCGTCGAGGGTGCGCGCGATCTCGCCTTCGGCGTCCATCGCGGTCTTCGCAAACTCCATCGCGCCCATCCCCGTGCCGGCCTGGAACGCGGATCGCCCGGTCTCGCCGTCGAGGATCAGCCGGACGCCGCCGTCGGTCTCAGTGCCGACGCTCCGGAGCCGGGAGTCGTCGTCGAGGTACGCGTCGCTCACGTAGAAGACCACGTCGTCGAGCAGTTCGCCCGCCAAGAACTCGTCGAGGTTGCTCATGCCGGCCGGAGGCGCGTGAGCGGTAAAAGGCGTGCGTGTCGGGCCGAGCAGTGCCGGCGGTCGTCGTGGTCGACCGCGCACGGAGTCACCCGAGCCGATGATAAACTGTGTAGAATCGGGACAACTGTTAATACGCACCACGGAGATCCGTCGCGTGATGAGCACGCAGACAAGATCCGGCGACCGGCTCGCGGAGTGGGCGCAGCTGGTCGACGAGGACGTTCCGGAAGAGCTCCGAGAGGAGCGCTCGACCGACGGATAACTTTCACCCCGCTTCGGGAAGGCTTTAGGCCGAAGGCGGCGAAGCACCGCCGATGGCGACAGAGGCCGCCGGGATCGACCGACAGCTGCTCGTCGACGACTTCCTCCAGCGACGCCGCTACCAGCTCCAGCTGGCGGACGCCGCCGCCGACGAACACACGCTGGTCTGTCTCCCGACCGGCCTCGGCAAGACGACGGTCAGCCTGCTCGTCACGGCCGAGCGCCTCCACGAGGCGGGCGGGAAGGCGCTTTTTTTGGCCCCCACCAAGCCCCTCGTCCAGCAGCACGCCGACTTCTACCGCGAGGCGCTCTCGGTTCCGGACGAGGAGATAGTCGTGTTCACCGGCGACGTGAAGCCCGACGACCGCGCCGCACTGTGGGACGACGCCCGGATCGTGATCGCGACGCCGCAGGTCGTCGAGAACGACCTGGTCGGCAACCGGATCTCGCTGCGGGACGTGACTCACCTCACCTTCGACGAGTGCCACCGCGCGACCGGCGACTACGCGTACGTGTACATCGCGGAGCGCTACCACGCCGACGCGGCCGACCCGCTCGTCACGGGCATGTCCGCCTCGCCCGGCGGCGACACCGAGGAGATCGAGACGGTCTGTGAGAACCTCGGGCTCGTCAACGTCGAGGTGATGACCGAGGAGGACGCCGACGTCGACGAGTACACCCACGACACCGACGTGCAGTGGGAGCAGGTCACGCTCCCGGACGAGGTCCTCGACATCCGCGACGCGCTCAACGAGGTGATCACGGACCGGTTGGAGAAGCTGAAACAGCTCGGCGTGACGAACACGACGAACCCGGACCTCTCGCAGAGGGACCTCAACAAGATGCGGGGGCAGCTGAAACAGATGATGGACAACGACCAGTCGGACGGGTACAAGGGAATGAGTACCCACGCCGAGGTGATGAAGCTCCGGCGCGCGACCGAGCTGGTCGAGACCCAGTCGGTGGAGTCCGTCCGGCGCTACTTCGAGCGCCAGCGCGAGGCCGCCCGGTCGTCGGGCGCGTCGAAGGCGAGCCAGCGCATGGTCGCAGACCCCAAAGTGCGTGAGGCGATGCGGAAGGTGGAGTCGTTCGACGGCCTCCACCCGAAGTTCTCGAAGGCCCGGATCCTCCTCGCGGAGACCCTCGGGATAAACGGCGGCGAGCGAGCGATCCTGTTCACCGAGTCCCGCGACACCGCGGAGGCGCTCGTGGAGTTCCTCTCCGCGAGCTTCGACGTGCGGAAGTTCGTCGGGCAGGGCGACAAAGAGGGCTCAGACGGGATGAGCCAGAAACAGCAGCAGGAGACGCTCGACGAGTTCAAGGACGGCGACTTCGAGGTGCTCGTCTCCACCTCAGTCGCGGAGGAGGGCCTCGACGTCCCCGAGGTCGACCTCGTCTGCTTCTACGAACCCGTCCCGACCGCGATCCGCTCGATCCAGCGCAAGGGCCGGACCGGCCGGCAGGCCGAGGGGAAGGTCGTCGTCCTGATGGCCGAGGACACCCGCGACGAGGCGTTCTTCTGGATCTCGCGGCGCCGCGAGAAGAAGATGGCCAGCCAGCTCGCCGAGTTGAAGGCGGCCACCGACGACATCGAGGACTCCGTCGGCGAGGACGGGCAGGCCGGCCTCGACGCGTTCGGCGGGGGGTCCGGAAGCAAGGGCGACGAGGACGCCGAGACCACCGACGGCGCGGAGGCGGTCGACGAGGACGCCGACGACAGCGAAGACGGCGACGCCGGCCTCACCGACTTCGCGGCGGAGGCGCGGGAGGGCGAAGACGAGGGGGACGACGAGTGCGGGGAAAGCGACGAGGCCGACGCGACCGACGAGGGCGCCGACAGAGACGACGACGGCGTTGTCGCGACCGCCGGCGTCGACGAGGGCGTCGAGGTCGTCGTCGACCAGCGCGAGCTGGACTCCTCCATCGCGAAGGATCTCTCGACGCGCGACGGGCTCGTCACCCGGCTGGAGACGCTCGCGGTCGGCGACTACGTACTCTCCGACCGCGTCGCCGTCGAGCGCAAGTCGGCGGCCGACTTCGTCGACTCCATGCTCGACGCCGACCGCTCGATGTTCGAGCAGGTTGGCGAGCTCTCGCGGGCGTACGCCCGCCCCGTGATGGTCGTCGAGGGGACGAACCTCTACGGTCAACGCGACATCGACCCGAACGCGATCCGCGGCGCGCTCGCGTCGCTCGCGGTCGACTTCGACGTGAGCGTCCTCCGCACCGAGGGCGAGGAGGACACCACCGAACTGCTGGTGACCATCGCCAAGCGGGAGCAGGAGACGCGCGACCGTGAGGTGAGCGTCCACGGGGAGAAGACGACGAAGACCCGCGCGGAACAACAGGAGTACGTCGTCTCGTCCATCGCCGACATCGGCCCGGTCACGGCGCGGACCCTCCTCGAACACTTCGGCACCGTCGAGGCCGTGATGACCGCCCCCGAGGACGACCTGCTCGAGGTCGACGGCGTCGGCCCGGTGACCGCGGAGCGCATCCGCGAGGTCGTCGGGAGCGAGTACGAGTAGCCTTGATCGACGGTACGAACGGCAACAGCGGCGAAAGGATCTTGTATACGAGGTAGTATACGAGAAGATATGAGCAAGAGCATCCGCGTCGACGAGGAGACACACGCCGCGCTCGCGTCGCTGAAAGGCGACGACGAGACCTTCGACGACCTGCTGACACGGTTGCTTCGCGAGCGCCGCGAGGATATCCGATCCGGGGCCGGTCTGTGGGAGGGAACCGACGCGCCGGAGCGCGCCCGAGAGAAACGCCGGGAGATGAAACGCGGAGTCGACTCGCGGTGACCCTGTACGACAGTAGCGTCCTCATCGATTACCTCGCCGGACGATCCCCCGCCGTCGAATATGTCGAGTCTCACGCCGACGAGCGTGCGGTCGCTCCGCCGCTCGTGCTGTTCGAAGTGTATCAAGGAGAGGTCTTCAAGGCGGGAGCGACGGACCTCGGCGCGGTCGACGAGGCGCTGGACTGGATAAATGTGATCGACACGCCGGCAGCAGTCGCTCGCGAAGCGGCGGTGCTTCAAGATGCGCTCCGTGATCGGGGAGATCCCCTCGCGGCCCGCGACGCTTTCATCGCAGGGGCCGCCGTCGCACAGGACGAACAGCTCGCCGTGTCGGACACCGACTTCAACGTCGATGGGGTTCGTGACGCACTCGATGTCGATTTCGTCTGAGGAGGCTCAGTCGAACCCGCTCACCAGCGTCACGACCCACTGTCCGAGGTCGTACTCGGAGCGGACTTCCACGCGCGTCACCCACTTCACCCACTGGAACCCCCGCCGGTCGGGCGCGACCAGCCGCGCTGGCGCGCCGTGGCCGTGCGAGAGACGCTCGCCGCCGACGTGCGTCGCGAGCAGCGCGTCTTCTGCCTCCTCGATCGGGAGGCTCCAGCGGTACCCAGTGACCGACGTGAACCGGACGTAGGCCGCATCGTCGCCGATCTCTCCCGCCGCGCCGAGCAGGTCGCCGACGCGGATCCCGCCCCACTCCTGAACCGTGTACCAGCCGCTCGTACAGTCGAGCAGCGCCTCCGTCGCGTGGCCGGCGGCGAGGTCGTCGACGGTCAGTTCGACCGGATCGCGTACCAGCCCCTCGACCGCCAGCCGGTAGTCGTCGCGGTCGATCGGGTCGGGATCGTCCGCGACCCACGAGGTGATCGGAAAGGCGCCGTTGCCCGCGCCCTCGCGGGGCTGCGAGCCGGTGAAGCGGCGGTCGGCGCCGGCGGTGTCGAGCGCGTCGTTGACCCCCTGCTGGAGCCGGTAGGTCGCGCCGCCGGCCGCGAGCAGCGCGAAGTAGCGGACCGCGGTCCGCCGGCGCTCGAAGTCGACGCGGCGGGGGAGCCGGAATCGCGTCGACGCGTGCGCGGCCACGAGCGGGACCAAGGCGAGGCCGAAGCCGACGTGGACGGACAGCAGGGTCCAGTAGGAGAGGCGTACGTCGAGGCCGAACACCCACGCGACGCCGGTTCCGATGGCGCCGACCGCGGCGACGAGCGTCAGGGCGGACAGCGCGGTCGACCGCCGCCACAGGCCGGGGTCGGTGAGCCGGCGGCGGACGCGCGCGAGCTTCCACGCGAGCAGCGCGACGATCCCGACGCCGAGCGCGCGGTGGAGCCAGAACAGCGGCCACCCCTCTGAGACGCCGACGGTAAAGGAGACCAGCCCGGTGACCGCCTCGGCGACGACGAACGCGAAAAGCGACCAGTCGACCGCGCGCGGCGGCGGCTCCAAGCGGTCGAGCGCGGTTCGGAGTCGGTCCCTCGCGGCCATCTACGCGTGGTACGTGCTACCGAACCAAAAGGGTACAGCCCGCACAACGCCGCCGCGCTCGCTACAGCTCGTACACTTCGCCGTCGACCGCCAGTGGCTCCGCGAACGCCTCGTCGGCGGGGTAGTAGTGCGCGAGGTGGACGAGCCGCGTCCGGTCGGCGTCGAGGTCGTCTGCGAGCGCGAGCGCGCCCTCCCGCGTCATGTGCTTCGTGCCGAACGTCCGCGGGATACTGTCGGGGCCCTCGTGGCGCCCGCCGATCGGGTGGTGTTCGCAGAGCGAGGCCGGGACGATGGCGTCGGCGAGCAGGAGGTCCGGGTCGGCGAGCGCCTCGCGGGAGCGTTTCGGAATATCGTAGCTGGTGTCGCCGGTGAGCGAGAGCGTCGCGCCCGTCTCGGGGTCCTCGATCACGACGCCGTAACAGACGAGCGGCGGGTGGTCGACGGGGACGAACCGCACCTCGAACCCGCAGGTCTCGAACGGTTCGAAGGGGTCGCGGGCGTGGACGCCGATCCGGTCCTCCAGGTAGTCGTACTTGCGCCGGATCGTCTCGGCGACGCTCTCATCGGTCGCCGGGTCCGTCTCGTTGGGCGCGTGGACCGGGAGCCCGTCGACGAGCCGGTAGACGTTGCCCAGCCCGTCGAGGTGGTCGAAGTGGATGTGTGTCACGAGCCCGGCGTCCGGGAGGGGGACGTCGGCCGCGAGGAACTGCTGTCGGAAGTCGGGGCTGAAGTCGACGAGCAGCGACTCGCCCGTGCGCTCGTTGGCGACGTGGACGGAGAAGCGCGACCGCGACACCCCGCGCTCGCGGGCCGTAACGCAGGTCTCGCAGTCGCAGCCGACGGTCGGCGTCCCCGTCGTGTCGCCCGTCCCGAGGAGGGTGACCCGCATGGAACGTGATGTGCGGGCCACGGACTTAGCGTCCGCGGTCGCGGCGGCCGAACGGGCGGCGACGCGAGGCCGCCGCGTCCCAGTCACCGAGGTATAACCCCGAGCCGCCCCGATCCCAACCATGCACACCAGTCGCAGCCTCACCCTCGCGCGGCTCCCCTCGGGCGTACCGGTCCGGACGACGGTCCACGCGTACGGCGATGGCGAACTCGTCGACGGCGACGACGGCCCCGAACTCGACGCGCCCGACGACGCCCCCGTGGTGTACGCGCAGGCCGCCCAGCACGGCCGGGAGGTGAACGGGACCGCGGTCCTCAGGCGGCTCCACGACCAGCTCGTCGGTGACGGCACCGAGGGCGGGGACGAAGCCGGTGACGGACCCGGCCCGACGGCCGCCGAACTCGCCGGCACGCTCGTGACGGTCCCGGTCGCGGACCCGCTCACCTTCGACCGCGTCTCGTACACGACGCCGGAGTCGCTCGACTCGCGGCAGCCGAACATGAACCGCTGCTGGCCCGGCGACCCGGAGGGCTCGCTCCACGAGCGGATGGCGGCCCGGCTCTGGGCGTTCGCGGGCGCGGCGGACGCGATCGTCGACCTCCACACCGGGTCGCCGTCGATGGCGACGCATACGGTATACATGCGCGGCAACGACGACTGTCGGGGGCTCGCGGAGGCGTTCGGCACCGACCTCCTGCTCGCGGAGGCCGCCGGAGACGACGCCAACACGGAGTGGGACGAGCGCGGCTTCGCCGGGAAGCTCCGCGTCGCCGCCACCCGCGAGGGGATCCCGACGATCACGCCCGAACTCGCCCACAGCCGGGAGATCGTCCGCGAGGCGGTCGAGGCCGGCGTGACGGGCATGGTCGGTGCGCTGCGCCGCGAGGGACTGCTCGACGGGGAGCCCGACCCGTGGGACGGGGTCGTCGCGCGCAACCACCTCGGACGGGTGATCGCCGACGACGCCGGGCTGTTCGTCTCCGACCCCGGTCTCGCCGTCGGCGACGGCGTCGCGGACGGCGATCGCGTCGGGGAGGTGTTCGACCCGACGACGTTCGAGACGCTCCAGGTCGCGCGCGCCGACCGCGACGGGATCGCGTACTCGGTCGCCCGGGAGGCGACCGTCACGGCGGGCGCGACGCTGGTCGGCGTCGCAGAGCGGATCGACGGCGAGTGAGCACGGGTCGAGGCGGCCGAGAAGCCGGCTCTACGGGCGTCGAACGCGGATCTGTCCGTCGGCCGCGACCGTGACGAACAGCCGGCTGCGAACCTCGCGGCCGCGGACCGCGTCGCCCGCGCGATCGCCGATCGTTTTCATCAGCTCGGGCGCGGTCTGGTTCACCTTCACGCCCGCGTCGTCGCAGGCGTCGTACACGTGCTTTGGCGCGTCGTAGAGGTCGGTTTCCGCCTCGATCTCGACGCGAACCGGCGCCGACAGCGCCTCCGCGAACGCGACCGTCTCGCGAGCGCGCTCGACGTTGTCGCGGGCGCTCGCCTCGACGCTGGAGACGTTCGCGCGCGAGGTGCCGAGCCGGTCGGCGATGTCCGACTGCCGGAGCCCGCGCTCGCGGAGCGCCAACACCTCCGCCTGTCGGCGGGTGAGCACGCTCTCCTCGGCGTCGAAGCCGGCTCGCTCCAGGATCGAGTCGGCGTCGACGTCCACCGGGTCCGGCCGCCCGTCGTCTGCCACCATGTGGTCACCGACGGGCCGATCAGTCAAAAAACAGCGGTATCGCGCGGAGGCGAGAACGGGCGCGGGTCGCGCGGGAAATCGGCGGCGTCCGGACTGTCCGTGGGGCGGGGCTCCCCCGGGACGCCGTCACTTGCCCCAGAAGTTCTCGCGGCTGCCGAGCCGCTCGCGGTCCGTGCGGTCCGGGCGGCCGCGCTCGTCGTCCTCGTCGTCGCCCGCGGCCTCGTCGGTCACCGTTCCCTCCTCGCCCTCCTCCGGGTCGTCGGGGAGGCGTTCGATCACGTCCCGCGCCGTCGCGTGACTGGACTTCACGCGGTGGATCTTGACCTCGGCGCGCGCCGGGGGCAGGAGGCCGTCGACGAGGACGATGAAGCCGTCGTCGGTGCGTCCCACGCCGGCGCCGCTCTCGTGGATGTCGTCGACCTCGACGACGACCGCCTCGCCTGGCTGGACAGGCTGCTGTTTCAGCTCGTAGATCGGCATGTCGTAGTGGTTACACCACTCCGCGCCGCCTTTGTTGCCGTAGTGTTGACACCCCATCCCCTGAATGCGTTCGTCGAAGCTGGGGCAGTCGTCGGCGAGTGGACAGTCCGCCATACCGTAGGGGAGACCGGCCGCCGTTGTAAACGTTTTCGACTCTCAGGCCGAAATTTGTGAAAACGGCCGATTCACGCGGCTCAGCGGCGGCTGCTTCCAGAGAAGGATAACGAGGAGGGCGGCGCACGGATCGAGGCCCGAACCGAGGCGGCCTCAGAGAAACTCGCGGACCTCGGAGTACCACATGTCGTGGTGGTCGACGGCGCCGAGCGCGTTCGCGACGTCGACCGCGATAGCGTGCCAGCAGCGCTGGTCGGGGTCGTCGGCGTCGAGGTTGTACGTCGCGTCCGCGCAGTTGCACTCACCGTCCTCGACCACGTACTCGTCCTCGTGGCCGACGACGACGGTGAAGTCGCGGTAGCGCTTCACGCGCCCCTCGCCGACGGCCTCGATGGCGCGCTGGCCGCGGTCTCCGTGCGCCTCGACGATGGCCGCAGCGATCGGGCCGGTCAGCTCCCCGGCATCGTCGATCGCCGACCGCCAGTCGTCGACCGGCTCCATGTCAACCCGTTCTCGGGCATTCGGTTAAACAGCGTCGGTCAGATCGATCCCATCGATCGACGTGATCGGGTTCGGCCCGCACCAGCTCCCCATGACGACCCAGTCGCTACTACTCGGAGGGCGCGTCCGCGTCGGCTTAGATGACAACCGGTACTACGAGCGCGGCGAACTCGCGACGAACGATGAACTGGTGGCGCGGGCGGCGCGGATCGCCGAGGAGGTCGGTCGGCCCGTGGCGACGCCCGAGCAGACGCGGGAACTACTGGGGCTACGTGGTCGATAAGCGAGTGCGCGCGCCGTGACCCTCGATAGCGATATGGTATTTAAACGGAGCGAGGGACGACGACGGCTGCTTATAAATAAATGAGCGGTGGCGCGTGCCTGTGAGCGGCCGCCACCGGCGGCCGCGAGTCAGCGCGCGCGAGGGAGTCGGTCGCCGAGCGAAGCGACGGCGACCGACGAGGCTGGGGAGGCGTGAGGCGCGGTTGCGGTGCGGTAGGGGTCGGACTCAAAGGGGCAGCCGCGAGGCGAGGGGCAGGCGTTCACGAGAGCTTTGCTCTCGTGAGCCAACCAGAACGCTTCGCGTTCTGATGACGAAGCAAGCACTGGAACGAGGAAGCGAGCGGAGTGAGCGACCGAGTGAAGCGCGTGGTTCGAGACGCCGAAGGCGTCTCGTCATCCCGAAAATCTCTGATTTTCGGGCGACAGCGAGCGTGCCCCCCGCCTCATGGCTGGGGCTTTGGATGTGTTTGCTGTCGATCTGTTGATGTCTATTTTTAACTGAGCGGCTGAGGGCTTTGGCGGCGTCAGCTATCGATCTACTGTTAGCTATTTATAACTAAGCGGCCGAGACGTCGGAGTGACTCAGTACGGAGCCGCCAATTATTTATAAACAACCACGCTTGGAGAACGCTCGATCCTACTCCAGCACGATCAGCACGTCGCCCATGTCGACGCTGTCACCCTCGCCGATGTGGACGCTCGCGACGGTGCCGCCGCGCTCGGCGACCACGTCGTTCTCCATCTTCATCGCCTCGAGGACGCAGACCACGTCGCCGGCGGCGACCTCGTTGCCCTCGTCGACGTCGACCGAGAGGATCGTCCCCTGCATCTCTGCCTCGATGGCCTCGCCGCCCTCCGCGACGTCGACGCCGCCGTCGTCGCCGTCGTCATCGGACGTCGCCTGCGGCGGGCGCTGCTGAGCGCCGCCCGCACCGCCGGCGCCGGCCTCCGGCACCGGGATGGCGGGCGCGCCGCGCTCCTCTAGCTCCACGTCGAAGCGCTTGCCGTTCACCTCGACGGTGAACTCGCGTTCCGTCACCTCCTCGTCGCCGTCGCCGCTCGCGGCCGACTCGGTGCCCCACTTCTCCTGGGCCTCGGCGACCAGCTCCCGGTCGAGCTCCTCGTCGAGGTACTTCGTGGTGTGGGTGCCCGCGACGAACCGCTCGTCGTCGAGCATGAGCCGGTGGAACGGGATGACGGTGACGACGCCCTCTAGGTCGTACTCCGCGAGCGCGCGCTTCGAGCGGGCGAGACACTCCTCGCGGTCCGACCCCCACACGATCAGCTTCGCGATCATCGAGTCGTAGTCGGTGACGAG
>JBNJEE010000195.1:0-3659 GCA_051745525.1 Methanobacteriota archaeon | reverse complement strand
GGGAGCCCGACGGTGTTGATCAGGAACACGAACGTGTAGACGAACGCGAACGGGAGCAGCACGACCAGTCCGGTGGCGATCAGCATGCGCGCGCGGAGCCGCTGGTCCGGAGCGAGTCGAGCAGAGCGAAGCCAAGATCGGAAGGGGACGGGGATGGAGGGCGACATTGGGTGGTCGGTTGCGGGGTTTGGCGGCTGTGAGTATAACTATCGGCCCGTGGTCGGGTCGTCGTCAGCGCCGGTCGACCGCCCGCTCGGGCCGGATCGACTCGTAGAACGCGACCGAGTACGTCGCGTAGAACGCGCCGAACACGCCGGTCAGCAGGACGTATCCGATCGCGCCGACGGCGGTGACTGCGATCGAGGGCTCGAACGGAAGTGCCCCAGCGATCGGGCTTCCCGAGGGCTGGGGGGCGACGGCGAACGACGCCGCCGCGCCGAGCACACCGGCAAGTAGACCGCCGATCAAAAGCAGCAGCGAGTAACCGAGCACGCTGAGGACGTTCGCGCGGACGACACCCATGCTGCGGCGGAATCCGGCGACGAGTTCCAGGTCGTCCAAGACGATCGCGTGAGCGTAAAACTGGACGGCGAACGTGACGAGGAGGTACACGAGCGCGATCCCGATCCCGAGGACGGCGACGATCGCGAGCGTGGTCAAATCACCCGGAATCGCGGCGGCACCGGGGGCCGAACCGCCGGATCCGCCAGCGCCCGAGGCCGCGCCGAGGGAGGTCCCGAGAACCGCCGCGAAGATGCCGAAGAAGGCGATGAACCCGAAGACGAGCTGTATCGCCAACAGCACGAAGTACGCCAACAGCAGCGAGACGTAGTTCGCCTTTCCCTCGGCAACGAGCGTAGAGAGGCTCGTCTTCCCGTGGATCGCCTCGCTCGCCATGCCGAGGAGTCCGCCTTGGAAAAACGGGAGCACGAGGAGCAACAGCCCCACCGTGGCGAGCGATATCGCTCCCGCGAGCAACGGCTGCGTCGGCGGGACGAGCAGATTCGGAAGCTGCGTGAGGCCGTACAGGGCCGTCACGACGATCAGGATCGGGTTGCGAGCGACGCCGCTGGCTGCGGGCCGGAGGGCTTGGAGGGCTGCCATAGCTGTATCTTCCCATCAGGTTACATAAATTCGCGGGATATGGTTCCGAACCGCTCGCCCCTGCTTCTACCAGGTGAGCCCCTCGTACACGAGCCCCTCGCGCCGCTCGACGATCCGCCGGCCGTCGATCACGACTGGCTCGGCCATCGCGTCGAAGGCGTCGTCGAGCGCGGCGAACTCGTCCCAGTCGGTGACGACGAGCGCCGCCGTCGCGCCGTCGAGCGCCGCCGCCGCCGACTCCGCGTACTCGACGTCCGGGAAGCGCTCGCGCGCGTTCGCCGTCGCGACGGGGTCGTAGCCGACAACTTCGGCGCCGCGCGCCTGCAGCCCCTCGATGATCGGGATCGCTCGGGAGTTGCGGATGTCGTCGGTGCCGGGTTTAAAAGCGAGCCCGAGCACCGCGACGCGCTCGCCCGCGGCGTCGACGTGGTCGTCGAGCAGTTCGAGCATGCGCTCCGGCTGGCCGTCGTTGACCGCGACCGCCGCGTCGAGGAGCGCGGGCTCGTAGCCCGCATCGCGGGCCGCCGCCCTGATTGCATCTACATCTTTCGGAAAACAACTCCCGCCCCATCCGACTCCCGAGCGCAGGAACTGCGCGCTGATCCGGTCGTCGAGGCCGACCGCGTCCATCACCTCGTAGGCGTCGAGCCCGAACCGCTTGCAGACGTTTCCGAGGTCGTTCGCGAGCGAGATCTTCGACGCGAGGAACGCGTTGTTCGCGTACTTGATCATCACGGCGGTCTCGGGGTCGGTCCGGACGACCGGGACCTCGGCGTCGGTCGCGGCGAGCAGCGGCTCGTAGAGGGTTTCCAAGCACTCGGTGGCCCAGTCGGACTCGGTCCCGAACACGAGCTTGTCCGGGTGCTGGAAGTCGTCGACGGCGGTCCCCTCGCGGAGGAACTCCGGGTTCGTCGCCAGCTCGACGCGGTCGGCCGCGTCGCCGGCACCCGCGGCCAGCGCCTCGCGGATCTCGCCGACCGCCGGGGGCGTGATCGTGCTCTTGACGACGACGAGGTGGCGGTCGTCACCGTCGGCGTTCGCGGTGGTAGCTCTCGCTTCCGCCAGCGCCTCGCCCGTCATCTCGGCGGCCGCGGTGAGCGGCCCGAGATCGATGCTCCCGTCCTCGCGCGAGGGGGTACCGATCGCGAGGAACGTCACGTCGGCGTCGGGGACGCCGTCGTACTCGGTCGTCGCGCGGAGGCGCTCGCCCGCGTGCTCGGCCAGCAGGTCGTCGAGGCCCGGCTCGTGGATCGCCGCGTGGCCGTCGTTCAGCGCCGCGACCACGTCCGGGTCGATGTCGACGGCGGTGACGTCGTGGCCCGCGTCCGCAAGGCAGGCCGCGAGGGTCGTTCCGACGTACCCGCTGCCGACGACGGTGACTCGCATATCGGAGCAAGCGCTTCCCGACTCAAAGAGTGTTATGCGTCGCTCGCTCGCGGAGGCACCGCAGTCGGGTCGCCCGCTCGCGGGGGTACCGCAGTCGGGTCGCCGCCACGCGTGGCCCAGATCATACTTATCCGTGCGCGGCCGACTCATCGCCATGTCAAAGCGGCCGCCGCGCGGGAGCGACCGAGACGAGGAGGCGACCGATTCGCCGTCGACGGCGGGCGCCGGCGGGCGCGGCTGGCTCCTAGTGGTCGGGCTGCTCGCGGTGCCGATGGCGATCGTCCCCGTCGACGGGGATCTCACGATAGTGAGCCTCTGGGGGTTCTTCAACACGGCCGCGCCCGACGCTGGTGCCGGTATCGGCGGGTACCCCGTCTGGGCGTACTTTCTCGACCAGCCGCGGGCGTTCGGGTCGCTCCCGCCGTCGATACGCGCGTGGCCGCTCGCGATCGGCTTTCACCTCCTCGCGGTCGCGAGCGCGGTCGGTGGCGTCGTGCTCGGTCGGGAGGACCGGCGCGTCACCGGTGGGCTGCTCGCGCTGGCCGCGGCTGCGAGCCTGTGGGTCTCGGTCGGGCTCGCGACGCGACTCGGCGTCGGGACCACCGCGGGCTGGCTCGCCGTGATTCCCGTCGGGGCGCTGGCGACGTTGGCGGTCGTCGTCGCGGCGTACCGAGCGGACCTGCGCCGGATCGTCGAGCGGTGAGGCGGCCCATATCGGTGGTCCGGACAGGCTGTCCGGACCGGAGAGCCGAGAGCGCGAGTCGGGGGTATGAGCCGAAAACGTGAGTCGGTGCGTTCGACGACCGGGAGCCGGCCGTGTTTATATATGTCCGGGCGGAACCACGCGCCATGACCGACCTCGCCGGGGTGCTAACCGTCAGCAGCGTCGCGGGGGTCGCGACCGGACTCGGGGCGCTTCCCGTCTTCGTTCGCGCCCGCGTCACGCACCGGACCTACGACGCCGCGCTGGGGCTCGCGGCCGGGCTGATGGTCGCCGCCAGCGTCTTCGGGCTCATCCTGCCCGGCATGGAGGAAGGAACGTTGACCGCCGTGATGACGGGACTGCTCATCGGCGGCCTCGCGCTGCTGGGCGGTAACTACGCGATCCCGCACCTCCACGCGCAGTACCGCGAGTGGCTCCCGGACGGCGGGGCGACGGGCGCGGACGT
>JBNJEE010000077.1:0-12475 GCA_051745525.1 Methanobacteriota archaeon | reverse complement strand
TCGAGTACATGTTGGCCGTGTCGAAGAAGTTCACGCCGAGATCGATCGCGCGCTCGACGAGTTCCTTGCCTTCCTCCTCGTCGAGGACCCACTCGCGCCAGTCGGAGTCGCCGAAGCTCATACAGCCGAGGCAGATCTTCGAGACGGTCGTCCCGGTGTTCCCGAGGGTCGTGTACTCCATACTCGTCCCAGTTCGAGGCGGGACAAAAAGCTACGCGCGGCGGCGGCGCTCGCGGGGAGTGGGCCGGGTCGAAGGCGGTGGGCGGAGGCGGACCGCTAGTCGCGGAACGACGCCGTGTACACGAGGAACGCGCCGGTGAGGAGGACGAACGCGAGGAAGGTGACGAGCGCGAGCACGTTCGCGACCGGCGCGAGCGGGGCGAGGAAGGACTGGCCGGTCGAGTCGAGCACCAAGACCGCGAGGAGGGCGGCGATCAGCCCGAGCAGCCAGTTCGTGAGGATCTCGTCCATGACTCGCCCGACACGCGGGGGCGACAAAAAGCCGCGGATGCGGCGGCGGTGCGGAGGGACGGCAGCGGTGCGGAGGAGGAGAGACGGCGGTCGCCGCGCGCGGCGTCGGAGCTATGTTGCTGGCGCCCCTGAGTCCCGTCGTGAGCGACCGGACGACCTGCTGGCTGCTCGGCGACCAGCTCAACCCCGACCTCGACGTCCTCGACGCGGCCGACGACGTGCTGCTGATCGAGGCGCACGGGTTCGCCGACCGGAAGCCGTACCACGCCCACAAGCTGACCCTCGTGTTCTCGGCGATGCGACACTTCCGCGACGAGCTCCGCGAGCGCGGCCGCGACGTGACGTACGTGCGGGCCGAGTCGTTCGGTGAGGGGCTCGACGAGTTCTTCGCGGGGCGCACGGCCGGGGCCGCCGACGGCCGCGACGGAGACGGCAGCCCGCGCCTGCGGCTGATGCGCCCCGCGAGCCACGGCGCCGGCGAGCGGCTCCGCGAACTGGTCGCCGAGCGCGGCGGGACCCTCGAACTCGTCGAAAACGAGCTGTTCTGGACGACGCCGGCCGACTGGCGCGAATGGGCCGGCGGCGAGGAGACGGCGATCGGTGCCGACGGGGCGGCCGAGCGGACCTACCGACAGGAGAACTGGTACCGACATGTCCGGCGCGAGACGGGGGTTCTGATGGACGACTGCGAGCCGGTCGGCGGCGAGTGGAACTACGACGACCTGAACCAAGAGACGCCGCCGGACGGCTGGGAGCCGCCCGTGCGGCCGACGTTCGAGCCGGACGAGCTGACCCGCGAGACCCACGCGTGGGTGCGCGAGCGGTTCGACACGTGGGGGAACGACTCGCTCGACGGCTTCGCGTGGCCGGTCACCCGCGACGGGGCGCGCGAGGCGCTCGACCGCTTCGTCCGTGAGGGGCTCCCCGCGTTCGGCCGGTATCAGGACACGATGGTCGGCGGCGAGCCGTTCTGCTCGCACTCGCTGCTCTCGCCGGCGATTAACCTCGGGCTGCTCGACCCCCGCGAGCCGGTGCGGGCCGTCGAGCGTGCCTACGCGGAGCGGGGCGTCGAGCCGGGCGCGTACGACCCCGCCGAGCACGGAGGGATCGGTGCGGTGTCGACGTCGCTTGAGGACTTCGGAGGCGACGACTCGGGTGACGAGGGATCGGCAGCGAGCGGCGACGAGGGATCAGCGTCGAACGGCGACGACGGAGCAACGCCGAACGGCGACCTCGCCCCCGTCCCACTCAACGCCGCGGAGGGGTTCATCCGGCAGGTCCTCGGCTGGCGGGAGTTCATGCGCCACGTCTATCGCGAGGCGATGCCCGAGCTGGCCGACGCGAACCGGCTGGAGCAGTCGCGTGACCTCCCGCCCGCCTACTGGGACGGCGACACCGACATGCGGTGTCTCTCCGAGGCGGTGGGTCACGTCCGCGAGTACGGCTACGCGCACCACATCGAGCGGCTGATGATACTGTCGAACTTCGCGCTCGTCTACGGCGCTGACCCCGCCGACGTGAACGAGTGGTTCCACCTCGGCTTCGTCGACGCCTACCACTGGGTGACGACGCCGAACGTGGTCGCGATGGGGTCGTTCGGCACCGACGTGCTCTCCTCGAAGCCGTACGCCTCCTCCGGGAGCTACGTCAACCGGATGAGCGACCACTGCGCCGACTGCCCGTACGCCGTCTCGCGGACCACGGGCGAGGGCGCCTGCCCGTTCAACGCGCTCTACTGGGACTTCTTAAAAGAGAACGAGGAGACGCTCCGAGGCACCGGCCGGATGGGTCTGATGTACTCGCACGTCGACAACAAAGACGACGCGGAGTGGGAGTCGATCCGCGAGCGCGCGGCCCGGGTGCGCGAACTCGCCGACGAGGGAGAGCTGTAGCGCCTACTCGCCGCTCGCGAGGCGGCGCAGCCGCGGGAGCGCCTGCTCGTAGCCGAGCCCGACGAGCCCCACGTACAGGGCGATCAGCCCCATGCCGACGGCCCACGCGCCGAGGACGAGGTCGCCGCCTGAGGCCGCCGAGAGCCCGAACTGTTCGAGGACGACGCCGACCGCGGCGGCCGCGCCGGCGCCGACGGTGACGGCGAGGAGTTCGACGAGTTCGACTGCGACGGCGGGTACTTCGACCATATCTGAGGGCAACGGTCGGCCGCTATGAGCCTTTCGGGAGGGCGGTGAACCGCCGCGGTCGGCTCACTTCAGGCCGAACGACCGCATGGCGGTGTCGACGAGCCCCTTCGCTATCAGTGCGAGGCCGGCGAGAAGTAGCATTACGGCGCCGCCGACGACGGGATCGCGCACGGTGATGATACCGACGGCGACGACGACGACGAGGATGCCCGCGATGCCTTCGAGGCCGAGCGTGTCGCGCATGTCGTCGGGTGGCCGTCGGCCGTGGTTAAAAGGGAAGGATCTCGGCGGCGGAGAGCGGCCCTTTTATTTCCGCGAACGCGTATCACCGCGTACGCATGAGCAACGGAGACGGCGGCGGTGGGAACGACCTCCGGATGCCCGACGACGACGAGGTGTTCGCGGAGGTCGTCGAGATGCTCGGCGCGAACCGCGTCAAAGTGCGCTGTGCGGACGGGAAACAGCGAACCGCGCGCATCCCTGGCCGAATGCAAAAGCGGGTGTGGATCCGCGAAGACGACATCGTCCTCGTCGAGCCGTGGGACTGGCAGGACGAGAAGGCCGACATCTCGTGGCGCTACGAGAAGAGCGAGGCGGAACAGCTCCGCGAGGAAGGCCAGCTCTGATAAGTCGTTTCGCGCGGATAAACGAAGGATATCGTCAAACTCCCAGTCGAGTTGTTACAGCTCCGGACCGTAACTTGACGGCGACCGCCTCCAAAGCCCCAGCCGGGAGGCGGACGCACGCTCGCTGTCGCCGCTAAAAAGCGAAGATTTTCGCGATGTCGTCAGAACGCTCCGCGTTCTGATTGGCTCACGAGAGCGCTGCTCTCGTGAGCGCCTATGCCTGCCTTACCGCAGCGTGGCGCGACGCGCCACGGGCAGCGAGGGACTGCGTCCTTCGGGCAACCGGGCTTCGCCCGGTGACAGCCGGCGGCTCCCGCCGCCGGCGACTGCCCTTTTGAGTCTCGCCCCGTACGGTACCGTACAGCACCTCACACCTCCCCAGCATCGTCGCTGGCGGAGCCAACCGCCAGCGACTCCCTCGCACGTGTTGTCGCCGGCGCGAAGCGCCGGCTTCCAGAGGGACCTTCGGTCTCTCGCCGTTCGGCCGCGGAGCGGTCTCGTAAGCACGCGCCACCGGGTATATCAAGCCGATTCCCTTGCCCCGCCGCGCCTCAGTTGCTTTTATAAACTGCGCGGGCGGAGTTCGTCACCACGAGGATGCTGCTCGACGCCATCGCGAGCGCGGCCAGCAGGGGGTTGAGGACGCCCGAGAGCGCCATCGGAATCGCGACCGCGTTGTAGACGAACGCCCAGCCGAGGTTCTGTTTCAGCCGCCGGTTCGTCCCGCGCGTGACGGCGAACAGCTCCGGGACCGCGGAGAGCCGGTCCTCCAACAGGACCGCGTCGGCCGCGTCGGCCGCGAGGTCGGTCCCGGAGGCGATCGAGACGCCGATATCGGCCGCGGCGAGCGCCGGGGCGTCGTTGCTCCCGTCGCCCACCATCGCGACCGACCCCTCGGCGCGGAGCCGCCGGACCGTCTCGGCCTTCGCCTCCGGCGGCACCTCCGCGAACACCTCGTCGATCGCGGGGTGGTCCGTGAACCGCCTCGCGGCCGCGGGCGCGTCGCCGGTGAGTACGACGACTCGGCGACCGTCCGCGTCGAGGTCGTTGACGACCGCTTCCCAGCCGTCGCGTACCTCGTCGCCGACGGCGAGGACCCCGCGCACCCGGCCGTCCCAGCCCACGTAGGCGGGGACGTTCCCGCGGTCGCGGGCAGCCGTCCCCGCCTCACGGAGCTGGTCGGAGACCGGCCAGCCGCGCTCCCCGAAGAGGTCGGGGTGCCCGACGACGACCTCGTCGCCGTTGACGCGCCCCGCGACCCCGCGGTCGAGGACGTCGACGTCGGTCGCGGACGGGCCGGCCGGGGAGACGGGCCCGTCGGCCGCGCCAGCGTCCTCGGCGGTCGAATCGCCGGCCGTCGCGGCGCCGCCGTCGGTCGCCGGCCGCTCGGTCGTCCCGCCTCCCGCGTCCCCGCGCACACCTGAGACGATCGCCTCGGCGACCGGGTGGACCGAAGCGCGCTCGACGGCTGCGGCGCGCTCCCGCACGCGGTCGACCGAGGCCCCCTCGGCCGCGGTCGCGTCGAGCAGGCGCATCTCGCCGTCGGTGAGTGTCCCGGTCTTGTCGAGGACGACGGTGTCGATGTCGTCGGCCGCCTCGAAGACGGCGTCGGAGACGACGACGATCCCGCGCTTCGCGGCGTCGCGGATGCCGGCGGCGACCGCGAGCGGGGTTGCCAGTCCGAGGGCGCACGGACACGAGACGATCAGTACCGTCAGTCCCACGAGCGCGGCGTCGATCGGCGCCGATCCGAGCGCCAGGGTGGCCGCGGCGCCGACGGTCGCGACCGCGACGACGAGGGGGACGAACACCGTCGCCAGTCGATCGACGAGCCGCTGGATCCCGGACCGAGAGCTCTGGATCTCCCAGAGCAGGCGCACGAGGGTGTCGAGAGTGTTCGCCGCGTCCTCGCCGACCTCGATCACGACCGGCGAGTCGGTGACGACGGTGCCGCCACGGACCGGGTCGCCCTCGCGTTTCGTCGCCGGCAGCGACTCGCCGGTGACTAGGGCCTCGTCGACCGCGGCGGTCCCCTCGGCGACGGTCCCGTCGAACGGCACGCGCTCGCCGGGGCGAACGAGGAGGCGGTCACCGGGGGCGACCGCGTCGGCGGCGACTGTCTCTCCCGCCTCGGTTCGCACGGTGCGGTCCTCGACCGTCGTCAGGTCGGCGAGCATTCCGGTCGCCTGCCGCTTGATGATCGACTCGTAGTGGTTGCCGGCGGTGACCACGAGGATGACCGCGATGGTCACGTCGAAGTAGAGGTCAGTCCGGCCGACGAGCAGCGCGAGCGTGCTGTACGCGTACGAGCTCGTCGCCGCGAGCGACACGAGCAGGTCCATGTTCGGCTGTCGCGCCCGAAGGCTCACGTACGCCCCTCGCAGGATCGGGTAGCCGGTGTAGAACAGCACGATGGAGGCGAACAGCCAGATCTGCGCGAAAAGATAGGTCCCGGAGACGCCGCCGAGGTCGACGATCGGCTCGTACCCGAAGTAGGTCGGGTACAGGAAGAGCACGTACCACAGCATCGCCATCATTCCGAAGAAGCCGCCGCCGATGAGGAACCGGACGACGGCGTCGTCGTCCGCCGCGTCCGGGTCCGCGCGGTCGCTCGCCGAGTAGCCCGCGACCGAGAGCCGGTCGGGGAGCTCGTCCGCGTCTACGGTCTCGGGGTCGTAGTCGACCCGGATCGTGTCGGTGGCGTAGCTCGCCTCGGCGGCCGCGACCCCGTCCTGCTCGCCGGCGGTCATCTCGAGGAACGACTCGCACGTCGCGCAGTGCATCCCGTCGACGTGGAGGAACGTCGTCTCGCCGTCGAACTCCTCGCCCGGTGCCGCGTCCGGGCGCCGCGCGTCGAGGTCCTCGAGGTCCTCGACGTCGTCGAGCGAGCGCGCGACCGTCAGGCAGCCCTGACAGCAGAACTCGCCGTCGACGTCGGGGGCAGTGTGCGGGTCGTCCCCGGTCGGGAGGTCACAGAGCGTACAGCCTGACATGAGTTCGCTTCCGTCGTTCCGCCGGGCGCCGCGCTCCGGCCCGTCGGTCTCGCCTCGGCGCGTTCCGGTCGACTACGCCCGTTCCGGATCGGTCGCGTCGCCCCCGAATCCCGGCAGGCTCCCGCCGGTCGCGATCTGGAGGCTCGCCCAGATGAGCAGGACGTTCACCAGCGTCACCGCCACGACGAACTCCGCCCGATCGGCGATAAACACCAACGCGGGGATGAGTCCGCCCAGGACGAGGAGTACAGCCTGTTGGATCGAGAAGTTCATACCCGGTACAACGCTCCCTCGGACATATATAATGCCCGTGTTTTCAGGGTCCGAGAACGGGTAGATGTTATATGTTTCCCTGTCTATAACGCCGCCTATGGCCCAAAACGAGACCGCACACGGTGGCGCGGAAGACGTGGGCGGTGATGGGGAAGAGTTTGACCCGATCGGCACGCTCACGCTCATCGGCATTTATTTCGCGATTCTGGTACTCGCATGGGTGTTTATCTACTACGTGGAGTTCCTTGGCCGGGACCTGGTCGTGGTGGGGTGATCTGACGTGCACATTCACGCCTACGAGAAGCTCTGGCTCGCGCTCTCGATCGTGTTGATCCTCGCGCTCATCGGCACCGTGACGTACGGCGCCGTCGGCCCGGGCGTGGCGATGGTCGCTGACTCGCAGCCGACGATCGATTCGGGGGCGCTTGACGAGGACGAGCGGTTCTCGGAGCCCCGAGTCGAGCAGGTCGGTGAAAACGAGTATGAGGCGTACGTCGTCGCCTACCAGTTCGCCTTCGAACCCGACCCGATCGTCGTCCCCGAGAACAGCACCGTGACGTTACACGTGACTTCTCAGGACGTGATCCACGGGTTCGAGGTCGCGGGTACGGGCGCGAACACGATGGTCGTCCCCGGCGAGGTCTCGGAGATCACGGTCGAGACCGACGAGCCCACCGAGTACGGAATCGTCTGTAACGAGTACTGCGGCGCGGGCCACCACGTCATGGAGGGGAAGCTCCACGTCGTCAGCCAGTCTGAGTTCGAGAGCAGCGGGGGTGACAGCGAGTGAGCACTGCCATCGAGTCAGAACAGACGTTCGTCGACAAGTTCCCGAACGAGGCTCGCGTCGTTCGCGCGGCCTTCCTGAGCGCCTTCTTCGCGCTGTTCCTCGGCGCGATCTTCGGGATCGTCCAGACGCTCCACCGGACCGACGTTGCGCGGATCATTCCCTCCACTGATTACTACACCGTTCTCACTGCGCACGGCGTTTTCATGGTGATCAGCTTCACGATATTCTTCCTCGTGGGGCTGTTCACTTGGGCGCTGACGCGCAGTCTGGATCGGCCTCTGATAAACATCAAGATCACGTGGACGTGGTACGGGCTGATGGCGGCCGGCATGACGCTCACCGGGATCTCGATCCTCGCCGGGTTCACGGACGCCATCGACATGAGCGCCGACGTACTCTTCACCTTCTACGCGCCGCTTCAGGCGCATCCGCTGTTTTACACGGGGCTCGTGGTGTTCATCGTCGGCTCGTGGATCGCCGGCGCGGACTGGTTCCGGACGTTCCTCGCGTGGCGGAGCGACCACCCCGACGAGCGGATCCCCCTCCAGACGTTCATGGTGTTGACGACCATGGCGATGTGGTACATCGCCACGTCCGCCGTGGCGGCCTCCGTGTTGTTGTTCCTCCTCCCGTGGTCGCTCGGCCTGATCGACCAGGTGAACCCGACGCTCACTCGGACGCTGTTCTGGTTCTTCGGTCACCCGGTCGTCTACTTCTGGCTGATGCCGGCGTACATGCTCTGGTACACGGTCCTGCCGAAGATCGCAGGCGGGCGGCTGTTCAGCGACCCGCTCGCTCGGGTGGTGTTCGTGCTGTTCCTCCTGCTCTCGACGCCAGTCGGGATCCACCACCAGTATCTCGACCCCGGGATCGCGGAGGGGTTCAAGTTCATCTCGATGACGAACACGATGTTCCTGCTGCTGCCGAGCCTGCTCACCGCGTTCACCGTCGTCGCGAGCGTCGAGTACGGCGCTCGCAAGAACGGCGGCACCGGGCTGCTCGGCTGGCTCACGAACCTCCCGTGGCGGAAGCCGGAGTTCACCGGGATGATGCTCGCCGGGCTGATGTTCGCCGCGGGCGGCTTCTCGGGGATGGTCAACGCGGGGATGAACATCAACTACCTCATCCACAACACGCTGTGGGTGCCCGGTCACTTCCACCTTACCGTCGGGACCGCGGTCGCGTTGACGATGATGGCCGGAACCTACTGGATCTGGCCGCAGATCAGCAACAAGCCGATCTACAGCAGTCAGATCGGGCTGTTCCAGGTCGTGCTCTGGTTCATCGGCATGGCACTGATGTCGAACGCGATGCACGCGCAGGGGCTGCTCGGCGTCCCGCGCCGGACTGCCGAACCGGAGTACTCCGGATTCGACTACCCGACGATGTTTGGCGGGTTCGAGGAGCTCAACATCCAGATCGCGATCGGGGGCACCCTGCTTTTCATCTCGACGATCCTCTTCCTCGGGAATCTCGTGTTGACGATGGGGAACCCCCGCGTGTCGGGCCTCGCCGATCCGCTTCCGAGCCCGGTCTCAGGCGCCGACGACGCGCCGTTGGTGCTCGATAACCTTCGCCTGTGGGTGAGCATTGCGGCCGTGCTGGTCGTCCTCGCGTACGCCCTTCCGATCGCGGCGATCATCAACCGCGGCGGACTGCTCGGTCCGGGCGTCGGCACGTATCCCGTGTGGCTCTCGCCGCTGATCGACGCGCTCGCGAACGCGGCGGCGACGTTACTCGGTGCGGTCGTCGACGCGTCGGCCTCACTCGCCGGGGTGGTCCGATGACCGTCGACATCAGCCGCGGCGGGCTGCTCGTGACGCTCGCGATCTTCGGCGTGATCGTCTACGAGCTACGGACCGTGCTCGACTTCGTCGGGATCGAACTGCCGATCATCCCGTACATGGCGGCCGTCTTCGTCCTCGCCGGCCTCTCGATCTGGTTCGTCACGCTGAAGGGCGGGTGGCGGACCGAGCCCGAGGGCGACAAGCCGGCGTAGCGACGCGATCTCCGCCGCGCGGATTCTCTCTGCCGGGTTCTCTCTTCCCGACCGCGGCCGACTCCGACGACAGAAGCAGTTATCCCTCCCCGCACCCAATAATGCGTATGGGATCCAATACTGTATCGAACGGCGCCGAGGATACCGGCGCGTCCGGCGAGGGGAGATCGGGCGGCGATCGGCCGGTGTCGCTGGCGGACGAAGCCGCCCTCAACGCCTTCGTCGCCGACGCCGACGCTGCGCTCGTGGAGTTCTACACCGACGGCTGCGGCATCTGCGCGAGCATGGAGCCGGTGATCGGGAACGTGGCCCGCGGCGTCGAGACGGACCTCGCCGTCGGCCTTGTGAACCCTCGCGACGACCCGCCGCTGGTCGAGCGGTTCGACGTGCGGAGCGTCCCGCTGTTCGTCCTCTTCGTCGACGGCGAACCGGTCGCACGTCGCGCCGAGGGGTTCATCCCGGGCGAGGACCTCGCGGCGTGGGTCGAGGAGCACGCGGCCTAAGGCGAGGCCACCCGGCTCGTCGAACTCGCCTGGATCGACGCCGCCGCGGCCGGTCTCCCAGCCCTCCGCGGCCGACGTAGCCAGGGTGGTCGGCGTCCGGACCATCGCAAGCGGGACAGGGGCGTCTCTCACGGCCGAACGGATAGAACACCGCCGGAACCCATCGTCCCGGCAGCGGCGCGCTCGTGGTGTCAAAACACGCGGAGGAGCCCCTTCGCGGCCGCGAGCAGAAGACACATGTAGACGACGTTTCCCACGGTCGCGAACGCGAGGAAACGGGCCAAGGGGTACTTGCTCAGACCGGCCGGGATGCTCATCAGTCCCGCCAGTCCCGGAACGGCGTTCGTCAGACAGAGCGCGGCGCCGCCGAACCGCTCGAACGCCCGGGTGACGAACCGCATCCACCGAGTCCCCACCTTCCCCCGGATAATGAACGGAAGCCGATTCAGATACGGCACCCGTCGACGGATCCCGATGAGTTCCGGACGCTCCTCGTTGAACCCCCGGTACAGCGTCCACTGGCCGAGCGTCGAAGCGACGACGCACAATCCGACCACGGCGCCGAGTACCAGCACTGGCGGGTCGACGACGACAACGTATCCGAAAAACAGCGCCCCGGGCGGAGTGAACTTCCCCAGGATCATCCCGTCGAAGTAGAACAACACGACGAAAAGCGGCACGCCGGCCGAGACGGCGATCCCCGCCCACGACGGAGGAAGGACGCCGGCTATCATTCAGCGTTTTTCGCTTCCGTGATACTTGAATACTCCGTGTGAAACGAGATGCTCGCGTCCGCGTCCGCGGTCGTTCAGTCGGGCGCGTTCACCCGCCACTGCGTCCGACGGAACTCTTTTCAGCCGGACCGGCGTACTCAGAGCCAGTATGGGACTGGGCTCGGATATGTACCGGCAGCAGATCCTCGACCACTACAAGAACCCGCGCAACTACGGGGAACTCGAGGATCCGGACTTCACGCACGTCGGCGAGAACCCCTCCTGCGGCGACACGATCCGGATGGACGTCGAACTCGACGACGCCGAGGAGACGGTCGAGGCGGTGCGGTTCACCGGCGACGGCTGCGCCATCTCGATGGCCTCCGCGAGCATGCTCTCCGAGCGGCTCCACGGGATGGCTGTCGACGAGGTCGACGCGCTCGACACCGACGACGTCACCGAGATGCTCGGCGTCGACATCTCGCCGATGCGCGTGAAGTGCGCGGTGTTGGGTCGGCAGGTCGCACAGGACGGCGCGAAGATCCACCGCGGCGATCTGGACCCCGACGACCGCACGATCACCGAGGAGTAGCAGGCCGCGGTCCGACGGCGGCCGCGCTCCCGCGCCCGCTCGTCCCGAGCCCACGGGACTTTTGCCCGCGAACCACGTCCGTCCGCCCATGAGCGACGGCTTCGACAAGGAGGCGGAACGCGAGAAGCTCCGCGAGAAGTTCGCGGAGGACGAAAAGAAGCGCGAGCACACCCAGCGGATGTCCGAACTCCTGTTAAAGGGCGCGACGATGACGAACCGCCACTGCGAGGAGTGCGGCGACCCCATCTTCCGCCACGACGGTCGCGAGTTCTGCCCCACCTGCGGGAACGAGGTCGGGGGAGCGGGAGACGAAACCGCTGGCGAGGCACCGGTAGACGAGGGCGAGGCTTCGGCCGACCCCGAGGCCGAGGACGGCGTCGATGCCGCGGCCGAGAACGGCCCGGCCACCGGGGAAGCGGTCGGCGCCAGCGGGGGCGACTCCGGTAGAGGAGGCTCTCCCGGGGCCGAATCCGGCGCGGACGACCCCGCCCGGTCGCAGCGCGCTCCGTCGGCCGCCGCGCCGTCGCCGGAGTCGGCGTCGCCACAGGAGTCGTCGCCGCAGCGGCTCGGTCCACAGCGCTCGTCCCCCTCGCGGTCATCCGACGCCGGCGAGGGCGTCGCGGCCGCTCGCGCGTCGCTGACGCGCACGCTGACGCGGTTCGCCCGCGCGGCCGAGGAGACGGACGACCCGCGCCGCGCCCGCGACCACCTCGAAGCGGCCCGCGAGGCGGCCGAGGCGCTCGCGGCGCTGAATCGGTAGCCGGCGACGCGGCGACGTCTGGAACGAGATCGGGGACAACGGAGAGAACTGGGAAGCGAGAGACGGAAAAGATGAGAGAGTACGGAGAGACGGCGGATCCGCTTTGATCGCGGCGGCGTCAGGCCCGAACCGGCGAGCCGGCCGGCTCCATCTTCGCCCAGCTCGGCTCGTCGCACAACAGCGCGTGGACGATCCGGACGACCGCGTCGAGGTTCTCCTCGCTGTCGACCTCGCCGCGCTCCGCGCGCCGGACGAACCGATCGACTTCCTCCAGCGTCACGGTCCCGGCGGCGACGGCGCCGGTGACCGTCTCCGTGTCGCTTTCGAGCGCGTTCAACAGTTCGGGCGACGGG
Source organism: Methanobacteriota archaeon (assembly GCA_051745525.1). Taxonomy (GTDB): domain Archaea; phylum Halobacteriota; class Halobacteria; order Halobacteriales; family Haloferacaceae; genus Halorubrum. Next base: position 261 of record JBNJEE010000077.1, on the reverse strand, counting down.
TCGGACGGAACGGGGCGAGACGAGTTTTCCGGCTTTGCGACGCTCCCCGATAATTACTACACAACGAGTTAATATATTAGTATCGGGACTTATAAACTTTCTGTCAGTCTTCTGCTGGCCGCCGAGCGAGGTGAACCGATGCGTCGGCGCTCAAACCGGACGCACCGAGAGAATCATCGAGGTCCCCGCTGATCGCTCATAACTAGTTGAGTGTGAATCGGCGGCGAACACGTACAAAGCCCCACCCGATCGCTCCGCACA
>JBNJEE010000076.1:0-12507 GCA_051745525.1 Methanobacteriota archaeon | reverse complement strand
CCGCTGTAAGCGCGACGTCACCCTCGACGAGTACGGCGGCGTGCGCTGCCCGTACTGCGGCCACCGCGTCCTCCTGAAGGAGCGCGGCGGCGGCATCAAGGAAGTCGACGTCGAGTAAGCGACCCCTCTATTTCGGACCGTGACGGCGACGCGCGCACACGAGACGGTCCTCTCTTTCAGTTATCCCACCGAGCGACGCGCCCGCGTCGTGGCCGACGCGCTCGGCCCCGAGGTCGGCGAGATCGCCGACGCCCGTTCGAGCGCGAGCGTCGACCGCGAGGGCGACGCGGTCCGCGTTCGCGTGCTCGCCGCCGACCTCGTGGCGCTTCGCGCCGGCGTCAACAGCTGGTCGCGGCTGGTCGCGGTCGCCGAGCGCGTCGGCCCGGAGCGCGATTGAGTCCCTCGCGGAAACGCCGATAACGCGACTTATCGGGGCGCTACGCTCCGAATAGTCCGTCGTCCGAGAAGTCGGGGGTTTTTCCGTCCGGGCCGCCTCAGTCCGCCCATGCAAGGGAACATGCCGCCCGAGGCACAGGAGAAGATCGAGGAACTGCAGGAGCTTCAGGAGACCGCACAGCAGGTCGCCGAGCAGAAAGAGCAGGCGCAGTCCGCGCTCAACGAGTCGAAGACCGCCCTCGACGCCCTCGAAGACGTCGACGAGGATGCGGGGATGTACCGAGAGATCGGCGAGGTCCTCGTCGAGACGGACTACGAGTCCGCCTACGACGACCTCGAGAACAAGGTCGACTCGCTCGATGTCCGTGTCGAGCAGCTCGAAAAGCAGGAGGAGCGCGTCGAAGAGCAGTTCGACGATCTCCAGAGCGAACTCCAGCAGATGCTCCAGGGCGGCGCGGGCGGCGGCCCGATGGGACCGGGCGGCCCGGGCGCCGGCGGCGCGTAAGGCCGTGACCGACGCAGGAGCCGACGGTTCCGAGGCCGACGCAGCCGACGACGCTGCCGGCGACGCCGCCGACGCGGACCCGAGCGACGAGGATGTCGTTCGCACCGCCGCCGAGGCGGCCGAGGGAATCGTGTTCAAGCACTACGACCAGTCGACGGTCACCGACCTCGACGTTACCATCACCTTCGAGGAGGGCGTCCTCGACGTCGACGTCTACCTCAACACGCCCGACGACGCCGAGCCCGACCGCGAGGCGGTCGCGCAGGAGGCGGTCGAGACCGCGGGCGAGGCCGTCGACGAGCTGTTCGCGGAGTAAGCGGCTCCACCGTTTTTTTCGCGTTCGCCGACCGACCAGCGACGGCGTTCGCTACGCTGACTCGCAGATCGCGACGAAGTTCTCGAAGACCTCCTCACCGCGCTCGGTGTGGGCGACCTCCGGGTGCCACTGGACGCCGTACAGCCCCGCGTTCGGGTTCGACATCGCCTCGATGCCGCAGACGTCGGAGGTGGCGGTGCGGCCGAACCCCTCGGGCAGCTCCGTCACCTCATCGGCGTGTGAGGCCCAGACGCGCGTCTCGGGCGCGAGCGAGCCGACGAGCGGGTCCTCGTCGTCGACGATCTCGACGTCGACGTCGGCGTAGCCGCCGTAGTCGCCCCCGCCGACTGCGCCGCCCAGCTCCGCGGCGATCAGCTGCATCCCGAGGCAGATCCCGAGGACGGGGACATCCAGTTCGAGGTAGTCGGGCGCGTTGCCGACGCGGTCCATGTCCGGGCCGCCCGAGAGGACGACACCGTCAGCGTCGATCTCCTCGGCCGGCATGTCCGCGGAGAGTATCTCGGTGTCGACGCCGAGGTCGCGGAGCGCCCGGCGTTCGAGGTGGGTGAACTGGCCGTGGAGGTCGATGACGACGATTCGGGTCATGCCCTCGATTGCGGGCTGTCGCACAAAAACGGCTCGGAACGAAACACAGTTATGTGGTGTTTTTGACCCTCGTACGGCCGAGATGATCCGCAAATGCGGATCGATCAGAGATCGAGCGGGCCGCGCTTCGTGAACTCGCGGAGCAGCACGGTCGCGTACGAGCCGCTGGGGAGCGCGAACGCGAACTGGGGGTCGCCGCCCGAAAACGAGACGTCGAGGTCCGCGCGCAGGAGGACCGCCCGCCGCGTCCCGCGGGAGTCGAACTCGCCCGGGAGGTCGAAGTCGCCCGGCTCGATCCCGGCGCCGGCGAGGACCTCGCGCTCTATCTCGCCCGGCTCGCCGTCGCCGAGGTCGGTCTCGGTGCCGACGAGCGGCGCGGTGACGAACGCCCGCCCGCGCTCGCAGTGCCGCGAGACAACCTCGACCCGGTCGGCGTCGACGCGCTGGAGCCGGTCGGTGTCCGGCGCGTACAGCTCCTCGGGCGCGTCGCCGTCGGCGAAGCAGACCACGTCGCCGGCGACGGGACTGGCGAACGGGAGCCCGCGGCGCAGCCGCTCGCTCACGATCCGGTTGAACAGGAACGACTGCGCGGCGTTGACGAACAGCCGCTGGAGGTTTGAGGGAACCGCCTCCAGCGCGTGCCACCAGTCCTCGTGGTCGGGCGGCGCGTCGGGGTCGACGTCGCGGTCCGAGAGCCGGTGGACCATCGAGCGCTCGAACCGGAGCTTGCCGGGGATCGCGTCGAGACAGGCGACCCAATCTCCGTCGCCTGTGTCGTCGGCGGCGGGATCGTCGGCGGCGGAATTGTCGGCGGCGGGATCGTCGCCGTCGTCAGCGGGGTCTACGTCCCCGCTACCGCCGAAGGCACGGTCTACGCGGTCGCGCGCGGCCCGGGTGTCGTCCGGCTCCGTCTCGGCCGGGTTGCCGGCGTACAGTCGGACCGCCTCGCGAGGGTCGTTTCGGGCGATCGCCAGCCCCACGAGGTGCGTGACCGGGCGCCGGCTGCCGAAGCGCTGCTGGCCGAAGTAGTTCGGGACGCCGACGGTCGCCTCGATCGGGGGTCCGCCGGCGTCCGGTTCGCCGCCGGCGTCCGCATCGCCCGCGAACGCCCTGAGGTCGCCCACCGCGGCCGCGACGCGCTCCGGGGCCTCGTCGACCGCGTCCGCGACCCGGATCTCGAAGGCGTTGCCGGCGAGGTCGCCGAACGAGAGGCCCCGCCCCGCCCGGCCGAGCGCCTCGATCTCGGCGCCGCGGATCTCGGGGAGGTCGTCGGCGTCGACCCCGCGAACCGTGAACAGCTGCGTGGTGACGGCGCGCTTGTCCTTCGTCCCCGCCCACGAGACGCGCTCGCGGCTGATCTGCAGCGCGTCCGAGAGCCGACGCGCGAAGTCGTTCGTGTCCCAGTCGCGGAGCGTCGCCCGGAGGACCAGCTCGGGGTAGCTCCCGGGGTCGGCGTCGACCGGCTCCGCGTCGAACGCCTCCAGCTCGCGGACGCGGAAGTCCTCAGGGGACTCCCGGAGCCGCCCGCCGATCCCGTCGGCGTCGCTGACGTAGTACTCGATGCCGACCGCGCGCTCGGTCGGGTGCGCCTCCCGGAAGGTGCGTTCGGGGGTCATTCAGTACAACGAGAGGTCGCCGGTTACCCGGTCGACGCTGTCGTCGCGAGCGGGTCCGACCGCGAGCGCGGTGACGGTGCCGGGCTCCAGTTGGGTGTGGCCGGCGTCGCGGACGATCGCGTAGGGAAGCCCCTCCTTGTCGGCCTTGTCGGCGAGTTCGAACAGCTGGCTCTCGGAGTCGCCCTTCAGCACGACCTTCTTTTGTCCCTCGCCCTGCCACTTCTTGCGGGCTCGCCGGCCGGCGTCTTGGTACGCCGACAGCGACGCGTGCGCGACCTGCGCGGCGAGCTTCCCCTCGCCCATACCGATGTCCGTCCGGGCGACGATCGCCTGTTTCATACCGTCTTCACCGCCGCCGCGGGTTTAGCGCTTTTCTCTCGGCCGGCAGACCTGCGGCCAGCGGGCGTGGGACCGGCTGAAAAGAAATCCGCGAGAGTCCGACCCCGCGGTCGATCAGTCGTCAGCGGGCGCCGCACCGCCGCGGGAGGCCGAGCCGAGCCCGGACGCCATATCGGAGATCGTCCGCTCGTTGCTCGCGACCCAGCGCAGCAGGAGGAACGCGAAGAGGTACTTCGCGATGATGTCCATCCCGCTGTAGGCCCACGAGGTGATGGCCACGTCGAGCACGGCAAGGCCCTCGGCACCGAGCGCCCAGAAGATCGGGTAGCCGAGCCAGAGGACCACGGTGAGGATCTTCAGCGTGTTGAAGATCTCGGCGGTGCCGGCGACCTCCGCGTCCTGCGCCCACTCGGCGAGCAGGATGTAGAGGACGACGACGAAGAACGCGCAGCTAATCACGTACCAGACCCAGCGCAGCAGGTAGGAGGACGTGGTCAGCGCGGCGGCGAGGCCGGTGACGCACATCCCGATGTCGGCCACGACGGCCGTGAACAGCTTCGTCATGTTCGACCCGGCCAGCAGGCCGAGCGCGATGAGGATCATCGGCGTCGACAGCGCCCACGTGAGGTACCGACCCCACGGCGTGAGCACCTCTTGGCCAGCCAGCGCGTGGCCGGCCGGCATCTCGAGGAAACTTACCGTGAGCCCGGAGACGAGCCCGGTGTAGCTGGAGATGGAAACCAGCGGCACCATCAGCGTGGCGACGAAGATCAGCTGCGCGCGCGGGTCCTCTACGTTCCGGCCCATATAAACGAACAGCAGGATGGAGAGGCCGGCGAGGGCGATGTTTATCCAGAGCGACGAGGCCAAGAGCCCGTTCTCCTGGATTGCTTGGAAGATTTCCGTCTGTGTCATTTCAAGCGGGACTGTTCCGCTGGCGAGTAAGTCAGCCGCTGCTGTTTCAATCATGCGACAGTACCAATCACGTCGCGTATTTATTAAATGTACCAACCTGACTGGTAAGGTTTTCTAACCGTTTTCGATCTCGTAACCGATTTTTTGAAATATTTGTTCTCTGTCGGACGACTGTGGACGAGCGTCGTCTTGCGGCGCCGCTCACTGCCCCACCACCGGCAGCCGATCGAAGACTCCCCCGCTGACGTCCGCCTCGACCGCCGCCGCGCAGTGCTCACCGCCGAGCAGGCACATCGGCACGCCGATTCCGGGGTTGCTGCTCCCGCCCACGTAGTAGAGCCGATCGGTGCCGCGGACGCGCGGCCCGGGGCGGAGCGGGCCGGTCTGTCGCATCGTGTGCGCGAGCCCGAGCGCGCTCCCGCCGGGCTGGTCGAACCGATCGGCGAACTCGGCGACGCACGCCGACTCCTCGGCGACGATCCGGCCGCGGAGGTTGACGCCGGTCCGCGACGCCACCGCGTTGAGGACGTGCTCCCTGAGCGCCGCGCGCCGGTCCGGCGTGTCGTCGAGCCCGGGGGCGAGGGGCACGAGCGTGACGACCGCCTCGTGGCCGTCGGGCGCGACCGACGGGTCGGTCCGCGACGGGACGTTCACGTACACGACCGGTTTCGTCTCCCCGGTCGGCCAGGCCGGCTCGTCGAATATCGCCTCGAAGTGCGGGTCCCAGTCGGTCGGGAGCGCGAGCGTGTGGTGTTCCAGCTCCGGAAGCTCGCCCTTGACGCCGAGGTACAGCAGGTGCGCCGAGGGGCCGTACGTCCGCCGGTCCCAGTAGTCGCCGAACCGCCGCACGGTACCGTCGGGGAGCAGCTCCCGCTCGACGTGCGCGGGCGGGGCGTTACAGACCACCCGGTCGTGGACGTAGCGGTCGCCGCCGAGCGCCACCTCGACGCCGCCGTCGACCGGGACGATCCCCGTCACCTCGACGCCCGTGTGAACATCGGCGCCGGCGTCGCGGGCGACCGTCTCGACGGCCTCGATCACCTCGTACATCCCGCCCATCGGGTAGTAGACGCCGAGCCCGTAGTCGACGTGGCTCATCAGCTGGTACAGCGCCGGGGTGTTGTGCGGCGAGCCGCCGAGAAACACCAGCGTGTACTCAAGCAGCTGCCTGAGCTTTGGGTGGTCGACGTACGAGCGCACCGTCTCGTCGAGGCTGGAGAGCAGGTCGAGCTCTCGCCCCCCGGCGACGACGTCGAGCGAGAGGTAGTCGCGGAACCGCGACCGCCCGGGGAGGACGAACCGCTCCATCCCGGCGTCGTACGCCCGCTCGGCGTCGTCGAGGTACTCGCGGAACGCCTCACCGGCGCCCGCCTCGTACGACTCGAACAGGTCCGCGGCCAACTCCGGGTCGGCGGGCACGTCGGCGCGGTCGTCGTCGTCCCAGAACACGCGGTAATGTGGGTCGAGTCGAGTCAGCTCGTAGAACTCCCCCGGGGACCGGCCGAAGTCCTCGAAGAACCGCTCGAACAGCTCCGGCAGGAGGTACCACGACGGGCCGGTGTCGAACTGGAACCCGTCGAGCTCCAGCCGCCCGGCGACGCCCCCGACGCGCTCGGCGCGCTCGTACACCGTCACCTCCGCGCCGGCGGCCGAGAGGTAGGCCGCCGCGGAGAGCCCCCCGACCCCCGCCCCAACGACTCCCACCGACTGCCCGCGGAGCGACTGCTGGTTCATGTGCGCGGTACGGGCTCGCGCCCTGAGAGTCGTTGCCAACTCTTGACGGGCCTTTATCAGCCGGTCCGCGGCGCCGCGGCGACGCCTACTCGTTCGGCTCGCTTTTTTTCCGGTTCCGAACGCAGGAGTGACGTATGGGACAGCGGTCGCGGTCGTCTGATTCCGGTCACGCCGATCGCCCTAACTCCGGCGCCGACGGCTCGACCGACTCCGGCGGCGTCGGCTCCGCAGACGCGGCCCGGAGCGGTTCGGACGCGCCGCGGGGCGCCGAGCGGGCCCGCGCCACGGCCCGCTCCGGGGACACCGGCGTCCGCGTCGAGATCGTGGTCCACGACCCGGCGCGGGCGCCGGTGGCGGCGGCGTTGCCGCCGGGGGCCGTCGCGGAGGACGTCGACCGAGTCCGCGTCGACGACGCGGTCGTCTCGCAGTTCCGCGCCGACCGCGCAGTCGACGCGGAACTCGTCTTCGACGGCGGAGACGAGCGCGTCTACCGCTGCCGGAGCCGAGCGACGGGACAGTTCCCGTCCGATACCGTCGAGTCGCTCGGGTACCCCGTCTCGTCGGTCACGGTCCGGACGGCGCCCGACCGGGTCCGGCTCAGGCTGTCGCTGCCCGCGGCGGACCCGCTCGGCGACGTGATCGACGCGCTGGAGGCGACCGGCGGGTCGGTACGGCTCGAACGGCTCACGAGCTCCGGCGGGGCCGACACCCGATCGGACCCGGTCGTCGTCGACCGGGGGCGGCTCACCGAGCGGCAGCGCGAGGTCGTCCGGACCGCCCACCGGCTCGGCTACTTCGAACACCCCCGCGGGGCGAGCGCGACGGAGGTGGCCGACGCTATCGGCATCGCCCGCGCCACGTTCTCGGAACACCTCGCGGCGGCGCAGCGCCGGGTCTTCGAGGACCTCGTCGGCGGGTGAGGTCGGTCAAGGTCGGTCGGGGTCGGTCGAGGTCGGTCGGGGTCGGTCGAGGTCGGTCGAAGTCGGTCGAGGTCGGTCGAAGTCGATCGCGTCCGAATCCCGACGGGAAATCCGTTCCCATGCGGCGGGGCCGACCGCGGTATTGAAACCCCTCAGGCCCTCAGATAGGGTATGTATCGCAGACGGTTCCTCCGATCGGCCGGCGCCGTCGGGGGCGCGGCGGCGACCGTCGGGCTCGCCGGGTGCGCGGGCGTCGGCGGCGAACCGGACTTCGACGTCGGGATGCTCGCGTCCGCCTACCAACCTCGAGAGATCACGGTCTCGGTCGGCGACACGGTCATCTGGGAGAACACGAGCGCGCGGGCGCACACCGTCACCGCGACCGAGGGCGGGATCCCGGAGGACGCCGAGTTCTTCGCGTCGGGCGGCTTCGACGACTACGACACCGCGGCAGCGGCGTGGGACGACGACTTCGGCGGCATCTTAGAGAGCGGCGACCGCTTCGAACACACGTTCACCGTCTCCGGCGCCTACGAGTACGTCTGTATCCCCCACCGCGATGGCGGGATGTACGGGACCGTCGTCGTGGAGGAGTGACCGGCGTGGTCAACCTCACCGCCACCGGACGAACCGCGGACCGGACCGCCGGTTCCGCCCGCCGAAATCCGTTTCAGCCCGCGCCCCGAACGGGAGGTAACTGATCGACATGGACCTCTCGCCGCTCCTCGGAACCGACGTCCTGTTGTTCGCCGCGATCGGGCTGCTCGGCGGCGCCCACTGTATCGGCATGTGTGGCCCGCTCGTCACCGTCTACGCGAGCCGGATGGACGCCGACGCCGGGCGGACCGACGGCGGCGAAGCGGGCGCCGCCTCGACCGCGAGCGCGTCGACCGGCCGCGAGGGTCACCTCACCACCTACGAGGTACGCCAGCACGCGCTGTTCAACCTCGGGCGCGCGGCGAGCTACGCGACCATCGGGACCATCCTGGGCGCGCTCGGCGGCGCGGTGTTCGTCACCACCGCGACCCTGACCGGCACCGCGGATGCCGTCCGCGGCGGGGTCGGGCTCCTCGTCGGCGCGGCCGTCATCGCCGTCGGCGTCCGGTACCTCCTCGGCGGCGCGACCGGCGGCGTTCACCTCCCCGGGCTCGAACGCGTCACCGGCTGGCTCACGGGGTACGTCGACCGGCTCGCGAACGGCCCCGGCATCGTCGCGCTCGGCGCGGTCCACGGCCTGCTCCCTTGTCCGATCCTCTACCCGGCGTACCTGTACGCCTTCGCGAGCGGCTCGGCGGTCGCGGGCGGCGTCGCGCTCGGCGCGCTCGGGCTCGGCACGATCCCCGCGGTCTTCGCGTACGGGACGCTGATCGAGAGCGTCGACCCCGTCCACCGCCGCCGGGTCCACCGGCTGCTCGGCGTCGCGTTCGTCGCGCTCGGCTACGTGCTGTTCGCGCACGGGCTGATGTCCGTCGGGATCCACGTGCCGCACCCGCGGCTCCCGTTCTGGAACCCGCTCGACGTCGCGGGCGCGGGCCACGGGGGGATGTGAGATGAGCGGGACCTCCGGCCCGGTCCCGGGCGGGGGCCGCGACGCGTCCGAGGGCCCGACCGACGACCCCTCGGCGTGTACCCTCTGTGAACTCCCGACCGAGGGCGTCGACGTCACCGACGACGACGGCAACCGCTTCTGCTGTACCGGCTGTCGCGACGTGTACGGCGCGCTCGGTGACGTTGACGTCGACGCCGACGCGGTCCGGGAGCGTCGGCGGGAGCGGGGCGACGGAGCGGACGCCGCCGACCGCGACCTCCCCGACAGCCACGAGGCGACGTACCTCGAGGTCGACGGGATGCACTGCGCGACCTGCGAGGCGTTCATCGAGACGGTCGCGACCGACGCCGAGGGCGTCAGCGCCGCGAGCGCGAGCTACGTCACCGACACGGTGCGGGTCGACCGCGACCCGGACGCGGTCACCGTCGATGACCTCACGGAGACGGTGAGCGGGCTCGGCTACAGCGCGTACGCCCGCGACGACGCCTTCTCGCGGCGGCAGGCGAGTAACATGGCGACGGCGCGGCTCGCGGCGGGCGTCCTGGTCGGGATGGCCGTCATGCTGCAGTACATCGTCCTCATCTACCCGACGTACTTCGCGTTCCCCTTCTACAACCAACGGACTCTCGACTACCTCAACGAGGCGATGGCCTCGACCTCCGGGACGTACTTCTTCATCGTTATCGCCGTCTTGACCACCATCGTCCTCTTTTTCACCGGGAAGCCAATCTTACGCGGCGCGTACGTCAGCGCCAAGACGCGCTCGCCGAACATGGACCTGCTCGTCGCCATCGCGGCGGTGAGCGCGTACCTCTACAGCACGCTCGCGGTGATCTTCGTCGAGTCGCCCTCAATCTACTACGACGTGACCGTCGCGATCATCGTCATCGTCACGGTGGGGAACCACTACGAGGCCTCGGTGAAGGACCGCGCGACGGAACTCCTCTCGGAGGTCACCGCGGTCCAGGTCGACGACGCGCGCCGCCTGACCGACGCGGGCGAGACCGAGTCCGTCGCCGTCGAGGCGCTCGAACCGGGCGACCGGCTGCTCGTGCGCGCCGGCGAGCGGGTCCCCGTCGACGGCGAGGTGGTCGACGGCGACGCCGCGGTCGACGAGTCGGTCGTCACCGGCGAGTCGCTCCCAGTGCGGAAGGTCGCCGACGACGCGGTCGTCGGCGGCTCCGTCGTCGCGGACGGCTCGCTCACGGTCGCGGTCGGCCCGGACGCCACGTCCAGCCTCGATCGCGTCGCGGAGCTGGTCTACGACCTCCAGAGTGGGAACCACGGCGTCCAGAAGCTCGCGGACCGGCTCGCGACCGCCTTCGTCCCGGCGGTCCTCGTCATCGCGGCCGTCGCCGCGGGCGCGTCGCTTGCGCTCGGCGGGGCGCCGACCGACGCCATGCTCGTGGGGCTGACGGTGCTGATCGTCTCGTGTCCGTGCGCGCTCGGGTTGGCGACGCCCCTCGCGGTCGCCGCCGGGATCCGCGACGCCTTAGAGCGCAACATCGTCGTCTTCGACGACACCGTCTTCGAGCGGATCCGCGACGCCGACACCGTCGTTTTCGACAAGACCGGGACCCTGACGACGGGCGAGATGCGGCTGATCGACAGCCGGCTCGACGACGACCTGCTCCGGCTCGCGGCCGCCCTCGAGTCGCGCTCTGCGCACCCGGTCGGACAGGCGGTCGCGGCGGCGCGGGGGGACTTCGACGGCGCGGACGCCGGTCTCGGCGAGGCGGCAGACGACGGCGCGACGCCGGCGGTCGCCGACGGCGGGGCGGAGGCGGTCGACGCCTCCGCGGCCGACGGCGACGCTCCTGCGACCGACGGCGACGCCCCCGCGGTTCAGTCCTTCGAGAGCCACGCCCGCGGCGTCTCCGGGCTCGTCGACGGCGTCGAGGTCGCCGTCGGGCACCCCGACCTGTTCGACGAGCGGGGCTGGACCGTCCCCGACGCGATCCGCGAGGCGGTCGCGGACGCCCGCGACGTGGGGCGCGTCCCGGTCGCCGTCGGCCGCGACGGCGCCGCGGAGGGGTTCGTCGTGGTCGGCGACGAGCTCCGCGAGGGGTGGGAGGAGACGGTGACCGCGCTCGACGAGTCGAGCGTCGAGGTGATCGTTCTCACCGGCGACGACGAGCGCGCCGCGACCGTGTTCGCCGAGCACGACGCGGTCTCGTCGGTGTTCGCCGGCGTGCCGCCGGAGGGGAAAGCCGAGGCGGTCGGGCGGCTGAAGGAGCGGGGTGTCACCGTGATGGTTGGCGACGGTACCAACGACGCGCCGGCGCTCGCCGCCGCGGACCTCGGCATCGCGCTCGGCGGCGGCACCGCGATGGCGGCCGACGCCGCCGACGTGGCGGTCGTCGACGACGAGCTCGGCTCCGTGGCCACCGTCTTCGAGCTCGCGCGGGCGGCCGGCCGGCGCGTGAAGGGGAACATCGGCTGGGCGTTCTGTTACAATGCGGTCGCCATCCCGCTCGCGGCGACCGGCCTTCTGAATCCGCTGTTCGCCGCGGTCGCGATGGGCGCGTCGAGCCTGCTCGTGGTGACGAACTCCTCGCGGGCGCTGCTCTCCGAGAACTGAACCGCGGCGTTCGCCGCGCCGCGGTCGCGCTCGCCCCGACCGCAAACGACTTTCGGCTCACGCGAGTAGTGGCGAGCGATGACAGACCAACAGCAGCAGCCCGCGGTCCCGACCCGGAACGGCATGCCCGCCCTCGGTCTCGGCACGTGGGAGAACGACGACCCCGCGCAGTGTACCGAATCGGTGGCGAACGCGCTCGACGCCGGCTATCGCCACGTCGACACCGCCCAGATCTACGGCAACGAGGCGGCCGTCGGCGAGGGGATCGCCGAGAGCGACGTCGACCGCGACGAGATATTCCTCGCGTCGAAGGTGTGGATCGACAACCTCGCGCCCGCTGACGTGGCCTCGTCGACCCGCGAGAGCCTCGACAAACTCGGCGTCGAGTCGGTCGACCTCATGTACGTCCACTGGCCGGCAGGCGAGTACGAGCCGGCGGAGACGCTGCCGGCGTTCGCCGAGCTTCGCGACGACGGCCTGATCGACCGCATCGGCGTCTCGAATTTCGAGCCCGAACACCTCGACGCCGCGACGGACGCGCTCGGCGAGGCGCCGTTCGCGAACCAGGTCGAGATGCACCCGCTGCTCCGGCAGGAGGAGCTCCGCGAGTACGCCGACGCCAACGACGTCGAGCTCGTGGCCTACTCGCCGCTCGCCCGCGGCGAGATCCTCGATGACCCGGCGATCGTCGACATCGCCGAGCGGCACGGCGTCAGCGCCGCGCAGGTGAGTCTCGCGTGGCTCCGCGAGTCCGGCGTCACGGCCATCCCGAAGGCGACCGGGATTGACCACATCCGCGACAACCTCGCGAGCGTCGACCTCGAACTCGACGACGAGGACGTCGAGGCGATCGACTCGCTCGGCCGCACCGACCGCCAGCTCAACCCCGACTTCGGGCCGGACTGGTAGGCGAGCGACGCTCCTTAAAATAGATGCTGCGGTGGCGCGTGCCGACGAGCGGCCGAAGGCCGCGAGGCTGGGTTTTCAAAATTAAAGTCAAAATCAAAATTTCCAGAAGCCGAAATACCTC
>JBNJEE010000194.1:0-3704 GCA_051745525.1 Methanobacteriota archaeon | reverse complement strand
CTCGCTACGCTCGCCGTTTGGTGCCTCGAAAAACGTCCTGACGGAGTCCTGCGCGAGCGGTGCGAGGGCGACCGAAGGGAGCCCTCGACGGTGAGCGGCGAAGCCGCGAACGAGCGAGCGCAGGGCACGTCAGGACGTGAACGCAGCGGCTGCCGAACGAAGTGAGGCAGCCGCAAAGTGAACGTCCTGACGGAGATTTGAACTCCGGTCCCTGGCTCCGCAAGCCAAGAGGATAGTCCACTACCCTACCAGGACTCATCTCAACGTATCGCGGTAGAACTTAAGACGGTTACGGTCCGCGGGCCGCGTGCTTGCGGTCCGCACGCACTCCCCGCGTGGGATGAACACCTTTTGTATCGACGGGCCCCATGAACGTCTATGAGACGCCTTCGAGCCGCGACCGCGACCCGAACCGGTCGCCTTGGCGACCGGTCGGGTTCCGGCGCGAACCCCGGGCGACGGCAACGCTTATCCGCGAACTCGCCGACCACGGAGGTACGCGTATGGGAGCCATAGAGGAGGTGTATGAGGACCTCGACACCGATGTCGAGTTCGAGAAGTTCGAGGCCGCCGTCGAGGACAAAGTCGAGCAGATGGGCGGGCTCGCCGACGAGGAGACCGCCGCGATGCTCATCGCGCACGAGCTGCGCGACGAGGAGGCGGACACTATCGCCGACATCGAGCCGGGGATGAACGACGTGAAGTTCCTCGGGAAGGTGACCGCCATCGGCGAGGTCCGGACCTTCGAGCGTGACGACGAGGAGGCCGACGAGGGCCGGGTGTGTAACGTCGACGTCGCGGACGCCTCAGGATCCGTCCGAGTCGCGCTGTGGGACGACATGGCCGTGGCCGCGGAGGAGGAGCTGGAGGTCGGCCAGGTGCTCCGCGTCATGGGCCGCCCCAAGGAGGGGTACAGCGGCCTCGAAGTGAGCGCGGACAAGGTTGAGCCGGACGAGGACGCCGAGGTCGACGTCCAAGTGCTCGACACCTACCGGGTCGAGGACCTCACGCTCGGCGCGTCCGACGTCGACCTCGTCGGGCAGGTGCTCGACACCGACTCGATCCGGACGTTCGACCGCGACGACGGCAGCGAGGGGCGCGTCGCGAACCTCACCGTCGGCGACGAGACGGGGCGCGCGCGCGTCACGCTGTGGGACGGGAAGGCCGACCTCGCCGAGGAGTTCGACGCCGGCGAGGTCGTCGAGGTCGGCGACGGCTACGTCCGCGAGCGCGACGGCGACTTAGAGCTCCACGTCGGCGACCGCGGCACCGTCGAGCGCGTCGACGAGGACGTCGAGTACGTCCCGGAGACGACGGATATCGCGGACCTCGAGATCGGGCAGACGGTCGACATCGCCGGCGGCGTCATCGAGACGGACCCGGTGCGCACCTTCGACCGCGACGACGGCAGCGAGGGGCAGGTCCGGAACGTCCGGATCAAAGACGAGACGGGCGAGATCCGCGTCGCGCTGTGGGGCGACAAGGCCGACCGCGAGATCGAGCTCGCCGACCGCGTCGTCTTCACCGACGTCGAGATCCAGGACGGCTGGCAAGACGACCTGGAGGCGTCGGCGAACTGGCGCTCGACCGTCTCCGTCCTCGACGAGGAGAGCGACGCGGCGGCCGGCGTCGCCGACGGAGCGTCCGGATCCGGCGCCGCGGGGGGCGACCGGGCCGCCGGCGACGACCGCGACGCGAGCGAGACCGGCCTCGGCGCCTTCGCCGCCGACGGACAGAAGGCGGCCGCGGAGGCCGTCGCGGGCGAGGGCGGCGAGGACGAGGGGACCGGCGCGAGCGGCGGCGCTGCGGCCGCGACGGCGGAACGGTCGAGCGAGGACGTGGAGTTCACCGGGACGGTCGTCCAGACGGGCGACCCCGTCGTCCTCGACGACGGTCAGCGGACGAAGACGGTCGACACGGACGCCAGCCTCCGACTCGGCGAGGAGATAACCGTTCGCGGGCCAGAGCGCGACGGCACGATCGACGCGGACGACGTCTTCTGAGGCGGCGCGCCTTCCGAGGCTGACGACCCCTTCTGACGCCCAGACGCCGTCCGAGGCGGCCGAAGCATTCTGCGGCGGACGCCGTTTGCCAACGCGAACCCCCTCCGTCCGGATCCGGCGGCGATGCGGGTAACGGAAAGCGTTATACGATACACGGACGCGACTGTGTGTATGAGTGTCGAGTTGCCGTTCGCGCCGGTCGACGGGATCATCCGGCGGAACGCGGGGGAACTCCGCGTCAGCGCGGACGCCGCCGAGGAGCTCGCCCGACGGATCCAATCGCACGGCGCGGAACTGGCCGTCGACGCGGCCGAGCGGGCGACCGCGGACGGCCGGAAGACGCTGATGGCGGCGGACTTCGGCGTCGAGCAGGTCGTCAGCCGGGAGGACCTCACGCTGCCGGTCGCGCCGATCGATCGGATCGCTCGGCTCCGGATCGACGACCGGTACCGGGTCGGCGTCGACGCGCGGGTCGCGCTGGCCGACATCTTAGAGGACTACGCCGACAACGTCGCGAGCGCGGCCGCGACGCTGGCCCGCCACGCGGACCGACGAACGGTACAGGCCGAGGACATCGAGACGTACTTCGCGTTGTTCGAGTAGATGCGGTTCGGCTACAGCGACCGGTGTCTCGACCACGACACCGGCGAACGGCACCCGGAGAACCCGGACCGGCTCCGCGCGATCCGCCGCGGACTCACGAAGCGACACGGCGTCGAGTACGTCGAGGCCGACCCCGCCGAGAAGGCGGCGATCACGGCCGTCCACGACGACGACTACGTCGACGAGTTGGAGTCGTTCGTGGAAGATGGCGGCGGGAGCTGGGACCCCGACACCGTCGCCAGCGACGGGACGTGGGACGCGGCGCTCACCTCGGCAGGCCTCGCCCAGTGGGCTGCCCGCGCGGCGCTCGACGGCTCGACCGGGCGACAGACGCCGTTCGCCATCGGCCGCCCGCCGGGTCACCACGCGGTCACCGACGACGCGATGGGGTTCTGCTTTTTCAACAACGCCGCGGTCGCGGCCCAGACCGCGCTCGACGAGGGCCTCGCGGACCGCGTCGCCATCTTCGACTGGGACGTCCACCACGGCAACGGCACGCAGGACATCTTCTACGACCGCGGCGACGTCTTCTACGCGTCGATCCACGAGGACGGACTCTACCCGGACACGGGGGCCCTCGACGAGACCGGGAAGGGCGACGGCGAGGGAGCCACCGCGAACCTCCCGCTGGCGGCCGGCGCCGGCGACGCCGACTACCTGTACGCGGTCGATCAGGGAATCGCGCCCGCCGTCGACCGGTTCGACCCCGACCTGCTGATCGTCTCGGCGGGGTTCGACGCGCACCGCCACGACCCCATCTCGCGGATGCGCGTCTCCTCGGAGGGGTACGCCCTCCTGACCGACCGGATCCGGACGCTCGCGGACGACGTCGGCGCCGCCGACACGTACGTCCTCGAAGGCGGCTACGGGCTCGACACGCTCGCCGAGGGCGTCTCGATGGTCCACGAGACGTACGACGGCCGGACCCCGGTTGATACCGACGAGGACCCGGACGTAAAGACCGAGACGCTCGTCGACGACCTGCTGGCGGAACTGGAGTTATAAAGTTCAAGGAGAATACCTGCGGCTTCAGCCGCAGGATGAATCCGACAACTCAGAATCAAACTACGCTGCAATAGCCACTCTGAGATTTGGCAA
>JBNJEE010000075.1:0-12653 GCA_051745525.1 Methanobacteriota archaeon | reverse complement strand
TGTTGTTATATTGTTTCTTGTTTTACCACCATACTCGTGGCGCGAAACTATTTATTTATTAATTATGTTGCTGGTTTTATCCATCCGCGACGTTTTGCTTCTTAAATATAGTGTTTACCATCTTGGCGAATTTGTTGCCATTAATAATGATGTATACCGCGGGCCGAGGAGGCGCGCCTGGAGACAGACAAGGCGTACCAGCGGGAGTTCATGGGGGAGAACGCGGTCCCGGGCTGTCCCGACTACGCGGTGTTCGACGACATAGCGGCCGCCTGCGAGTACATCGACGAGTACGACGGCGACCTCGCGGTCAAGCCCGCCGGCCTCACCGGGGGCAAGGGCGTGAAGGTCATCGGCGACCAGGTGACCAGCGAGGAGGCCAAAGAATACCTCCGCGACTCGGGGTACGACCGCGTCGTCCTCGAGGAGCGACTCGTCGGCGAGGAGTTCACGATTCAGGCGTTCGTCGCGAACGGTGACGTCCGGACGACGCCCGCGGTCCAGGACCACAAGCGCGCCTACGAGGGCGACGAGGGGCCGAACACGGGCGGGATGGGGTCGTACTCCGACACGGGACGCTCGCTGCCGTTCATGGCCGAGGGCGACTACGAGGCCGCCGTCGACGTTCTCGACGCCGTCGTCGACGCGCTCCCCGACTACAAGGGCGTCCTCTACGGCCAGTTCATGCTCACCGACGAGGGGCCGAAGGTCGTCGAGTTCAACGCGCGCTTCGGCGACCCGGAGGCGATGAACACGCTGCCCGTCCTCGAGACGCCGTTCGTCGACGTGCTCGCCGCCGCCCGCGACGGCGACCCGCTCCCGGAGCTCTCCTTCTCGGGCGAGGCGACCGTCTGTAAGTACGCGGTGCCGGACGGCTACCCGACCGACCCCGACGCGGGCGCGGAGATCGCGGTCGACGAGGAGATCGCGGGCGACGCGCTCCTCTACTACGCGAGCGTCGACGAGCGCGACGGCCGGCTGTACACGACCACGTCGCGGGCGTTCGCCGTCGTCGGCCGCGGCGACTCGATCGCGGCCGCCGAGGCGCAGGCCGAGGACGCGCTGGCGGCCGCTGGCGAGCGCGTCCGCATCCGCCACGACATCGGGAAGGCGGCCCTCGTCCAGCGGCGGATCGACCACATGGACGGACTCCGGAGCTGATCGGACCACGCACCGACCGACGAACCGGAGCGACCCTTTTATTCTCGCCGTCCGAACAGCGTGATGTGACAGACGACGACGCGGCCGCGACGCGCGACGACGAGACGGGTGCCACGCGCTACGACGCAGCCCCGCCACGAAGCGACCGCCTCGACCGGTTTCCGACGCCCGGGGCGCGCAACTCCCTGTGGTCGTGGCCGGACGCGAAGTCGCCGCTCGCGGTGGTCCGGAACTACGTCGTCATCGTCCTCGCGCGAGTCTGTCCGAGCCTCCGGCTGAAGAACTGGCTGCTGCGGCGGATCGGCGTCACGGTCGGCGCCGGCGTCGCGTGGGGGCTGGAGTCGACGCCGGACGTGTTCTGGCCCGAGCGGATCACCGTTTGTGACGACGCGATCATCGGGTACGACGCCACGCTGCTGTGCCACGAATTTCTCCACGAGGAGTACCGACTCGGCGACGTGGTCGTCGAAGACGAGGCGATGATCGGGGCGGGGGCGGTCGTCCTCCCGGGCGTCACGGTCGGCGAGGGCGCGCGGGTCGCCGCGAACTCCCTCGTCGCGGATGACGTGCCGTCGGGTGCGACCGTCGCGGGCGTGCCAGCAGAGGTCGTTTCGCGGGCTGAGACGGGCGCAAGCGACGATTAAACGGCGTCTTCCTCGGCCGGGTCGGAACCGTCGGTCGCGTCCGCGTCGGTGTCCGAATCGCTATGCCCGTGCGAGTCGGCGTCGTCCGCGGCGGCCGCCGACTCCTCGGCGTCAGTGATGTGCGCCTCGGTGCTTACGCGCGCTAAGTCGACGCCGACCTCCTCGGCGACGGCGTCGAGGACGGCCCGCTGCTCGGCCATCTCGTTTTCGAGCGTCTTGACGCGCTCGGAGGTGTCTATCACCGTCTCCTGCGTCTCGTCGACCTCGTCGCGGAGCTCGCTGATCTTCTTGTAGGTGCGCTCCGCGCGGTCGGCGAGCGTCTGGATCTTCTTTGCGGTGTCCCCGAATCCCATACCGAACGGTCGGCCCGCCGATACGTGTGCTTTTCCGTTCGGTTCGCGGTCGCGGGGCCGCCGTCCGCACCGGCCGACCGACGGTGGACTTTTGCCCGGCTCGCTCCTGTACTCGGTATGACCGTCGACCGGATCCTGTTGACCAACGACGACGGCGTCGACGCCGCGGGGCTGCGCGCGCTATACGACGCGCTCGCGGCCGAGTACGCGGTGACCGTCGTCGCGCCGGCCGACGACCAGTCGTCGGTCGGCCGCCGCCTCTCCGAGGACGTCGCGGTCGCCGACCACGAGCTTGGGTACGTCGTCGAGGGGACGCCAGTCGACTGCGTCGTCGCCGGTCTCGACGAGCTCGTCCCCGACGCGGACGCGGTCGTCGCGGGCTGTAACGAGGGCGCGAACCTCGGCGCCTACACGCTCGGCCGGTCAGGGACCGTCTCGGCCGCGGTCGAGGCGGCGTTCTTCGACGTGCCCGCGGTGTCGACCTCGATGTACGTGCCCGGCGGCGACGACTGGTGGAAACGCGAGTTCGAGGCGACCGACTTCGCGCACGCGGCCCGCGCCACCAGGTTCCTCGTCGATGAGGCGATCGACACGGAGGTGTTCGACCGCGCCGACTACCTCAACGTCAACGCGCCCATCGCGGACGCGGACCGCGCGCCGCTCCGCGTCACGACGCCCTCGACGTGGTACGGAATGCGCGCGGAGCGGAACGGCGACGGCCGCGTCGGGATTTCGGACCCGATCTGGGGCCTGATGAACGACGGCGACGTGCCGGACCCCGTCGGGACCGACCGGCGCGCCGTCGTCGACGGCGAGGTGTCTGTCTCGCCGCTGTCGGTGCCGCACGCGGCGGAGCCGAACGCCGGGCTCGATGACCTGGCGGACGCGTACGAGGCAGTGATTCGATCGTGAAACGGGGTCGCGCTGCTCCCTCCTGGCGCGCTGTTCTTCGCAGCTGCGCTGCTCTCTCCGGCCGCGTTACTCCCCGTCGCCGGTGCTGACGGTCACCTTCGCCTCGCTCAACACGCGGTCGCCCATCTCGTAGCCGGGCTCGTACACCTCGTGGATCGTCCCCTCGGGGCGGTCGCTGTCGACGCGGAGCATCACCTGGTGGCGCGCGGGGTCGACCTCCTCGCCCGGCTCGGGCTCGATCGCCTCGACGCCCTCGTCGGCGAGCACGTCGTCGAACTTCTCCAACGTCGATTCGACGCCGGGCCTGAGGTCGCTCCCCTCGTCTTGGTCGAGCGCGCGCAGGAGGTCGTTTCGGACCGGGGTGAGCCGCTCGACGAGCGCCTCCGAGGCGCGCTCGCGGATGTCCTCCTGCTTCCGCTTCGCGCGCTCCTTGTAGTTGCTGAAGTCCGCCTTCACGCGGGCGAGTTTGCTCGTCAGCTCGTCGACCTCCTCGTCGCGCTCGCGGAGCGCCTCGCGGGTCTCGGCGAGGTCGGCCTCGAGCGCCGCGACCTCGCGGGCGAGTGCGTCGTCGTGTTCGGCCACGGCCGCGGCGAGCGCCTCGCCGTCGCGGCGAGCATCGTCGCCGACCGGCTCGCCGTCGACCGATTCGCTCCCCGCCGACTCGCCGGCCGCTCCCTCGGTCGCCTCCGCCGTGCCGTTCGCTCTCGCCGCGTCGCCCTCGGCGTCGTCGGTGGACTCGACATCGACGGCGTCGTCGTCGCTCATACCCGATCGAAGTCGGTCGGCGGGGATAAGCGTTCAGAACCGCGGCGCCAGCGCCGCGTTCCGAACCGGATGCCTCTCATTCGACGGCCACGTGGCGATCGGATTTATGATCGCGGCGATCGACACATGTTCTCGCATGCTACCTCGACCCTCGACCTTCTCGATCGCCGCCCGCGACCCAGAGACGGATGCTGTCGGCGTTGCGGTCCAGTCGAAGTTCGTCGGCGTCGGCGCCGTGGTCCCGTTTGTTATCGCGGACGCGGGCGCGGTCGCCACGCAGAGCTTCGCGAACGTCGCGTACGGCCCCGACGGCCTCGACCTGCTCCGCGAGGGCCACGCGCCCGCGGAGGCGATCGACCGGCTCACCGCCGCGGACGACGAGGCGCCCTCGCGGCAGGTCGGCGTCGTGAGCGTCGACCCCGACGAGGACCCCGCGGCGTTCACCGGCGACGAGTGCCACGATCACGCGGGCGACCGACAGGGAGACCACTACACCGTCCAGGGAAACATTTTGGAGAACGCCGACACGCTCGACGCGATGGCCGAGGCGTTCGAGGCGGCGGACGGCGGCCTCCCGGAGCGGCTGATCGCCGCGCTCCATGCGGGCAACGAGGCGGGCGGCGACAAGCGCGGCGAGCAGTCCGCGGCGCTGTACGTCGCCAAGCCCGAAGGGGGCTACGACGGACGGAACGACCGCTGGGTCGACGTGCGCGTCGACGACCACGAGCGCCCGATCGACGAGTTAGAGCGCGTGTTCAAGATCTACGACGTCACCCTGCTTGAACGTGAGGCGCCCGACGAGACCCGAACGGTGACCGGCGAGACGGCGACGGCGGTGGGGGCGGTGCTCGCCGACCTCGGGTTCTACGACGGCGAGCCGACCGCCGAGTTCGGCGACGACGCCCGCGACGCCTTGGAGTCGTTCCGCGGCATGAACAACTTCGAGAACCACTCGCTCGCGGTCTTAGAAGACGCTATCGCGCGGGGGTGGGACGAGACGGACCCCGGCGACGATCCCGAGGCGCAACTGATCGACGCGATCTGGCACGGGCTCTCTCGGCTCGACCGGGCGTAGCCCCCGCCCTCCCGTCGCGGTCTCGGTCCGAGCCGCGCCGAACCGGGCCGGTCGACTTTTGCCCCTCCGCAACCGAGCGAGACTATGTCGATCGAACCCGACGAGGTCGCCGATCTCATCGAGGGGAACCTCCCCGACGCGGTCGCCGGCGTGACCGCGCCCCGGATCCACAACGACGAGGACGAGGACGCGCACTTCGCGGCCGTCGTCGTCTCGCCCGCCTTCGAGGGCGAGTCGCTCGTCGACCAGCACCAGCGCGTGTACGACGCGGTGGGTGACCACATGACGCAGTCCGTCCACGCCTTGGAGATCAAGACGTACACCCCTGAGGCGTACGCGGAACACGGCGACGGGAGCCTCGATGCCGACCTCCGCGAGGCCGGGCTGTTCCCGGCCGACGAGGCCTGACCGGCTGACTCGACTCGCCGCTTCCGCAACCCCTCCACGCCGATGCGCTCCGCTATCGCTCGCGCCCTCCGCGGGACCATCGCCGCGGTCTCGCTGCTGGCGTTCGGCTCGCTCTTCCTCGCCCTCGAAGCGCGCGTCACGTCTCCGGCCGTCCTCGGCGGACTCGCCGCGCTCGGGACGGCGGCGCTGCTCGCGGCCGCCGGCCGCTCGGGGATCCGGGGGTTGCTCGGCCGTGGTGAGTCGCTCCCCGGGAACGCCAGCGAGGGGAGCGCCAACGGGGACGCGTGGCTCGACGAAGCCGACGACACGCCGTGGACGGACCGCTCCGACCGCGCCGGCGGCGGCTCCAAGACCGACTGGCCGCTCGCGCGGCTCGAACCCGCGCTCGACGACGCGTGGAATCGGTGGTCGGACGTCGTGCTGACGCTCGGACTGGCCGCGCTGGGGGTCGGCGCGCTCGTCCTCCTCGCCACCTATCCGGGCGAGGAACCGCCGCTCGGGCTGCTGTTGCTGGTCGCGTTCGGGCTCAACGGGGCGCTCGTGACGCTCCCGTTCGTTTTTAAAAGGGACTGATTGATCGCTTCCGGTCAGCCGTCGTCGCCGTCGTCGGTCGCGGTCGATCCGTCGGCTTGACCGGCCTCACCGTCGGCCGCCTCGCCCGCGACGCGGTCGGCCACCGCCTCGGCCAGCGGGTCGACGGTGACGGTCAGGCGGGCGACGAGGAACACGACGGGGACGAGCGCAACGAACAGGAAGGCGGCGTCATACGCCCACGCGGCGTCGTTCTACAGCGGGACCGCGGCGCCCGAGAGCCCGCGGTAGGCGACGAGGACCGCGCCGAAGACGACGAGCCAGTAGGCCATCCTGCCGGCGTTCTCGGCGATCCGGCTCGGCGGCGCGTCTCCCTCGCCGTCGGCTCCGCGCCCGCCGAGCGCCAGCCGCGTCAGCAGCGCGAACTTCGGGGCGGCGTACAGGAGGATACCGGCCACCTCGAGCGCGACGACTGCGGTCGCGACGGCGACGAACGTCACCGGCGCGAACGGGACGATCCGGTCGATCCCCGGCAGCAGCGTGACGACGGCGAGGACGCCGACCACCGCCAGCGCGCCGATCAGGAGCCTGCTCGCCGACCTGACCGTGTCGCGGTCGAGTGCGCTTCCGATCGCTGAGTCGTTCGAGCTCATGTGCGGCCGGTCGTTGGCGGCTACCGGTCTTATAGCGGGGAAGCCTTTGCCCCGATTTTCGGCCGTTTCGCTCGATTTTCCCGCCCGCTCGGGCTCGCTACCTGTTACCGAATAAAATGTTGTCTTACCGCACGATTCTACGGCGTTGACGGCTTCCAGTAGTTTTTACAGCGCCTCGGGGGAAGGATAGCGCATGGGTGACGACTACCGCACGGAGGAGGACAGCCTCGGCGAGATGCAGGTGCCGGCCGACGCCTACTGGGGCGCGCAGACCCAGCGTGCAGTCGAGAACTTCCCCGTCTCGGGGATCCCGATGAGCCGGCGGTTCATCCGCGCGCTCGGCGTCGTGAAGAAGGCGGCCGCGCAGGCGAACCGCGACCTCGACCTGATCGACGAGGACACCGCGGAGGCGATCGTCGCCGCCGCGGACGAGGTCATCGCGGGCGACCACGACGACCAGTTCCCGGTCGACGTGTTCCAGACCGGCTCGGGGACGTCCTCGAACATGAACGCCAACGAGGTCATCGCCAACCGCGCCGCCGAGATCGCGGGCTCGGAGATCGGCGACCGCGTCGTCCACCCGAACGACCACGTCAACTACGGGCAGTCGTCGAACGACGTGATCCCGACGGCGATGCACGTCGCCGCGCTCGAGGCGGTCCAGAAGGACCTCGTGCCCGCGCTGGAGACGCTCCACGCCGAACTCGAAGCCAAAGAAGCCGAGTTCGACGGCGTCGTCAAGACGGGACGGACGCACCTTCAGGACGCGACCCCGATCCGGCTCGGCCAGGAGTTCGGCGGCTACCGGACCCAGGTCGCGAAGGGGATAGAGCGCGCGGAGGGCGTCCAGTCGAACCTCCGCGAGCTCGCCCTCGGCGGGACCGCGGTCGGGACTGGACTCAACACGCACCCCGAGTTCCCGGAGCTCGCGGCGGAGTACATCTCCGACGAGACCGGAACGGAGTTCCGCGAGGCAGAGAACCACTTCGAGGCGCAGGCCGCCCACGACGCGATGGCCGAGGGCCACGGCGCGCTCCGCACGATCGCGGGCAGCCTCAACAAGATGGCGAACGACCTGCGGCTGCTCGCCTCCGGTCCCCGGAACGGGCTCGGCGAGGTCGAGCAGCCGGAGAACCAGCCCGGCTCCTCGATCATGCCCGGGAAGATCAACCCGGTCGTCGCGGAGTCGGTCAACCAGGTCCACAAGCAGGTCGTCGGCAACGACGCGGCCGTCTCCGCGGGCGCGGCCCGCGGCGAGATCGACCTGAACCTTTATAAACCGGTGATCGCGCACAACTTCCTCGAGTCCGCGGAGCTGCTCTCGAACGTCGCCGCGACGTTCGGCGAGCGCTTCGTCGGGAAGCTGGCGGCCAACGAGGAGCACTGCGAGACGCGCGTCGAACAGTCGATGGCGCTCGCGACCGCGTTGAACCCCGCGATCGGCTACGACAAGGCCTCGAAGGTCGCAAAAAAGGCGCTCGCCGAGGACAAGAGCGTCCGCGAGGTCGCCGTCAGCGAGGGGTACCTCACCGAGGAGGAGGCCGACGAGGTGCTCGACCCCGAGGCGATGACCCACCGCGTCATCCTCGGTAACGAGGACTGAAGGGACCGTTCTCCGGCGGATCGCCCGCCGGGTTCGGGGCGCCCGTCCGCGCCGAATCGGAACCATTTAAGCCGATGTCGGTACCGATCCCACACGGATGAAACTTCACGAATATCAAGCGAAGTCTCTCTTCGCGGACGCCGGGATCCCGGTTCCGGACTCCCGGCTCGCGACGAGCGTCGACGAGGCGCTCGACGCAGTCGACGAGATTGGCTACCCGGCCGCGATCAAGGCGCAGGTCCACGTGGGGGGCCGCGGTAAGGCCGGCGGGATCAAGATCGCGACCGACCGTGAGGAGGCCGAGCAGTACGCCGAGGAGATCCTCGGCATGGACCTGAAGGGGTACACCGTCGATCAGGTGCTCGTCGAGTCCGGCGTCGACTTCGTCGACGAGCTGTACGTCGGCGTCACGATGGACCGCGGCGAGGGGAAGCCCGTCCTGATGGTATCGACCGAGGGCGGCGTCGACATCGAGGAGGTCGCCGAGGAGGACCCCGATGCGATCGCGCGCGAGCACGTCGACCCCGCGTTCGGGCTCCACCCGTATCAGGCCCGGAAGGTCGTCTACGAGGCCGGCGTCGACGCCGACGTGGCGCTCGACGTGGCCTCGATCCTCTCGACGCTGTACGACCTCTACGAGGAGAACGACGCCTCCGAGATCGAGGTCAACCCGGTCATGATCACGAGCGACCGCGACGTGGTCGCTGCGGACGCCGTGATGAACATCGACGAGGACGCGCTGTTCCGCCAGCCCGACCTCGCCGAGATGGCCGAGGCGTCCTACGAGGACGACCTTGAGCGCAAGGCCGGCGAGTACGGCTTCGACTACGTCCGCCTGTCGGGTAACGTCGGCATCATCGGCAACGGCGCCGGGCTCGTGATGACCACGCTCGACTTAGTCGACTACTACGGCGGCGCGCCCGCCAACTTCCTCGACATCGGCGGCGGCGCGAAGGCCGAGCGCGTCACACAGGCGCTCGATATGGTGTTCTCCGACGAGAACGTCGACGCGGTCGTCTTCAACATCTTCGGCGGGATCACCCGCGGCGACGAGGTCGCCAAGGGGATCAACGAGGCCTTAGAGCAGTTCGACGAGATCCCGAAGAAGGTGGTCGTCCGGCTCGCCGGCACGAACGCCGAGGAGGGGATGGAGATCTTAAACACCGACCTCGTCGAGGTCGAGGAGACGCTGGAGGACGCGGTCCAGCGTGCGGTGAAGAACGCGGACGAGGTGACCCAATGAGTATTTTCGTCGACGACGACACCAGAGTGGTGGTCCAGGGGATCACCGGCGGGGAGGGCAAGTTCCACGCCGGCCAGATGATCGAGTACGGCACCAACGTCGTCGCCGGCGCGGTGCCCGGCAAGGGCGGTCAGGAGGTCCACGGCGTCCCGGTCTACGACACGGTCGACGAGGCCGTCGAGGCGGAGGGCGCCGACGCCGCTGTGATCTTCGTGCCGCCCGCGTTCGCCGCCGACGCGATCTTCGAGTCGCTTGACACGGATCTGGACCTCGCCGTCGCCATCACAGAGGGGATCCCCACCCAAGACATGGCGAAGGTGAACAAGCGGCTGAGCGAGACCGACACGCGCCTCATCGGCCCGAACTGCCCCGGAATCATCACGCCCGGCGAGGCGAAGCTGGGCATCCTCCCCGGCAACATCTTCTCCGAGGGCAACGTCGGCCTCGTCTCCCGCTCCGGCACGCTCACCTACCAAGTCGTCGACAACCTCACCGAGCGCGGGCTCGGCCAGTCGACCGCCATTGGCATCGGCGGCGACCCGATCATCGGCACCTCCTTCGTCGACGCCTTGGAGGCGTTTGAGGCCGACACCGACACCGACGCGGTCGTGATGTGCGGCGAGATTGGCGGCGAGGACGAAGAGCAGGCCGCGAAGTTCATCGGCGAGCACATGGACACGCCGGTCGCCGGCTTCATCGCCGGGCGCACGGCGCCGCCGGGCAAGCGCATGGGCCACGCGGGCGCCATCGTCTCCGGCTCCGGCACGGGCACCGCGCAGTCGAAGATCGACGCGCTCAACGACGCGGGCGTCCCCGTCGGCGACACTCCCGAGGAGGTCGCCGATCACGTCGAGGACTTCCTGTAGCGTCCCTCGCCCGGCCTCGACCCGTTCGACCGTCGGTTTCGGTCTGGGTTCCGTTTTTTAACTTTGGTAGCCGGAGCGAAAGCTAAAACTACCGGTAGGGAAACACAAGCACATGAATTCGGATCCCGGCGGTCCCTCGGCGGAGCCCGGAGCGGACCCGTCCGACGCGCCGGGATCGAGCGTCGGCCCCTCTAGACGAGTCCTGTTCGTCGACGACGAGCCGGGGGCGGCCGACCTCGCGGCGACCCACGTGGAGGGGCTCGTGGACGGGATCGAGACGGTGACGCGACTGTCGCCGGACGAGGCCCTCGACGTGGTCCGGAGCGAGCGCGTCGACTGCGTCGTCAGCGACTTCGACATGCCGGGGACCGACGGGCTCGAACTGCTCGAATCGGTCCGCGAGGTCGACCCCGACCTCCCCTTCGTCCTGTTCACCGGCAAGGGGAGCGAGGAGATAGCGAGCGATGCGATATCGGCCGGCGTCACCGACTACCTTCAGAAGGGCGCGGGGCGGGACCGCTACGAGATGCTCGCGAACAGCGTCGCGAACGCGCTCGGGCGGCGGCGGGCGGAGCGCGACCTCCGCGAGGTGAACGACCGGATCACCGCGATCCACCGGTTCGCGACGGAGTTGGCAGGGGTCGAGGAGGCATCGACGGTTTTCGACCGCGTCGTCGCCGCGGCGGAGGAGATACTGGAGTTCGATCGGTCCGTCGCGGCCCGTCGCCACGGCGACCGCCTTATCCCGGCCACTCGGTCTGAGAGCGTCTCTCCCGACGAGATCCGCGCGTTCGACCTCGACGAGGGAGTCGTCGGCTACACGGCCAGAGAGCGGCGGACGGTCGTGGTCGATAACCTCAGCGTCGACCCGGCGGACCCCGACGACCTGGAGAACCCTGAGGGTCCGGGGCGCTCGGCTCCGGGCGCCGCGGACCACGACCGGGTCGGCGACGATTCGTTCGACACGGCAGAGGTGGCGGACCCGGTGTCCGACGACGTGCGCTCCGCGATCAGCGTCCCGATCGGCCGGTATGGGGTGTTCCAGGCCGTCTCGGACGGCTACGCCGCCTTCGAGGAGAGGGACGTGGAGTTCGCGGAGCTGATCGCGTCGCACGCTGCGGACGCGATCGAGCGGATCGAGACGGAGACGGCGCTCCGGACCGAGCGCGACCGCCTCGCCGCCCTCTTCGAGAATCTCCCGCTCCCGATGGCGCGGACCGTCATCGGCGAGGACGGCGAGCAAACGCTCGCGCAGACGAACGACGCGTTCGTCGACGCGTTCGGGTACGACGCGGCGTCGTCGTCGTACGACGAGGTGGTAGACGCGGTCGTGCCCACCGCGACGGAGGGGTTCGACCACGAGACGCTGATCGCCGACGACGAGCCGGTCAGACTGGAGGTCCAACGCTGGGCGACCGACGGGCCGCGGAGCTTCATCCTCCATGCGATCCCCGTTGTCCAGCCCGAGGAATCGGTGGTCTACTCCGTCTACGCCGACATCGACGAGCAGAAGCGGGTCGAGCAGACGCTCAGGAAGCTCCACGCGACGACCCGAGAGATGTTCGGCGGCGGGGACCGCGAGGAGGTCGCGGCGGTGGCGACCCGCGCGGCGATCGACATCCTCGAGTTCCCGAACAGCGGCGTCCGGCTGTACGACTCC
Source organism: Methanobacteriota archaeon (assembly GCA_051745525.1). Lineage (GTDB taxonomy): Archaea > Halobacteriota > Halobacteria > Halobacteriales > Haloferacaceae > Halorubrum. The sequence goes on along the minus strand of JBNJEE010000075.1, from coordinate 779 downwards.
GAGGCGAACGTTCTCCGGCCGACCGCGATAAGCGCAGAGGCGACGGCGGCCTTCGGCGACCGCCCCGCGTTCGGTCCGGGGGACGGTCGCGTCTGGGAGGCGTTCGCCGCCGGCGACCCGGTCCTCGTCGACGACCTCGTGGCGGTCGACACCGAAGTCGGGTACGGCGACCTCCGGAGCCTCCTCGTCGTCCCGCTCGGCGACCACGGCGCGATGCCGCTCGGCTCGTGCGACCCGGACGTCTTCGACGAGACGGACCTCCAGCTGGCCCGCGTGCTCGCCGCGAACGTCACGGTCGCGCTCGATCACGCCGAGCGGACCGAGCAGCTGCGCGACCGCGACGCCGCGCTCCAGCGCGAGATCGACCGGTTAGAGAAGTTCGCCGGGCTCGTCTCCCACGACCTCCGGAACCCGCTCAACGTCGCCGCCGGCCGGACCGGCCTAGCGCGCTCGGAGACCGACGACCCAGCTGTCCTCGACGAGCTCGACCGTGTCGAGGGCGCTCACGAACGGATGAGTCAGCTGATAGACGACCTCCTCGCGCTGGCGCGGCAAGGGCGGACGGTCGACGAGATCCAGTCCGTCCCGCTGGACGAGGCCGCAGAGCGCGCGTGGCGCACCGTCGACACCGCGGGCGCGACACTCGACGTCACTGAGGCGACCTCTGCGGTCGAGGCGGACCCTGAGCGGCTCCGCACGCTCTTCGAGAACCTGTTCACGAACAGCGTGGAACACGGTTCCACGAACAGTCGGGCGAAGCCCGACGACAGCGTCGAGCA
>JBNJEE010000074.1:0-12687 GCA_051745525.1 Methanobacteriota archaeon | reverse complement strand
GACGAACGTCTCCGGCCGCGGCAGCCAGCCCGCGAAGAAGGGCCAGTGGCGCGGCGAGGAGTTCACCGTCGACCTCCACCAGAAGGTGAAAGTCGAGGTTGTCGTCGCCGACATCCCGGCCGGCGAGGTCGCGGACGCCATCGCCGGCGCCGCGAAGACCGGCGAGCCCGGCGACGGCAAGGTGTTCATCATGCCGGTCGAGGACGCGCTACAGGTCCGCACGGGGACGACCGGCCCGGAGGCGGTGTAGGCGGATAGCGCACAAACCCACGGACGTTCCTTTTTCGGACTGAACGGGACGGCGGTTCGGCAACTACTTTCAGCCCGCCGACCCAACCGCTTGATATGAACCACGAGCGCTCGCGCGCGCTGTACGACCGCGCGCTGTCGGTCATGCCGGGCGGCGTCAACTCTTCGGTCCGGGCGACGATGCCGCACCCGTTCTTCGTCGAGCGGGGCGACGGCGGCCACGTGATCGACGCCGACGGCAACCGCTACGTCGACTGGGTGATGGGGTACGGGCCCCTCCTCTACGGCCACGACCTCCCGGACCCGGTCGAGGCGGCGGTCCAGTCGCACGTCGCGGAGGGGCCGATGTACGGCGCGCCGACGGAGATCGAGGTCGAACACGCCGAGTTCGTGGCGCGGCACGTGCCGAGCGTCGAGTCGATCCGGTTCGTCAACTCCGGCACGGAAGCGACCGTCTCGGCGGTCCGGCTGGCGCGCGGGCACACCGGCCGCGACAAGATCGTCGTGATACAGGGCGGCTACCACGGTGCGCAGGAGTCGACGCTCGTCGAGGGGTCGCCGGGTGACGCGCACCCGTCGACGGCGGGGATTCCCGAGGAGTTCGCCCAGCACACCCTCCCGATCCCGTTCAACGACCCGGAGGCGGCCACGGAGGTGTTCGCGGAGCACGGCGACGAGATCGCGGCCGTCCTCGTCGAGCCGATCCTGGCCAACAAGGGGATCGTGATGCCCGTCGACGGCTACCACGAGACGCTTCGGGACCTCTGTGACGACCACGGCTCGCTCCTCGTCTTCGACGAGGTGATCACCGGGTTCCGGGTGGGCGGCCTCGGTTGCGCGCAGTCGAAGTTCGGCGTCACCCCCGACGTCACGACGTTCGGGAAGATCATCGGCGGCGGCTTCCCGGTCGGCGCGATCGGCGGCCGCGCGGACGTGATCGAGGGGTTCACGCCCGCGGGCGACGTGTTCCAGTCCGGCACCTTCTCCGGGCATCCGGTGACGATGGCCGCCGGGAAGGCCGGGTTAGAGTACGCCGCCGAGAACGACGTGTACGAACACATCAACCGCCTCGGGCGGAAGCTCCGCGAGGGGATCGCCGAGATCTGCGCCGAGCGCGCGCCGGAGTACACCGTCGTCGGCACCGACTCGATGTTCAAGACGATATTCACCCGCGACGCGCCCGACGACGTCGACGACTGCTGTACGGGCGGCTGCCGACAGGACCCCGACTGCGCGCGGTACGACGCCTGTCCGAAGACCGGCGCCGACGTCGCCGCGGCCGCGACCGACCGCTGGGAGCGCGTGTTCTGGCAGGAGATGAAAGACCGCGGCGTGTTCCTCACCGCGAACCAGTTCGAGTGCCAGTTCACCTCCTACGCGCACACCGAGGAAGACGTCGAGAAGACGCTGGAGGCGTATCACGAAGCGCTCTGAGCGACCGCGACGGCGGCGGTGGACCGCAGGAACCGAAGATACTACCAGGAAAGAGGCCTCGCGACGGGTCGGCCTTTCGCGTCCGCGGTCGATCGCCGGAGGGGGTGCTCGTCCGAAGTCGCCTCGTCCATCCGGACGATCCGCCAGCCATCGCCCCGACACCGGACCGGTTCCAAGACGACCGCGACGGCGTCCCCGCAACGCAGATCGGCCAACCGCTCGCGAACCCCGTCGGCCGCGTCGATGACTTGATACGTCCGTCCGTCGGTCCCGTACAGCGTGAGCGCCCTGTCGCGGTGCGGTTCCATAGCGACTCGACACCGCCGCCGAACGCCGTCAGTGGCTCCCATCGTCTCGCGACACGCGTGGTGTGAACGTAAAACGAACTATGTGCCCGATATACGGCGACAGAGCGCTATAGACCGATACTGAGACCTCGCGGTCTGTCGAAGCAACCGCGGTCTGTCGAAGCAACCGCGGTCTGTCAAAGCGACCGCGGTTCGTCGGTGCGGTGGCGTGCGCCGGTGAGCGGCCGCCGGCGTCGGCCGTGAGGAGCACGCGAGAGGGACGCGGTGAGCACTCGGAGAGCGCGACCCGCGAGGCTGGGGAGGCGTGAGGCTGTGCGGTGCTGTGCGGGGCTGTGCGGGGCTGTGCGGGGTGGGACTCAAAGGGGCAGTCTGGAGGCGGGCGCAGACGACGTAAGCACTGGAAGGAGCGAGCGGCGTGAGCGACTGAAGCGCGCAGCGAGAGTGCGCTCGCCTCCAGACTGAGGCTTTGGAGGTAGTCTCCACCGATCCGCGCACTCGACCATTTATAAGCGAGTGACTGACACTTTAGAGGTGTCCTCTACCGATTCATCGCTAATCACTTATAAGTGAGCGGCTGGGGCTTGGGAGGCGTTTGCCGCCGCTCCGCGATCAGTCACGTATTACGGAACGTTTTTATATCGGAGATCGGGTACGTACGGGTGATGACCGCAGCGGCTCGTCTCGACGCCGCCCTTCTCCGAGGCCGACGAGCCCTGCGACCGCGACGAGACGTCCGACCGCCGCGACCGGCTTCCGGCGCGGCGCGACGACGAGGCCCCTCGGGCCAATAATCTTCACCTCTCGTCGCGTTCGCGCCGTTTCGTTCCGGAGAGTCTCGACTCTCGTCGCCGCGAGCGGCCGCGCTGTCTTTTTCTTCCAATATTTAAATCGCTGAATTTAAGAGTGTAGGCCGGGTGTACACTGGTAATGACGAGCGTTGCACTCGCGTTCAGCGGGGGACTCGACACCACGGTCTGCGTACCGCTACTGAAAGAGGAGTACGGCTACGACGAGGTCATCGGCGTCAACGTCGACGTCGGCCAGCCCACAGAGGAGTTCGACGAGGCCGAGGAGACCGCCGAGGCGCTGGGGCTCGACCTCCACGTCGTCGACGCGAAAGAGGAGTTCGCGGACCTCTGTTTCGACGCGGTGAAATCCAACGCCAGCTATCAGGGCTACCCGCTCGGCACCGCCCTCGCGCGCCCGGTCATCGCCGAGGCGATCCTCGGCGTCGCCGAGGAGCAGGGCTGTGACGCCATCGCCCACGGCTGTACGGGCAAGGGCAACGACCAGCTCCGGTTCGAGGCGGTCTGGCGAGGCTCCGACCTCGAAGTGATCGCCCCCGTGCGCGAGCTCGGCCTCACCCGCGAGTGGGAGATCGACTACGCCGCCGAGAAGGACCTGCCCGTCGAGGCCGGCGACGGCGGCGTCTGGTCCATCGACGAGAACATCTGGTCGCGCGCGGTCGAGGGCGGCAAGTTGGAGAACCCCGACTACGAGCCGCCGGCGGACATCTACGAGTGGACCGCCGAGCCCGAGGGCGAGACCACCATCGAGGTGGCCTTCGAGGAGGGCGTCCCGGTCGCGGTCGACGGCGAGGCGATGGACCCGGTCCCGCTCATCCAGCACCTCAACGAGTACGCCGGCGGCTACGGCGTCGGCCGCACCGACGTGATGGAGGACCGCATGCTCGGCCTGAAGGTGCGCGAGAACTACGAACACCCGGCCGCAACCGTCCTGCTCACGGCCCACCAGGCGCTCGAGGACCTCGTCCTCACGAAGAACGAGCGCTCCTTCAAGAAGGGGATCGAGCAGGAGTGGTCCGAGAAGGCCTACGAGGGGCTCGTGTTCGCGCCCGTCGTCGACGCGCTGAACGCCTTCGTCGACGAGACGCAGGACGTGGTGACCGGCACGGCGACGGTGAAGGTCTCCGGCGGCGACTGCCGCGTCGTCGCGCGCGACTCCGAGTACGCCGTCTACTCCGAGGAGATGGCCTCGTTCAACACCGAGGACGTCGCCGGTATCGCCCAGTCCGACGCGACGGGCGTCGCGAAGTACCACGGGCTTCAGGAGCGCCTCGCCAACGACGTGAAGGCGAGCGTCTCCAAGCCGGAACTCGCGACGGACGGGAGCGGAAAAGCGGACGGAACCGAAGAGACCGAGAACTGAATGACCGACGACGATCCCGACGCCGCGACGGACGCCGACGCGGAGGCGAGCGGCGCGGGCGGCGTCGACACCGCCGTCCGCCGCGACCGCTTCAGCGGCGGCCCCGCCCGCGAGTTCCTGTCGAGCCTCGCTTCCGACGCCGCCATCTTCGAGGCTGACCTCGCGGTCGACCGCGCGCACGTGGTCATGCTCGCGGAGCAGGGGATCGTCGATAGCGAGGTCGCGGGCGAGGTCCTCGTCGCGCTCGACGACGTGGCGGCCGCCGGCCACGGCGAACTCTCGGACGGCGAGGACGTCCACGAGGCGATAGAGACCGCCGTCATCGACCGGGTCGGCCCCGACGGCGGTCGGATGCACACCGCCCGCTCGCGCAACGACGAGGTGGCGACGTGTATCCGGTACCGCCTGCGCGAGGACCTGCTGGCGGCGGTCGAGGCGACCGTCGCCGCCCGCGAGGCGCTCGCCGAGGTCGCGGACGAGCACGCGGAGACGGTGATGCCGGGATACACCCACCTCCAGCCGGCGCAGCCGACGACGGTCGGGCACTACCTGCTGTCGTACGAGGGCGGGCTCGCGCGCGACACCACCCGGCTGCTCGACGCGTACGAGCGCGTCAACCGCTCGCCGCTCGGCGCGGCCGCGTTCGCGGGGACGCCGTTCGACGTCGACCGCGACCGGACCGCCGAGCTGCTCGGGTTCGACGGGACGGTCCGCAACTCGATGGACGCGGCCTCCGCGCGCGACTTCCTCGCGGAGTCGGCCAGCGCGCTCGCGACGCTCGCGACGACGCTGTCGGGGCTCGCGGAGGACCTGATCGTCTTCTCGAACAAGGGGGTCGTCGAGCTCGCGGACGCGTACGCCTCGACCTCCTCGATCATGCCCCAGAAGAAGAACCCCGACACGCTGGAGCTGACCCGCGGCGTCGCGGGCGACGCGATCGGCGAGGCGACCGGCACGCTGAGCCTGCTGAAGGGGCTCCCGCGCGCCTACAACCGCGACCTCCAGCGCGCCCACGCGAGCGTCTTCGAGATCGCCGGCGACGTGCGGGAGGCGACCGAGGTCGCCGCGGGCGCGGTCGCGACCGCCGACTGGGACGAGGCCGCGCTCGCGGCCGCGGCGGGCGAGGGGTTCTCGACGGCGACGGGCGTCGCCGACCTGCTCGCGATGGGCGGGATGCCCTTCCGGACGGCCCACGAGATCGTCGCGACCGCCGCCGAGACCGTCTCCGACGGCGATTCGCCGGACGCGGCGGCCGCAAAAGTTGACGAGGCCGCGCGAAAGGTGACGGGCGAGCCCCTCTCTGCGTACGTGAGCCGCGAGGACGTGGCGTCGGCGCTCGACCCGGCCGAAAGCGTCGCGAGCCGCGACTCCGCCGGGGGGCCGGCCCCCGACGCGGTCGCCGACGAGCTCGCCGCCGCCGAGGCCGGGATCGAGACGGACGACGCCGCGCTGGCGGCCGAACGCGACGCGCTCGCCGCCGCGAGCGAGGCGCTGGCCGCGGAGGTCGATCGCTATGTCTGAGCCGCGGCCGCGCTGCGGTCGCCCGCTCGGCCGGCGCCGGGCGAACCGCCGTCGGCTCGGTCGGTGCCGACCCGACCGACGCCGACGACCGTCCCCGTAGGGGGACACATTTACTACCGAGATCTGATATCCGATCTCGATACGACTCGATTTTACCGAACTGGCCCCGTTAGCGGCCGATCTGTTTTATGTAAACTATCCTATAAGTTCGAAGCATTTATGCCTATTCGAGGACGAGTGACTGGCACGATGACGAGCGACACCGACACGCTGACAGCGGAGGACCCGATCACGGGCGAGGAAATCGAGATCCCGGCCGACGTCGAGGTCGGCGAGATCATCGACAGTCCGGTCACCGGGACCGAGCTGGAGGTCATCTCGCTCGATCCGGTCGTCTTGGAGGAGGCGCCCGAGCTCGAGGAGGACTGGGGCGAGTAATGGCGACGACCGCCACGGCCGCGACACGCGAGTGGTCGACATGCACGTAGGGATCCTCTACTCCCGGATCCGGAAAGACGAGAAGCTCCTGCTCAACGAGCTCCGCGAACGCGGCCACGAGGTCGAGAAGATCGACGTCCGCAAGGAGCGGTTCGGGCTGGAGTCCACGACGGCGGCGGTCGGCGACCTCGACATCGTCGTCGACCGCTGCCTATCGACGAGCCGGTCGCTGTACGCGACGCGCTTTATCGACAGCTACGGCGTCCCGATGGTGAACTCGCCAGAAACGGGCGACGTCTGCGCCGACAAGGCGAAGAACTCGCTCGCGCTCGCGGCGGCGGACATTCCCACCCCGGCGACCGAGGTCGCGTTCACGAAGGAGGCCGCCATGGAGGCGATCGATTCGTTCGGCTACCCCTGCGTCCTCAAGCCGGTCACCGGCTCGTGGGGGCGGCTGATGGCGAAGATCGACTCGCGCAACGCCGCCGAGGCGATCTTAGAACACAAGGAGACGCTCGGCCACTACGAGCACAAGGTGTTCTACGTCCAGGAGTTCGTCGACAAGCCCGGCCGCGACATTCGCGTCCTGGCGGTCGATGGCGAACCGGTCGCGGCGATGACGCGGTCGTCCGACCACTGGCTCACGAACGCCGCGAAAGGCGGCGAGACGGCGGCGTTCGACCTCGACGACCGCGCGGTCGAACTGGTCGAGAAGGCCTCCAACGCGGTCGGCGGCGGGATGCTCGGCGTCGACCTGATGGAGGTGGGAGTCGAGGCGGAAGCGGACCCCGCCGAGACCGGCGGCTCGGGCGAGTACACCGTCCACGAGGTGAACCACACCGTCGAGTTCAAGGCGCTCGACGCGGCCACCGAGGTCGACGTCCCGGCGAAGGTCGTCGACTGGCTGGAGGCGAAAGCGGTCGAACTAGCGGACGAAAACGCCGAGGAGGCAAGCGCATGACTGCCGACACCTACACCGCGAGCGTCGTCGGCGGCACCGGGTTCACCGGCGGCGAGCTGCTGCGGGTCCTCGCCGGCCACCCAAACTTCGAGGTCGTTCAGGCCACCTCGCGGTCGGCCGACAACATGACCGTGGGGCGCTCGCACCCGAACCTGCGCGGGCTCGACCTGCGCTTTTCGAACCCCGACGACCTCGAGTCGGTCGACGTCCTCTTCGCGGCGACTCCCCACGGCGTCTCGATGGGCCGGATCGACGAGTTCTTTGAGGCCGCGGACACGGTCGTCGACCTCTCGGCCGACTTCCGGCTCCCCGAGGCCGACGCCTACGACGAGTGGTACGACGGCCACAAGTCGCCGGAGTACCTCGAACGCGCGGAGTACGCGCTCCCCGAGATCAACCGCGAGAACCTCCCCGGCGCCGACCTGATCGCCGGCGGCGGCTGTAACGCGACCGCGACGATCCTCGGCCTGAAGCCGCTGGTCGACGCCGGTGCGCTCGGTCCCGACGCGGGCGAGGTCGTCGTCGACGTGAAGGTCGGCTCCTCGGAGGGCGGCGCCGGCGGCGGCGCGGCCTCCTCGCACCCGGAGCGCTCGGGGGTCGTGCGCCCGTACGCCCCGACCGGGCACCGCCACGAGGCGGAGATCGAGGCGTACCTCGGGCTCTCCGTCTCCTTCACCGTCCACGCGGTCGACATGGTGCGCGGCGCGAGCGCGACCTGCCACGTCTTCCCCGACGGACCCGTGTCGAAGGGGGACCTGTGGGGTGCGTACCGCGACGCCTACGCCGACGAGCCGTTCGAGCGGATCGTCTCCGGCGGGGGCGGCGTCTACCGCTACCCCGAGCCGAAGTCGGTCGCCGGCACGAACCACGGCGAGGTCGGCTTCGAGCTCGACCCCGGCAACAAGCGCGTCGTCGTCTTCTCGGCGATAGACAACATGATGAAAGGCTCCGCGGGACAGGCGGTCCACGCGGCGAACGTCGCGCTCGGGCTGCCCGAGACCGCCGGCCTCGAGTTCGACGGGCTTCACCCGGTGGGATCGCCATGAGCGGCTCGGAGTCCGCGTCCGCAGGCGAGCCCCCGGTCGTCGTCAAGATCGGCGGCGCGAAAGCGGTCGACCCGGCCGGCGCGGTCGGCGACGTCGCGCACCTCGCGGCCAACGGGCGCCCGGTCGTCGTCGTCCACGGCGGCTCGACGGTCGTCGACGAGACGCTCGAACGGCTCGGGATCGAACCGGAGTACGTCGAGTCCGCCTCCGGCGTCACCGGGCGTTTCACCGACGCGGAGACGATGGAGGCGTTCTCGATGGCGATGGCGGGCAAGCTCAACACCGAGCTGACGGCGCGGTTCCGCTCGGCGGGGGTCGACGCGGTCGGCCTCTCCGGCGTCGACGGCGGGCTCCTCTCGGGCCCGCGCAAGTCGGCGGTCCGCGTCGTCGAGGACGGGAAACGGAAGATCCGCCGCGGCGACCACTCGGGGAAAATCGAGTCGGTGAACGCCGACCTCCTCTCCGGGCTCCTCGCCGACGGCTACACCCCGGTCGTCTCGCCGCCGATGGCGGGCGACGAGGGCGACGGCGAGGTCACCCCCGTCAACGCGGACGCCGACCGCGCGGCCGCGGCGGTCGCGGGCGCGCTCGGCGCCGACCTCATCCTCCTGACCGACGTCTCGGGCGTGTACGCCGACCCGGACAACCCCGAGACGCGCATCGATTCGGCCGCGACGCCCGACGAGCTGGCGGCGGTCGAGGACGCCGCCGAGGGGTTCATGGGCAAGAAGGTGATGGCCGCGACGGAGGCGCTCGACGGCGGCGCCGGCCGCGTCGTGATCGCGGACGCCAACGTCCGCGACCCGGTCGTCGCCGCGCTCGACGGCGAGGGGACGACGGTCCAGCGGTCGGCGCTCGGCGACGGGGCGGGAGGTTCGGACGCCGAAACGGGGGGTGAGACCGCGTGAGCGGCTTCGTCTTCTCGGAGAAGCCGATCGAGATCGCCTCGGGCGACGGGGTCCACCTCACCGACTCGAACGGCACCGAGTACCTCGATTTCGGCGCCAGCTACGCCTGTACGCCCGTCGGCCACTGCCACCCCGAGGTCGTCGACGCCGCGACGGGTCAGCTCGAGGATCTCATGTACGTCCAGGCGTCGTACCCCCACGCGGCGCGGACGGCGTTGTACGAGCAGTTGGCCGACGTCGCGCCCGTCGACGTCGACAGCGTCTGGCTCTGTAACTCCGGGACAGAGGCGAACGAGGCCGCGCTGAAGTTCGCCCGGTACGCGACGGGCCGCGAGAAGATAATCGCCACCACGCAGGGGTTCCACGGCCGGACGATGGGAACCCTCGCGACGACGTGGAAGGACAAGTACAAGAAGGGGTTCGGCCCGCTCGCGGGCGGCGTGGAGTTCGTCGAGTACGGCGACGCCGACGCGATGCACGAGGCGGTCGGCGAGGACACAGCCGCCGTGATCTTAGAGCCTCTCCAAGGCGAGGGCGGGATCAACCCCGTCTCGACCGAGTACCTCCAAGCGGTCCGCGTCGCGACCGCGACGTCGGGCGCGGCGCTGATCTTAGACGAGATTCAGACCGGGCTCGGCCGCACCGGCTCGATGTGGGCCGCCGATCGCCACGACGTGGTCCCCGACATCCTCACGACCGCGAAGGGGCTCGGCAGCGGGCTCCCGATCGGCGCGACGCTGTGTCGCGACTGGATCGCCGAGGACAGCGGCGACCACGGCTCGACCTTTTCGGGCGGCCCGGTCGTCTCCGCGGCCGCGGGCGCCACCCTCGACGTGATCGAGCGCGAGGAGCTGGCGGCGCACGCCGATGAGATTGGGAGCTACCTCCGGGGAGAGCTCCGCGACCGCCTCGGCGACGACGTCCGCGACGTGCGCGGCGACGGCCTGATGGTCGGAATCGAGGTGCGCCGCGGCTCGAACCGCCTGCTGCGCGACCTCGCCATCGATCACCAGATCCTCGCGCTGCCAGCGGGGCGGACCGTGTTGCGGCTGCTCCCGCCGCTGACGATCGAGCGCGAACACGCCGATGCCGTCGTGGACGCGATAGCCGAGGTGATCGGCTGATGGCGGCCGGGAAGGAGCGGGCGACCGAGCCTGAATCCGAGGGCGGCACCGACGTCGTCGCCGGCGGCGGCTACCCCGCGGCCTGCGACACAGCGGCCCGGAAGCTGCTGTACGACATGGTCTCGATCCCCTCGCCGTCGCGCGAGGAGGAGCGGGCCGCCGAGCGCCTCGTCGACTTCTTCGAGGCGAACGGCCGCGAGGCGTGGATAGACGAGGTCGGGAACGTCCGCGCGCCGGCGAACGACGCCGTCCTCCTCACCTCCCACGTCGACACCGTCCCGGGCGACATCCCGGTCGAGGTGCGGCCGGCGCCGCCGGAAGGCGAGCTGCCGGAGCCCTCGGACGTCCGCGTCGGCGAGCCCGGCGACCCCGTGCTGTGGGGGCGCGGGGCGGTCGACGCGACGGGCCCGCTGGTCGCGATGGCGGTCGCAGCGGTGAAGACCGGCGTCTCGTTCGCGGGCGTCGTCCGGGAGGAGGTCGACTCCGGCGGGGCGCGCCACCTCATCGACGACCGCGACGCGCCCGAGGCGGTGGTCAACGGCGAGCCGTCCGGCTGGGCCGGGATCACCCTCGGGTACCGCGGCCTGCTGGAGGGAACGTACGTGAACACGAGCGAGTCGGGCCACTCCTCGCGGCCGGAGCCGAACGCGATCCAGCACGCGATCGACTGGTGGCACGGCGTCGAGGCGGCGTTCACGCCCGACGACGCCGAGACCGCCGTGTTCGACCAAGTGACGACCAAGCCCATCTCGGTCGACGGCGGGCTGAGCGACGACGGCCTCGCCGTGGAGGCGACGATGGACGTCCAGCTCCGGATCCCGCCCTCGCGCCCGGTCGACGAGATCCACGAGCTGGCGGAGGCGGAGCTGTCTACCGGCTCGGTCCACTGGGGCGAGCCGATGCCGCCGGTGATGGAGAGCCCCCGGACGGAGTTGGCGCGGGCATTCCGCGTCGCGATCCGGTCTGCCGGCGGCGACGTGCGCCTGCTCCGGAAGACCGGCACGAGCGATATGAACCTCTTCGCGGCCGCGTGGGACTGCCCGATGGTCACCTACGGCCCCGGGAACTCCGATTTGGACCATGCGCCGGACGAGCGGCTCCCGCTGCCGGACCTCGACCGCGCCGTGAACGTGCTGATCGAGGTCTGTCGGAAGCGACTGTAACGCACCGCCTCGCAGCCCGGACGGACGACCGTTTTCGAACGACACGACACCACTCCCAACCCAACGATGCCACTCGCCACCGACGACTTCCTCGACATCGACGACGTGACGCCAGCCGAACTGGACGCCCTGCTCGACCGCGCCGCCGCGATGAAGGCGGGCGAGACGGACCCCCGACTGGCGGACGCCACGCTCGGGATGATCTTCGAGAAGCCCTCGACGCGCACCCGCGTCTCCTTCGAGACGGGGATGACCCGACTGGGCGGCCACGCGATGTTCCTCGGCCCCGACGACATCCAACTGGGCCACGGCGAACCCCTGAAGGACACCGCGCGCGTCCTCGGCCGGTACGTCGACGGCGTGATGGCGCGCCTCTTCGACCACGAGGACGTCGAGATCCTCGCCGAGTACGCCGACTGCCCCGTGATCAACGGGCTCACCGACGAGGCGCACCCCTGTCAGACGCTCGCTGACCTCCTGACGATCCGCGAGACGGTCGGCGAGGACGCGGCCGTCGCGTGGGTCGGCGACGGCAACAACGTCGGGCAGTCGTTCGTTGTCGGCGCGGCGATGGCCGGGATCGACGTCGAGGTCGCCACCCCTGCCGACTACGGAATGGCCTCCGACGTGTTCGACCGCGCCGCGGCGTTCGGCGCTGACGTGGAGCCAACGACCGACCCCGAAGCCGCGATAGAGGGCGCCGACGTCGTCTACACCGACGTGTGGATCTCGATGGGGCAGGAGGACGTGCGCGACGAGAAGCTCGCCGCCTTCGACGGGTTCCAGGTGAACGCCGACCTGCTCGCCGGTACCGACGCCAAGGTGATGCACTGCCTGCCCGCGCACCGCGGCGAGGAGGTCACCGACGACGTGCTCGAATCCGACCGTGCCCTCGTCTGGGACCAGGCGGAGAACCGGATGCACGCGCAGAACGCGCTGCTCGTCGAACTGCTCGGCGGGGAGTGACGGCCGACGCGCCGCGGGTGCCGTCGCCTCACTGACGCCGCGGCGGGTCGCGGTCGTCCGTGAGGAAGACGCTGTCTTGGTTCGGGTCGAAGTACACCTCCAGCGCGCGGAGGGCACCGACGTACGCCGCAATCGCGGCGAACACGAACGAGACAGCGGCCGGAACGACGATACCGAGGACCATATCGGTGGGACTTGCCGTTTGATTATAAATACGTGCTGTGCTAATTGTGAACAATACTACTTCCCACATTCATTTATAAACCGTCGAGGCGGTGGCGCGTGTCGACGAGCGCCCGGTAGGGCGCGAGTCCGCGCGAGGGAGTCGCTGGCGGCGCCAGCCGCCAGCGACGAGGATGGGGAGGCGTGAGGTGCTGTGCGGAGCGGTGCGGGGCGGGAC
>JBNJEE010000193.1:0-3731 GCA_051745525.1 Methanobacteriota archaeon | reverse complement strand
TGGAACCGGAAGCTGTACGGCGACGACCTCTGGGAGGCGTTCCGCGGCCTCAAGACCGCGTTCGACCCCGACTGGCTGCTCAACCCCGGGAACGTCTGTGGCGACTTCGACATGCAAGCGCACCTGCGGTTCGACGCCGACTACGAGTACGACGCCGGCTTCGACCCCGCGATGGAGTGGGCGGTCGACAACGGGATGCAGGGGATGGTCGAACTCTGTCACGGCTGCGGGGGCTGCCGCGGCCCGCAGGACACCACGGGCGGCGTGATGTGCCCGACCTACCGCGCCGCCGACGAGGAGATCCAGTCGACCCGCGGCCGGGCGAACATGCTCCGCGGGGCGATCTCCGGCGAGTTGCCCGACGACCCGACCGACGACGAGTTCGTCACCGAGGTGATGGACCTCTGTGTCGGCTGTAAGGGGTGTAAGGTGGACTGCCCGAGCGGTGTCGACATGGCGAAGCTGAAGGCGGAGGTCGAACACGCCCACCACGAGGAACACGGGGTCGACCTCCGGACGCGGCTGCTCGGTCACTTCGAGTCGCTGGCGCCGCTCGCCTCGAAGTTCGCGCCGCTCTCGAACCTCCCGAACAAGGTCCCGGGGAGCGGCCTCATCGCGGAGAAGGCGCTTGGGATCGCGAAAGAGCGGGACCTCCCGACGTTCCGCTCGGAGACGCTCGTCGACTGGTTCGAAGCGCGCGGCGGCGCCGGCGTCCCGCGCGAGGAGGCCGCCCGCGACGTCCTGCTTTTCCCCGACGTGTACACGACCTACACGAACCCCGGTGCGGGGAAGGCCGCAGTGCGCGTGTTAGAGGCCGCGGACTGCCACGTGCGGATCCCGGACGTCGACGGTAGCGGGCGCCCGCCCCACTCGAAGGGGATGCTCGACGTGTCGCGCGCCACGGCGAGAGACGCCGTGGAGACGCTCGCCCCCGACGTCCGCGACGGCTGGGACGTGGTCGTCGTCGAGCCCTCGGACGCCGTGATGCTCCAGTCCGACTACCACGACCTGCTCGACGGCGACGCCAGCGACGTGCCGGACGCCGACGTGGAAGCCGTCTCGGCGAACGCCTACGGCGTCATGGAGTACGTCGACGCCCACCGTCTCGACGAGACCCTCGCGTTCGACGCGCCGACCGAGTCGCTCACCTACCACGGCCACTGCCACCAGAAGGCGACGAAGAAAGACCACCACGCGGTGGGCGTTCTCCGCCGCGCGGGCTACGGCGTCGACCCCCTCGACTCCTCCTGTTGCGGGATGGCCGGCTCGTTCGGCTACGAGGCCGAACACTACTCGATGAGCAAGGCCATCGGCGAGAACCTGTTCGAGCAGGTCGACGCCAGCGACGGCGATGCCCTCGTCGCGCCCGGCACCTCCTGCCGGACGCAGCTGGAGGAGGGCCCCGGCGAGGTGCCGGAGCCGGCACACCCGATCGAGAAGCTGGCGGCCGCGCTGGCGTAGGCTGGCGGCCGCGCTGGCGTAGGGCGGACGGCGCGGCCGGACGTGCGCGAGTCCGGCCGCGTCGACTGGGGGCCAGCTGTCCGGAGCTCGAACGGCCACCACGGCCGGTGTTCACTCCGGAATCCGGTCCACGTTCGCGGCGAGGACGGCGAGCAGGTAGGAGAAGGTTGGGAACAGCACGGCGACGACAGCGAGGTGCGCGGGGTCGATCCCCGGCGGCCCGTCGACGAACGTCCCGGTGTACTGGAGGACCGCAAGGGTCGCGACGACGATCGCGGTTCGAACGGCGTACTCGGAGGGGGAGGGCCTCGGAATCTTCACGGGGCCCCGTCGCGGCGCCACCCACACAAGCGTTTCCAGTCAGTCGACGGCGGGGGTGACCCGGTCCCGCTCGCGCTCCCGCCGTCTCCGAAGTAGCCGTTTGAACCCCTTCCCTGGCCCGCCCTCGATCGGCCACCCCTTCGTGCGCCACTGTGGGGGTTCGGGCGAGAACTCGGGACAGGACCCGGAACACTCCCGGGCGGTGGGGAGTTTGCCCTTCGCCGCGCAGTGCGGGACGAGCGCGCGTCCCTCGCGGTGGAGCTCGAAGTGCCGGCAGTCGGGGCGCATCGTGTCGTGAAACGAGCGCCACCCCTTCCCGTAGGCGCGCTCGGCGATCTCCAGCCGCAGCGTCTCGGTCTCAGGGTCTCGGGGCTCGCCCTCGCCGGGCGAGAGGTCGCTCGGGTGCCACGCCACGTCGGCCGCGTCGGCGTCGACGCCCGCAGAGAAGTCGGTCGCGAGGATGCCGGCCTCGACGGGCATCTCGCGGAGGAGGGCCGGCTCGACGCGCTCGCCGGTCGTCTCGGTCGCGAGCCACGCCTCGTCGGCGAGCGCGGTCTCGATGTCGTGGTCGAGCTGGTCGGCGAGCCGATCGGCCGCCGAGCGGTCTAAGTCCGGCTTGTTCTCGACCGCGACGATCCGCTCGACCCAGTCAGGGTACGGCCGCTTCCGGCGGATCTGGATCCGGTTGCCGTCGCGGCGCTTCTCGATCAGGTCCCGGCCCGCCGCGCGGTGGACCGCCTGCCGAACGTAGCGCCAGGGGTAGCCGGGGTGTGGCAGCGCGTCGCGGTAGAACGCCCACTCGGCGGGTGCGCCCCGGACGACGTGGAGGAGGTCGGAGCCGATGGTTCGGTCGCCGAACGCGCGCCGCCGTTTGAACGCCGCCGGGTCGACCTCGATCACGACCGTGTCCCAGCGGCGCTCCTTGGTGCCGAGCTGGCGGGCGACCAGCGCGGGACGGGGCTCCTCGCTCGGGTGCCAGGCCAGCTCGGCGTACCGGCAGACCAGAAGCTCGTAGCCGAACTCGGCGTCGGGCGTCACTGGTCAGACCCTCGGGCGGGGCGGACAAAAACGGACCGCTCGGGGGCCGGGCCGCCGCCGTCCGCTGGCCGACCCCGCGTCCGGGTTAGACGTACTTTCCGCTCTCGTCGTCTTTCCGCTCGTCGAGGTAGTCGTGGGCGTCCTCTAAGATCTCGCGCGGACCTTCTTGGGTGATCGTGTTGAGCGCCTGGTCGTAGTCGCGCCACTGGAGGTCGCGGTGTTCCTTCGAGAGCTCGGCACTCGCCTCGAACGAGCGGGCGATGAAGAGGTGGACCGTCTTGTGGATGGTCTTCCCGTTCGCCTCGAACACGTAGTCGTACTCCCTGCGGAACCCGTCGATCAGCCGGAAATCTTCGATCCCGGCCTCCTCGCCGACTTCTCGTATCGCCGTCTGCTGGAGCTCCTCGTCCCCCTCGACCCCGCCTTTGGGGAACTCCCAGTCCCCCGGTCGGCTCTTCAGGAGCAGGTACTCCCGTTCGCCGCGGGTGTCGCGGAAGAGGATGGCTCCGGCACTGGTCGCTTCGACCGTCATTGGCCGCAGGTAAGCGATCACCCGTAAAGAGCGTGTCGGACTCCCGAACGGAGACGAGCGACTCGGCGGCGTCGACCGGTTTCCGGACGGGATTCGCGGCGGGGTCGCGCGCCGAGCACGGGTAGATGCGTTTTTACCGCTCGGGCGGCCATTGGCGCACGACCCCAGCCATGACCTTCGTCACGAAGCTCGACTTCGCGTCCGGCGACCGCGACGTGCTCGTCGAGACCGTCCAGGAACTCAAGGAGACGCTCGAACGGAAAGGCGCCGAGTGCAAGGGCCCGCACGCGAGCCCCTCGGAGCGCGTCAGCGTCCCGCTGTACAAGAACCTCTCGCCGGGCGACGAGTTCTCGCCGTGGCGCTACGACGTGTACCGCCG
>JBNJEE010000192.1:0-3736 GCA_051745525.1 Methanobacteriota archaeon | reverse complement strand
TCGACCGACGGGACGGTGACGTGAACCACCTCGGCGCCGACCGCTGAGAGCGGGGCCGTTCGGGTGTCGGTTCCGGTGGCCAGCGAAGATTCGAAGCCGCGGTGCTGTCGATAGTGGTTCCATCTCAGTAGTTAATAAATATGATAAATAGAAGATACTGTCTGTTTAAATATTGTTAATAGTCCGCAAGTAGTGTGACAGACATTGCGAAAATTCGGCAGGCGCCACATTTTGACCCGGCGGAGATCGCCGCAAGATACGTCAGAGAAGAACAGCTAAAATCGTGTTTTTGTTAATTTGTGTATTTAAATGCGATTAAGAAAGATGGTTAAGAAAGATAATTACGGATGTGACACAGTAGATCAGTCGTGCGATATTTCGATGAGCGATCCGAATCCGAGTTGGAGATCACTGTTCGCCTCCACAAGATCGCGCTACATAGCATAATTTTGAATAGTATTTAAAAGTGATATAATTTCCGTCGGCGCGAAGGTATTGCAGAATCGGTACGGCCCACCGCCCTCTCGAGAACGCATCGAGTGAATCGTTCACTTGTCAGCTATTTAAATAGAAGAGCCATCGCAGCGCGGATTCGATCCGAGTATCGCGGGAACGGAGCGCGACCGGCGGCGACAGTCACGTCTCGCGTTCTCCACCCGTTCACTCGGTGCCGAGCTTCGCTCGCGTGTACGGCTTGAGCCCGCCGCGGTCGACGAGCGTCTGCAGGAACTCCGGCAGCGGGTCCGCGTCGTACCGCTCGTCGGCGGTGTGGTTGACGACGGCACCCTCGTCGAGCCGGAGGCTGATCGCGTCGCCGTCGTCGATCCGATCGGCGTCCGGGCAGATCAACACGGGAAGCCCGAGGTTGATCCCGTTCCGGAAGAAGATCCGGGCGAACGACTGCGCGACGATCCCGTCGATCCCCGCGCCCAGAAGCGAGAGCGGGGCGTGCTCGCGGGAGGAACCGCTCCCGAAGTTGTGCCCGCCCACGACGAAGTCGCCGTCCGCGACGTTCGGGGCGAACTCCGGGCGGAGATCGTTGAACGCGTGCTCGCCGAGCTCCGCCGGATCGCTGGAGACGAGGAACCGCGACGGAATGATCTGGTCGGTGTCGATGTCGTCGCCGAACGTCCACGCCCGACCGGGCTCGGTCGTGTCGATGTCGCGGCCCGCGTCGGCGTCGCTCACGCGCCCACCCCCTCGAGGACGTAGTCGTCGTAGCGGGTCAGCTCGACCTCCCGCGGGTCGGTGATCTCGCCGTACAGCGCCGACGCACCCACCGTGGCGGGGCTGGCGAGGTACACCTCACTCGTCATCGATCCCTCCCGACCCGGGAAGTTGCGGTTCGCCGTGGCGAGACAGACGTCGCCGTCGCCGAGCACGCCTTGATGGGTCCCGAAGCAGGAACCGCAGCCGGCGCTCTGGACGATCGCGCCCGCGTCGACGAACGTCTCCATGACGCCGGTGTCCATCATCTGTTTGTACACCGACCGCGAGGCCGGGACGACGACCATCCGCGTGTCCAGGGCGAGCCGCTCGCCCTCGATGATGTCCGCGACGATCCGGATGTCCTCGTACCGCCCGTT
Organism: Methanobacteriota archaeon; assembly: GCA_051745525.1. GTDB lineage: Archaea > Halobacteriota > Halobacteria > Halobacteriales > Haloferacaceae > Halorubrum. The sequence continues at coordinate 2,150 of JBNJEE010000192.1, read as the reverse complement.
CGTACACGTGCCGACGAACAGCTGGTCGATCTCCGTGCCGACGACCTCGTCGACGGCGACCGCGTTCTCCGGGTTCGACGGCGTCGACACCTGCGGCGAAAGCGATTCGGCCTGGTAGGTGTGGACCGCCTCGTAGTCGGCGTCGTCGTCCGGTTGCGTGTACGCCGGTATCTCGGGGCGCTCCCCGGTCTGCGCTTCGAGGAAGTCGACGGTCCGCTCGTCGGGCGCGACGATGCCGGCCTTCCCGCCCATCTCGATCGCCATGTTCGAGAGGACGAGCCGCTCGTGAATCGGCAGCGCCTCGACCGCCGAGCCGCCGTACTCGGCGGTCTTGTACGTGCAGCCGTCGAACCCCACGTCACCGATGAACTTCAAGATGAGGTCCTTCGCGTACACCCCGTCGGGGAGGTCGCCCTCGACCTCGAACCGGAGCGTCTCCGGCACCCGGAACCACAGCTCTCCGGTCGCGAGCGTCGTTCCGAGGTCGGTGGAGCCGACGCCGGTACCGAAGCCGCCGACGCCGCCGAAGGTGGTCGAGTGCGAGTCCGCGCCGATCACCAGGTCACCGGGAGAGACGAACCCCTCCTCGACGAGCACCTGGTGGCAGATGCCGTCGCCGACGTCGTACTGCTGGGCGCCGTACTCGTCCGCGAACTCCCGGACGATGTTGTGGTTGTTCGCGGCCTTGACGCCGTCGGCCGGCGCGTGGTGGTCGATGGTGATGACGGTGTTGTCCGGGTCAACGAGTTTCGGGTCGTCGCCCGTCACGTCCTCGAAGACCTCGAACGTCAGCGGTCCCGTCACGTCGTGGGTCATCATCACGTCCACCTCGGCCTCCACGTAGTCGCCGGCCCGTACGTCCCGTCCCGATTTCTCCGACAGCAGCTTTTCCGATATCGTTTTTCCGGTCATGAGTTGTCCTCCGCGACGGTCGCTAACACGCGGTCGACGGTCCCGCCCATCAGGACGTGGCTCGTCGCCCCCAGGCCGAGGCGGTCGGCGACCTCGTGAGCGACCGACTCGACGCGCTCGAAGTCCGCATTCGTTCCGAGCCCCATTCTACTCAGCAGCTGGACGAGGTCCTCCGTCGGGGTGTTCCCGACGCCGGCGAGCCCGTCCGGCAGGACGACGCCGCCGCCGAGCCCGCAGTGAGACGCGTCGAACCGGTCGACGCCGCACTGCATCGCCACGAGGGTGTTCGCGAGGCTCATCCCGTTCGTGTCGTGGAGGTGCAGCCCCGCGTCCAGTCCGGGGTGGCGGTCGAAGACCGCCGTGTACATCTCCTCGATCTCGACCGGGTCGGCGAGTCCCATCGTCGTCGCGAGCGTCACCTCGTCGACGCCGGCGTCGACGACACGGTCGACGACCGCCAGCGTGTCCTCCATCGGAATCCGCCCCTCGTACGGGCAGTAGAAGCTCGTGCCCATCCCAGCCTCGACCTCGATGCCCGTCCCCTCGGCCATCTCGACGATCTCCTCGATCCCGTCGAGGATCTCCTCGACCGTCATGTTCTGGTTGTGCTCGCTGTACGTCTCGCTCACGGTGACCAAGGCGTTGACCTTGTCGACGCCGGCGTCTATCGCCCGCTCCATGCCGACCGCGTTCGGCACCAGCGCGCGGTACGTCACGTCGTCGTGCCGCTCGATACGCGCCGCGACCTCGTCCGCGTCCCGCAGCGTCGGGACCGCCTTCGGATGAGTGAAGGAGGTGATCTCGATCTCGTCGACTCCGGTCTCGGAGAGGGCGTCGATGATCTCGACCTTCTCGTCGGTCGGGACGAACTCGTCGAGCCGCTGGAACCCGTCGCGCGGGAGCATCTCGACGAGCGTCACGTCCGAGGGGTACTCGATCATATCACGCCCTCCGAGTCGAGCTCCGCGAGCGTCGCATCGTCGTACGACAGGCGCTCGCCGTACACCTCCTCGTTGTGCGCGCCGAGCCGCGGGCCGAGATGCGATATCTCTCCCGGCGTCTCCGAGAAGCGCGGCACGGTGTTCTGGACCGCGCCGGCGCCGAGCTGGTCGTCCGGGACCTCCACGACCGCGTCGCGCGCCTGGTAATGCTCGTCGTCGAGGATGTCCGCGACGTTGTAGATCGGTGCGATCGTCGCCTCGTACTCCTCGAAGCGGTCGATGACCTCCTCGCGGGTG
>JBNJEE010000191.1:0-3761 GCA_051745525.1 Methanobacteriota archaeon | reverse complement strand
GGTTGCCCGGATCGCCGCGGCGCAGGCGGATCGCCGCGGCTCGAAGGGTAGATCGGTGGGCGGCCCGGAGGACGGCTGGCCCCGCGCGGTCCTCACTCACGGCGCCGACGAGGTGACCGTCGTCGCCGGCGGGGACCGGTCCGAGTTCGAGGCGTTCGACGTCGACGTGGTGGACGCGACGGGGGCCGGCGACGCGTTCGTCGCGGGGCTGATAGACCGGTGGCTCGCCGGGGCGTCGGAGCGTGACGCGGGAATCGCGGCCGGCGTCCGGTTCGCGGCCGCGGCCGCCGCGATCAACTGCACGGCGCGGTTCACGCAGCCGGGACTGCCGGACCGCGAGGCGGTCGACGCGTTCCTCGCGGAGCGGAGCGAGGGCGTGGAGGGTGTGGAGGGCGCAGACGAGGACGCCGGCGACTGATCTCGTCTGGAGTTACCGGACCTCGTCGGCGCGCGCCACCAGCTCGGCGACGCGTTCCGAGTCGACCGGTGCCGTCGTCTCGCCGCCCCGTTTGAGCGCCGTGCCGACAATGGCGCCGTCGGCGACGGTCAGCACGTCGCCGATCGTGTCGGCGCGGACGCCGCTCCCGACGAGGACGGGCGTGTCGAGTCCGTGCGACTCGCGCTCGGCGACGACCGCGTCGAGGGCGTCGTCGTCCATCGCCTCGCCCGTCCCGCGGCCGGAGGCGATCACGGCGTCCGCGAGGCCGCGCTCGGCGGTGTCGGCGAACGATTCGGCGGTGTACCCCGCCGCCGTGAGCGGCGCGGAGTGTTTCACGTCGGTGTCGGCGAACAGCCCGACATCGACGCCGAGTCGCTCGCGCAGGCGGAGCGTCTCGTGCGCCTTCCCTTCGACTATCCCCTGGTCCGTGACGCGCGCGCCGGTGTGAACGTTCACGCGGACGTAGTCGGCGCCGACCGCGGTGGCGACCGAAATCGCGGCCTCGGCGTCGTTGCGGAGCACGTTGATCCCAAGCGGGAGGTCCGTTTCGGCGGCGACCGCGGTTGCGCCACGCGTGACTCCCGCGACGACCGACTTCGGCACGTCGTCGGGGTAAAAGGGAGCGTCGCCGAAGTTCTCCAGCATGATCCCGTCGACGCCGCCGCGGTCGAGCGCACGGGCGTCGCTCGCGGCCCGTTCGAGCACCGCCGCCATTGCCGCCTCGCCGTCCGCGGGCGCCTTCGGTGCGCCGGGCAGCGGCGGGAGGTGAACCATGCCGATCACCGGCGCGTCTGTGCCGAACGTGGCCTCGAAGTCCATGATACCGACCGAACGGACGCCCGTCGTATAAACGGCGCAGTCCCGCTCCGACCGCGTCGACCGCGGCGGCGATCCCGGCGCCGCCGTCGAGGTCGGGCTTATAAAGCGTTTTACGAATTATCTTTATAAGTGCGGTGACGCGCGCCACCGAGCGGGCCGTCGGCCCGGGAGGAGCGCGTGCGAGGGAGTCGCTGGCGCCCGAGGGCGCCAGCGACGAGGCTGGGGAGGCGTGAGGTGCGGTGCCGTGCGGATCGGGACGGTGGAGGGGTTTCTCACGTCGGCAACGGCTTATAAATGATCGGCGAAGTTCGTAGCGATGGTTACCGCGTCATCAGCGTCATCGACGCCACCGACGCCACCAACGACGCCACCGACGCCGACACCAACGATTTATAAGTCGGTCGCGACCGAACACCGTTCCAACGCGATGACCCTCGACGTCGACGCCGACCGGGCCGCCGATCGGACCGGCGAGGTGACGCTCGTCTTCTCGCTGAGCGCGGCGCGGCGGCTCGCCGATCCGGTCGCGGTCTTCGCGGACGCCCGCGAGTGGAGCCGCTACGTCGGCGTCGTCGCCAACGAGGCGGACGCCGTCGCGGCGTTCGCCCGCGAGCGCGGCGTCGAGAACGACTACGCGCTCCGAAGTTGGGACAAGTGGGGGACTCTCGGCGACATTTACGCCGAGGCCGACACCCCGAGACACGTGTTCGTCGGGACGACGTCGTCGGACCGGCGGCTCGCGACCCACGTCGGATTCGAGTTCCGCACCGTCCGCGAGGCGGCCGAGAAAGCCGGCTGGGAACTCGCAGAGCCGGGGCGTTCGCGAGACGACGGCGGGGTCGTCGACCGGCTCCGCCGGATCGTGGCCGATCGACTGCGGTGAGCGGCCGATCCGCGAGCTGATCGGTGACCGATCACCGAACGCCCGGTCGCCTCACGAGCGCTCCCGCTCCCCGACCCTTATCAATCGAACCGCCGCCAGACGCCTCCGTGACCCCCTTCAGCGACGTGGCTCGCGCCGCGTACTGCCCGCGACAGCTGTACTACGCCCGCCGCGACGACGACCGGAGCGTCCCGGACGATGCGCGCGCTCGCATCGACCTCGCCTTCCGCTATTCCGCGCTCGCCGACGCGCCGGACCGCACCCTTCGTCGGCTCCCGATCCGCCGTTCACCGGCCGCGTACCGCCGGAACCTCGCGCGGCTCCGCGAGCGCGACGACTACGACCGGCTGGTCGACCCCGAGCGCGAGCGCGCGTTCGTCTCGGGAAAAGACTGCCACGGGGCGGTACACAAGGTGCTCGCGGGCGATCGCGGCGGGTCCGACTCGGCCGGCGACGGACACCCCGCCGACACGCCCGTCCCCACCGTCGTCTCGCCGGGGGAACCGCCCGAGAACGGCGTCTGGGAGCCGCAGTCGGTCAGGGCGGTCGCCGTCGCGAAGGCGGTCGCGTGGGAGCGCGAACGGGAGGTCCCGCGCGCGCTCGTCGAGTACCCGAGCGTCGGCGCGATCCGCGAGGTCCGGCTCACGACCCGGCGGAAGGCCGCCTATCGCCGCAGCCTCCGTGCCGCCCGCGCGATCGACGGCCCGCCGTCGCGCGTCGACGACAACCGGTGTGCCGCCTGCGACTACCGCGAGCGGTGCGGGGTCGGTCGGCGGTCGTTCCGGTCGCTGCTCGGCTAGCGCTCCCTACGGCGAGAACGACGTGCCGCACTCCGTGCACGTGAACTCGAACCGCCCCTCGTCGGTCAACTCGGTCGCGTGCGGGTGCTCCTCGCCGCACTCGCGACACTCGATCAGCGACTCGATCTGGTCCCAGTCGTGGCTGGCGCCCGGGGCGCCGAACGCCCACCCGACGACCGACTCGTCGGCGTCCTCGCGCACGAACCCGGACTGGAACTCGCCCGGTTCGAAGCGGATCAACTCACCCGCGCCGACGTCGACGCGCTCGCGCTCGCGGCCGACCTCGAAGGTAGCGGTGCCCGAGATGACGTAGAAGATCTCCTCCTGGTCGCCGTGCGCGTGGAGTCCGCCGGCGAAGGCGTCGCCGGGTGCGAGTTCGAAGTAGTTCATCGCGACGTGCTCGGTACCGAGCGCCCGCGAGACGGGTTTCCGGAGGTCGTGGACGCCCATCGGGTTCGTGACGACGTCGACGTCGTCGATAGCGACGGTCCGCATGGGGGGTCGTCTCACGCCGCCGTCAAAGCTGTCACGATCACACCACTTATCCGTGTGTGAGTCGTCGGCACGGATACGAATGACACGAGAGACTCGTGATCGTTCGGAGGATAGAGGAAGTCGCCTCGCGGCGGCTGGCTGCGAAATTCTCCGGCGATAGCGACTCCGGGGCACGACCGCCCCGCGGCGGCACCGGCCCAGAACCCACTGACGAGCCGACGGACCCCCTTTTGACCCGAACACCACTCACCACACTCGACGAGGTACAGCTCTTAGACACCACCCTGCGCGACGGCGAGCAGATGCCCGGCGTCTCGCTCACGCC
>JBNJEE010000190.1:0-3793 GCA_051745525.1 Methanobacteriota archaeon | reverse complement strand
TACGGCGTGCTCGGATTGAGGATGTTCACCTCCGCGCCGAGGTAGTCGGTGTTGTTATGCGTCTGTGCGGCACCGGTCGAGGCGACGCCGCCGTCGGTGGCCGCGTCGTCTGTTGCGCGACCCCCGTCGGTGACCGCGTCGTCTCGTTCGCGTGAGGTATTCTCTGTCATGTTTTGGCGTGTGTTGTGAGTTCGTTTGTATGGTTTTTTCGTGATGATTATCGTCGTGTAATCCGTCGTGGTCTTGAGTGAAACCGATTGAAAACGGTTCGCCGAGCGCTACTCGGCGTCGGCCTTCTGTTGGATCTCCTCGACGATCTCGGGGTTCCGAAGCGTGCTCGTGTTCCCGAGCTCCTTGCCGTCAGCGATATTCTCCAGCAGGCGCCGCATGATCTTCCCGGACCGGGTCTTCGGCAGGTCGGGCGTGAACACGACCTGCTCCGGCCGGGCGATCGGGCCGATGGCATCCTCGACGCCCGCCACGATCGCGTCGCGGAGCTCGTCGGTGCCCTCGTAGCCGTCTTCGGTCGTCACGTACGCGTAGACGGCCTCGCCTTTGATGTCGTGGTTCCCGCCCACGACCGCCGCTTCGGCGACGCCCTCAACGCCGACGATCGCCGACTCGATCTCCATCGTCCCGAGCCGGTGGCCCGAGACGTTGAGTACGTCGTCGACGCGACCGAGAACGGTGATGTAGCCGTCCTCGTCGATCTTGGCCCCGTCCTCCGGGAAGTACACCCAGTCGTCGGGGTCGTCGCTGTCGGTGTCGGAGTACTCCGCCCAATACTCGTCGATGTAGCGCTCGTCGTTGTTGTACAGCGTCCGGAGCATGCCGGGCCACGGTTTCTGTACCGTGAGGTAGCCGGCCTTCCCGGGCTCTACCTCGTCGCCGAGCGTGTCGAGGATCTGGATGTCAAGGCCCGGCAGGGGCGGCCCCGCGGCGCCGGGTTTCATGTCCTTGACGCCGGGCAGCGTCGTCACCAGCATCCCGCCCGTCTCGGTCTGCCACCACGTGTCCACGATCGGGCACTCCTCGTTTCCGATGTGCTGGTAGTACCACTTCCACGCGCGCGGGTTGATCGGCTCGCCGACCGTGCCGAGCAGGCGCAGCGAGGAGAGGTCGTGGCGGTCGGGGTACTCCGCGCCCCACTTCATGAACGCGCGGATCGCCGTCGGAGCGGTGTACAGCTGGGTCGCCTCGTACTCCTCGACGATCTCCCAGAGCCGGTCCTGCTCGGGGTGGTCGGGCGTCCCCTCGTACATCATCGTCGTCGTTCCGAGCGAGAGCGGTCCGTAGACGATGTAGGAGTGCCCCGTGATCCAGCCGATGTCGGCCGAACAGAAGTACGTGTCATCCGGCTTGATATCGAGGACGGACTGCGAGGTCCACGACACCCACGAGAGGTAGCCACCGGTCGTGTGTTTCACCCCCTTCGGCTTCCCCGTCGTCCCCGAGGTGTACATCAGGAACAGCATGTCCTCGGCGTCGCGGGTGACCGGGGCGACTTCGGCGCCCTCGTGTTCCGCCACCAGATCGCCGTAGTCGACCTGGTCCTCGCCGAGGTCGTGACCGAAGTCGTCGCCGTTCGGTCCGAGGCGGTCGACGACCACCGTGGTCGTGTCGTGGTCGACGCCCGCGAGCCCCTCGTTCGCCTTGTCGAGGTGGTCGAGCGGGTCGCCGCGGCGGTAGTAGCCGTCGCAGGTGACGAGGTACTCGGAGTCCGCGGAGTTCATCCGCGTCGCGAGCGCGTCGGCCGAGAACCCGGCGAACACGACGCTGTGCGGCGCGCCGATACGGGCGCAGGCCAGCATCGCGATCGGCAGCTCCGGGATCATCGGCATGTACATCGTGACGACGTCGTCCTCCTCGACGCCCTGCTCCCGGAGAGCGGCAGCGAACTCGTTCACCTCGCGGTGGAGCTCTTCGTAGGTGTACGAGCGGTCGTCCTCGTCGACCGGCTCACCGACCCACTCGATCGCGACCTCGTCGCCGCGGTCGTCGAGGTGTCGGTCGAGGCAGTTCGCCGACGCGTTCAACTCGCCACCCGTGAACCACTCGTAGAAGGGCGGGTTGCTGTCGTCGAGCACCTGGTCGTAGTCGGTTTCCCACTCCAGCAGGTCGGCGGCCGTCTCCCAGCACTCGGGCCAGTTCTCGTCGAACTCCTCGTATATCTCTGGGTCGGAGACGTTCGCCTGCTCGACGAACGACTCCGACGGCTCGAATACTTCCTGTTCCGCCAGTCTCGCTTCCAGTTGGCCGTCTCCCTCTGTCATGGTACGCTCGTATCCAACCGATCTCGGCATATAAACGCTGACGCTAAATACGGAAAATCGTGATAGACTCTGCCGGCTCGAGCGGCGAGCGCCGCGCTGCGGGACGCGCGAGCGGTCGGAGTACCTGCCGGTCGAGCCGACCGTGGGATTACCCCCCGGACGGAGCCGCTCGCTCGTCGTCCGCTCGACCCGGTCGCTCCGCGTCGTCCTCGAAGACTCCGTCGAGGAGGGCGCGCTGTGCCTTCCGGAGGTGATTGTGGAACGTGGGCGATGAGACGTCCATCGCGTCGGCCACCTCTTCGGCCGTACTCCCGCGCGGCCAGTCGAAGTAGCCGCCGTGATACGCCGCCGACAGCGCGGCCCACTGGCGGTCGGTGAACCGGTCGGCGATTCCGTCCCGGAGCGAGGACTCCGCGCGCGGCGAGCGCGCGACCGACTCCTTGCTCGCGAGCCTGACGTCCGCGAACCGGTCGCGGAGCCCGTCCGCGACGGGACGGACGTTCGTCCCCTCGGGGAAGTCCGCGACGACGCGGACCCGACCGTCGACGGCCGACGCGTCGCGCACCGTCGCGCCGTGGTCAATGAGCGCCCTGACGAGCGATCCGTCCGCGAGGCGCACCGAGGCCGAACAGCCGTCCTCGCGGGTCTCTATCACCCGGAAGTCGGAGACCCCCGCCGCCGCCTCGACGACCGTCGCGACGTCCTGCGGCCGCCCCCCGTCGACGGAGAGGTACGCCCGAGAGACGTCGTCGTCGACGTCGACGGTCGAGGCCAGCTCGATCCGGCAGTCCAGCCGATCGCTCGCCCGGGCGAGGAACGCGGTGTCATCAGTCGTGTGGAACTCGACCTCGGTGACCGCGTCGGAGTGGAGCAGCTCTCGCCACCGGTCGGCAGTGATCGCCCGCCCGAGACACCCCCCGAGCGCGGCGAGCGCCCGGCGCTCGGGCTCGTCGGCCGGGTCGTCGTCGGCCGCGACGACGCAGAGCGCGCCGTGGACCGCGCCCTCGTAGGCCGCTGGGACCGCGACCGCGGGCCGACCCTCGGTCTCCTGTCGACCGTCGGTCGCGGCCGACGCGCCCTCCGGTATCGCGTCCAGCCACGGCCCGCCGGAAGTCACGCCGCGGTCCGCGAGGGTCTCCCGAGCGACGCCCGCCGCCGCGGTCACGGCCGCCCGCTCGCCGCCGACCGCCCGGCGGACCACCCACGCCTCGGCCCAGCGGTCGGCCTCGACCAGGCCCGCGGCGACGGCCGCCGCGGGTGCCGCCGATCCCGGGTCCGCGAGCGCCTCGAACCCCGGGAGGACGGTCGTCACGGTCCGCTCCGCCGACGCGTCGCCGGCCCCCTCGTCGCCGGCGATGGCGGCCGCGAGCGCCTCGCCGTCGAGGGGGTCGAGGTACGAGTCGAGCGTGCCGAGCGACTCCCAGCCGCCGGCGTCGCGGACGGCCCGCGGGTCGCAAAGATCTCCGGTTTAACGGGCATTGCCGGCGGCAAGAGCTCCTCCTCGGCCACCTGGTTCCCGA
>JBNJEE010000073.1:0-12958 GCA_051745525.1 Methanobacteriota archaeon | reverse complement strand
CTCTTGGGTCTGCCGCTCGCAGGCACGCGCCGACGCGGAAGGTCGGGCTGTCGCCGCCGTCGGATACTTATAAAAAAGAGCGGCGCAGCGGTGGCTCAATCGTCCGCGAGCGAGGCGACGTCGAGGTCCGCCGCGTCCTCCCGGCGGACGGTCGAGCGGTTCGAACGCGGGTCCTTCTCGACGGTGACCAGTTCGTCGGCCGCGCCGACGAGTTCGTCGTCGTGGCTCACGATGACGATCTGGCGTACGCCGAATCCGCGCATCTCCTCGACGAGTCGCACGAGCCGGGAGACGTGCCCGGAGTCGAGGAACACCGTCGGCTCGTCGAGGATGAGCGGCGGCGTCGGCGCCGCGCCCTCGATCCCCTCGGAGAGCAGCCGGTAGATTGCACAGCGCAGCGAGAGGTTGAACAGGGCGCGCTCGCCGCCAGAGAGCTGCTCGGGGTCAAGCGGCTCGCCGTCCTTCTGGTAGACGGTGAGGACGTACTCGCCGTCGAGCTCGATGTGCGAGTAGGCGTCGTTGCCGTAGACGAGCTCGAACGTCTCGTTGAGGGTGCGCTCCAGCTCGGTGACGTTGCGTTGGCGGAGCTCCGCGCGCAAGTCGCCGTACATCGACTCCAGCTCGCTCGTCTCCTCGTGGAGCCTTTCGAGCGCGGCCACCCGGTCGCCGAGCGCCTCGCGCTCCTCGCGGAGCTCCTCTAACTCGCGGATCTCGCCTTTCACCCCGCCGATCGCGTTCTGTAGCTCCTCGCGCCGCTCGTCGAGCGTGCCGAGCTCCTCGGCGACCTTCTCGAGGTACTCCTCGGCGTCTTCCTTCCGCTTCTCGGCCGTCTCGACCGCGGCCTCGTCGACCGCGGCCGCGAGTTCGTCGCGGCGCTCGCGCTTGTCGGCGAGCCGATCGCGGCGCTCATCGTTCACCTCTTCGAGGTTCTCCCGCTTCTCGCGGCGGCGCTCGATCTCGTCTTCTGCGTCGGCGATCGCTGTCAGGTCCTCCTCGACCGCCGTCACCGCCTCGCGGGCGTCGTCGATCGCCGACAGCGACGACTCCAGTTCCGCGACGCGTTCCGCGGCCGCCTCGGCCTCCTCGCGCTTCTCCGCGGCGACTTCGCGTGTCTCCTCGGCCTCCGCGCGGAGATCAGCGGCGCGCTCGCGCTTCTCCTCGGCCGCCTCGCGCTTCCGGTCCGCTTCTGCGCGCTTCTCTTCGACCCGCGCGTCGAGGGTCTCGACCCGCTCGTCGATCTCGTCGAGTCGGTCCGCCGCGCTCGCGAGCTCGTCCAGCTCCGCGATCCGCTCGTCGAGGTCACCCTCGCGCTCGCGGGCGTCCGCCAGCTCGGTCTCGAGCTCCGCCACCCGCTCGCGGTCCTCGTCGATCCCGCTGGCTTGCGGGGAGTCCTCGACCGGCTGGCCGCACTCGGGGCACCTCCCCGCCGCGAGCAGCTCCTCGGCCTCTTCGACCCGCTTGCGGGCGTTCTTCAGCTCCGCCGACAGCTCGGCTATCCGCTCTCGGACCTCGCCCCGCTCGTCGCGCAGCGCGTCGCGCTCGTCGGCGACGCCGTCGCGGTCGACGTCGACGTCGGCGGCCGCGAACCGCTCGCGGAGCGCGTCGGCCTCCTCGCGAAGCTCCTCGATCGTCGCCTCGCGTTCGTCCGCCTCGTCAGTCGCCGCCTTGGCCTCGTCGGCGAGGCCGTCGGCCTCCGATTCGATCTCCGCGGCGCGTTCGGACCGGTCGTCCGCCTTCCCGGCGAGGTTTGTCGCCTGGTTGCGGAACGCCTCTGCGCTCACCCGCTCGTCGTCGAGTTCCCCCCGGATCGCCTCCTCGTGATCGTCGAGCTCCGCGCGGCGGTCGGCGACGGCGGCCTCGCTCGCCGCGTCGAGGTCGGCGTCGTCGAGCCGGTCGTCGATTGCGGCCTCGATCTCGTCGATCCGTTCGCGGGTCTCGCGGACCGCATCGCGGTGGTCGTCGCGCTCGCGCTCCGCCTCGCGGATCGCGGCCTCGACCTCGTCGATCTTGGTCTCGACCGACTCCAGCTTCTCCCGCTTCTCGGCGTGGGTCGACAGCGTCTCCGCGGCCGCGTCGCGCGTCTCCCTCGCCTGTTCTCGCTGAGACTTGTACCGGTCGATCTCGTCGGCGACCTCGCCGAGCTCGCCCTCCAGCTCGTTGAGCCGCCCGTGGAGCCCCCGGTCCTCCTTCGCGGCGACCTGCCCGTCGAGCTGGTCGAGGCGCCCGCGCCGGTTCTCGAGGACGTCCTCGACGCCGAGGCGCGCGTCCCCGGCGCGCTCGCGGTACTCCTCCAGCTTCCCGAGCTGGAGCAGATCGTCGATGGTGTCCTGTCGCTCCCGGGGGGTGGCGTTGATGAGCTTGTTCACCTCCCCCTGTCGGACGTACGCGCAGTTGACGAACGCCTCGGCGTCCATCCGCAGCAGCTCTGTGACGAACTCGCGGACCGCCCGGGCGCCGTCGCGGGACACGTCGCTCGCGTCGGTCGATTCGAGCGTACACTGGTGGTCGATCCGGCCGTCGTAGGACCTGAGCCGTCGCTCGACCCGGTAGGAGACGCCGTCGTGGGTGAACCACAGTTCGACCTCCGTCTCCTCCTCGCCGTTCGTGATCACGTCTTCGAGGGTCCCGTCGAGCGCCTTCGACCCGTACAGCGCGAAGAAGCAGGCTTCGAGCAGCGACGACTTCCCGCTGCCGTTCAGCCCGTGGATCACCGTGACCCCCTCCGTCAGCCGCAGGTCGGCGTCGCCGTACGGCTTGAAGTTCGCGAGGCGGACGCGGTCGAACTTCACAGGTAGTCCTCCATGGAGACCTGCCCGTCGGTCGACGCCGGGTTGGGCTCCGCTGTTTCCGCGGGGTCGGACTCGGCGTCCGGTTCATCGGGACCCGATCCATCGGCGTCTGATTCGTCGCCGTCGGCTTCGTCGTCGCCCGGTTCGTCGGAATCTGCCTTGGCGGCGCTCGATTCGTCGCCGTCGGCTTCGTCGTCGCCCGATTCGTCAGAATCTGGCTTGGTGGCGCTCGATTCGTCGCCGTCCCCGTCGACCGCGCCGCCGCTTCCGCCGTCGCCGGCGTCCGAATCGACCGGCTCGAACGCGCCGAGGTCCTCCTCGTCGTCGAGTCGCTCCTCGACCCTGCGTTTCACCGTCTCGCGGACGTTGGCGTCGGGGACGGCGTCCTCGCGGACCGCGCGTTCCACGTCGCGCGCGACGGTCGAGAGTGACAGCTGGTCGAGGCGGTCGCGGACGGCGTCCTCCGGATCGGCGAAGCTCACGTCCACCTCGCCGTCGGCGTCGACCTGCCGCCGGTCCGTGACGCGCGCGAGGAGCGCGCCCTCGTCGTTCGCGAACTCCTCGACGGCCGCCGGCGTCACCGGGTCGCCCTCGCCGGTGATCTCAACGTGGACGACCGCCTCCGCGAGGTCGAACTCGCGGACGCGCTCGCGGACCCGCGACTCGCCTTCGCCCCCGCGCAGTTCGACGGAGACGAAGACGAACGGGCGCGTGTCGAGCGCGCGGCGCCGGATCTCGACGCGGTCGTCGCCGCCGGCCGCGTCGGCGTCGAAGACGACGAGGTTGTAGCCGCGCCCCTCCCGCTCGCTCGCGCTCGCGCGCTCGGTCGACCCCGGATACGTGACCCAGGTGTCCGCGACCCGCGCGGTGTCCGGCGTGTGGTTGTCGCCGAGCAGCATGGCGTCGAACTCGACGTCGCTCTCGGTCAGCACGGTCTCGGTGTCCCAATCCGCGTAGCCGAACGGCTCGAAGAGGCCGTGCGCGACGAGCGCCGCGTACTCAGCGTCGTGGTCGGAGAACGCGTAGTCGAGGTCGTCGCGCCGGGAGACGGGGACGTGGTCGAGCCCGTAGAAGGCGGTGTCGCCCACGACGACGGGCTCGTCGCCGAGCCGTGTGGCGAGGCCGAGGCGCTCGAAGAGGTCGAGCCACTGCCCGCCCCGCGTCGACTCGTGGTTGCCGACGACCGCGAGGAAGGGGATGCCCGCGTCGTCGAGCTGGCGGAGCACGGAGATGGTCCCCATCAAGTCGCGGAGTTCGGGTCGGCGGTCGTTGAAGAGGTCGCCCGCGTGGACGACGGCGTCGACGCCGTCGTCGACCGCGTCGTCGACTACGGCCTCGAACGCGTCGAGGAAGTCCTGGCGCCTGACCGGCGAGTGGTACTGCGAGTACCCGATGTGGGTGTCGCCGGTGTGGATCACCCGTGTCATCTGGTCGCGTCTTGGCCGGTGTCCGGCTTAGGGATTCCGGGGCTGGAGCGGAAATGGTCGGAGTCGGTGCGGTCGCCGTCGCCGCGGTCGGTGAGCGCGTCCTCGACGAGGTCGCGGTGATCCGTCTTTTCGCCCGCCGCCGCCCGTCGAAACGCCTGGTACGCGCCGAGCGCCTCGCGTCCGCGCTTTGCGGCGGTCTCGTCGCCCGCGCGCTCCGCGGCGTCGACCGCGTCCGCCAGCCGGTCCAAGCCGACGGCCTCGACGAACTCGGCCGCGCGACGCAGGTCGGTTCGCGCGGCGTCTGCCTCGTCGATCACGGCGACGGACGGGCGTCTCGCGGTGTCAGTGCGCGTCGCGAGCGCGGCCAGGGCGCGCTTGACGGCGGTAGTCGAGACCACGGGGCGACTGGCGCGGTATCGGATATAAACGGTCGCGGACGCCTCTCCCCTCGATGCGACGGCTCGCGACGCCTGTCCGGTCTCGCGTTCAGCTGCCGAGCCAGCGGTCAGATACCGAGCGAGTACAGCCGCTTGCGCGCGTCGGTGAAGGAGAACCGGGAGTCGACGACGCCCTCCTCTTCGAGTCGCGACAGCGCGTAGCGGACGGTCCGCGGCGGGAGCAGCGTCTCCTCGGCCAACTCGCTCTGAGTCAGCGTGTCGTTGTAGTCTAACACCTTCGCGACCAGCTTCGCGCTCGGGGGGAGGTCGCGAACGGCCGCCCAGCGGTCCGCGGTCCCGTCGTCGGCGGTGACGGCGTCGGTCGTACTCATACGTGTCTCGACCGTCGTCATGCCACTTGATAATATTTACTATACAGTTTGATTATTGTAGGGCATACAACTGCGGTCGAGGGTACTGATCGTCCGGAGCGCGGCTCGCCGCTACTCGCCATTTCGCGCCCGTGTCCGTCCCGCGACACGGGGTGTCGTTCCCCCACCCGAAGCCTCTTATCCGCGAGACGCTTTAATAAGTACAATGAGCGACACGGTCGACGACGTCGATATGCCCTACGACGAGGGAGCGGCGTCGAAACAGGAGAAGATCGACTCCTTACAGGAGCGGCTCGACGTTCTCGAGTCCCAAAACGAGGAGATGCGCGACAAGCTCCTCGACGCCAACGCGGAGAACAACAAGTACCAGCAGAAGCTTGAGCGCCTCACGCACGAGAACAAGAAGCTGAAGCAGTCCCCGCTGTTCGTGGCGACGGTGCAGGAGATCACGCCCGACGGCGCCGTGATCAAACAGCACGGGAACAACCAGGAGGCGCTCACCGAGATCACCGACGAGATGCGCGAGAAACTCGACCCCGACGACCGCGTCGCGGTCAACAACTCCCTGTCGGTGGTCAAGAAGCTGGAGAAGGAGACCGACGTCCGCGCCCGCGTGATGCAGGTCGAACACTCCCCGGACGTCACCTACGCCGACATCGGCGGGCTCGAAGACCAGATGCAGGAGGTCCGCGAGACCGTCGAGATGCCCCTCGAACACCCCGACATGTTCGAGGACGTGGGCATCACGCCGCCGAGCGGCGTCCTGCTATACGGCCCGCCGGGCACCGGGAAGACGATGCTCGCGAAGGCCGTCGCCAACGAGACGGACGCGACGTTCATCAAGATGGCCGGCTCCGAACTCGTCCACAAGTTCATCGGCGAGGGCGCGAAGCTTGTCCGCGACCTGTTCGAGGTCGCCCGCGAGAACCAGCCCGCCGTCCTCTTCATCGACGAGATCGACGCGATCGCCTCGAAGCGCACGGACTCGAAGACCTCGGGCGACGCCGAGGTCCAGCGGACGATGATGCAGCTGCTCTCCGAGATGGACGGCTTCGACGAGCGCGGCGAGGTCCGCATCATCGCCGCGACCAACCGCTTCGACATGCTCGACCCAGCCATCCTCCGCCCCGGCCGCTTCGACCGGCTCATCGAGGTGCCCAAGCCGGAGACCGAGGGCCGCGAGATCATCTTCCAGATCCACACCCGCAACATGAACCTCTCCGACGGTGTCGACTTCGCCGAGCTGGCGGAGCTGACCCCGGACGCCTCCGGCGCCGACATCAAGGCGATCTGTACGGAAGCGGGGATGTTCGCCATCCGTGACGACCGCACCGAGGTCACGCTCGACGACTTCCTCGAGGCCCACGAGAAGCTCCGGCAGGACGAGGAGACGAACGCCGACGACTCGCTCGCGTTCGCCTGATCGGGCCGATTTCCCGCCGACTCGGGACCCGTCGCCGCGTCGCTCTTTTCGACGGTCGTTCCCCGACCGAAGCGCCGCGCTACAGCGCCGCGACGGCCAGATACGGAACGACGAAGAAAAGCAGAAACACCAGTCCGACCGCGAGCGTGTAGCCGGCGCCCACGCCGGCAAGTGCGAGCCACCCGTCTTCAAGCGCGTCAGCGACGTCCATGCCGGACGCACCGCGTCTCGGGACTTAAATCCGGACGCTCGCACCCGCCGCGGGTACCTCGGGCCTTGACCGCACCGCGTCGCCCCCGGTCACACGTCGCCGGCCATCGCGCGGAACAACCCGTCGGCGAGGGCGTCGCGGTCGGCGGTCTCCGGCTGTCCCTCCCCAGTTGGGTCGACTTCCGGCTGGATCGTCCCGCCCCCCATCCGGGAGTGTCCCCCGCCGTTCGCGTTGTCGACGTCGTCTAACACTGCCGCGATCGCGTTGCCCATGTGAACCCGGTCGTCGCGCGACCGCCCCGAGAGGTGGACGGTTCCGTCCCGCTCGCCGATCACCACGACGGCGCTGACTCCCTCGAGCTGGATCAGCTCGTCGGCCGCCTGCGGGATCGCGTCGACGTTGTTCACGCCGCCGACGTCGGCGACCCCGAACGACCCCTCGATGCGGCGCCCCGCGATCGCGCGGGCCTTCACCTCCAGTACCTCCGCGTCGACCGCGGGGTTCGCGATGCGGTCGAGCCGGTCCTGGTCGACGCCGGGATAGAGGTAGGCGGCCGCGGCGAAGTCGGGTTCGCTGGCGCCGACGGTGAGGTGTTTCGTGTCGGCCAAGATCCCGTACAACAGCCCGGTCGCCGTGTCGGTCGACAGCGTCAGGTCACTCGTGGTCTCGCTCGCGTGCTTGTCCGGCGGGACCGGAACGGCGTCGTTGTCTCGGAAGTACTCGGCGACGACCGAAGCGGTCGCGCCGTAGTTCGTCCGCACGTCGGTGAACGATTCGCCGGCGCCGTCGCCGGGGTGGTGATCGACGACGGCCGTCGGCAACACGCCGTCGGCGCCGGCGAACCCCCGAGGCTCGTTGTGATCGACCAAGACGACCGACTCCGCCGCGAGGTCGCTCACGTGTTCGATCGGCTCCAGTTCGAGGTCGAGGACGGTCCGGAACGCCCGGTTCTCCTGATGGCGGATCTGACCGGGGTACTGGACCGTCGCGTCGACGTCCACCTGATCGGCGAGCGAGGCGACCCCCACCGCGGCCGACATCGCGTCGGGGTCCGGGTTCGGATGCATCAGCACCGCTATCTCGTCTTCGGCGGCCAGCAGCCGGCGGAACTTCACCCCCGGCGTCCGCCGGGACCGGAGCACGATCAGGCCGACTCCGACGGCGATCAGGACGGCGAGCGCCACGGCGACGGCGATCTCGGGATTCTCCCGGGCCATGGCCTCCGCCTGCGAGAACCGGTCGCCGACCGCGCTCATCGCTCGCATGAGTTGTGGCGAATCGCTCCCTACACATGAAGGTTCGTTACCGTTCTGACGGACTGGAACCGACGAAAACCATCGCTACCGGACGGCTGCGCACCGACTCACCCCCGCCGTCCGGCCGAGGCGCCCTACTCGGCCCGCGCCCGGAACGCCCGCACGGCTTCGCGGTACCCCGACCGGAACGTCGGGTGGACGAACTCGTAGCCGAGTTCTCGGAGCAGCTCGTTCGAACACCGCTTGCTCGTCCGGATCCGACGCTCCGCGGCCGCGGAGAGGTCGCCCGCCGTGATCCGTTCATCCTTCGACAGCTTCTCCGGACGCGGGACGCCGCAGGCGTCCGCGAGCCAGTCGGCGAACGCATGTTTGTCGACCGGTTCGTCGTCCACGACGAGGACGACGCGGTCCCGCGCGCGGTCCGTCTCCAGCAGGTGTCGGACCGATCCCGCGGCGTCCTCGCGGTGGACCATGTTCAGGTAGCCGGCCGTCACCGGCCCCTCCACGTACCGCTCCAGCCGGTACCGGTCGGGACCGTACAGCCCCGCGAACCTGACGACCGTCCCGTCGATTCCGACGTCGGCCGCGCGCGCCGTCGCGATCCGCTCGGCCTCTGCGAGGACACGGGTCTTCTCGGTAGTGGGCTCGACCGGCGTCTCCTCGTCGACCCAGCCGCCGTCGTGGTCGCCGTACACGCCGGTCGAGGAGGTGTACACTAGGCGGTCCGGCGGGGACGCCCGCGAGCCGTACTCGTCGACGACGTTCGCCAGTCCGTCGACATACACCTCCCGCGCCGCGTCGGCGCCGCGCCCGCCCGAGCTGGCGGCGAAGACGACCGCGTCCGCGTCCGGCAGGGCTGAAAGCGACGCCGGCTCGGTCGCGTCCGCGCGGACGGCCTCCACCTCGGGTCCGACGGTGTCGACCGCGCCGAGCCCGGCGTCGGACCGCCGAACGCCGGTCACCGTGTGTCCCCGGGCGTCGAGCTGTTCCGCCAGCGCCAGCCCGACGTAGCCGCAGCCGACGACGACGACCCTCATGGCTTCCGGCGCTCGATGACCGAGAGGACCTCCGCGAGCTGTCCGAGCGTCATCGCGGTCCGCCCCTCCAGCGCCTGCTGGACCTCCTGGCCGGTGAGGTCCGCGTCGATCTTCGCTGCGATCGTGTCGACGTCGAGGACGGCGGTCGCCATCCCCATCAGCAGGTGATCGCGGACCTCCGCCACCATCGAGTCGGCGTCGCGGTCCGGGTTCGCCGCCGCGAGGAGGGCCGCCCCGTCCGCGAGCGAGAGCGCCGCGACGTTCCCCTCGCGGACGGCGACGGCGTCCGCCTCGCTCAACCCGACCTCGTCGACGAGCCGTTCGTCCTCAACGCTCCCCGCCGCCTCCGACACCAATGCCTCGAAGGCGGCGAGTAACTCCCCCGCCGCCGGCTCGTCAGTGTCGACCTCGGGTCCGGAGCCGCGGTCGACGACGACCTCGTGGAACATATCCTCACTCGGTCGCCGCGTCTCAAAACGCCTGCGGTCGGTTCGTTCCGGCGGTTCACCGCTCCCGATCGGCGGATCTCTCACGTCTCGGTACACCCCGCTCCTCCTCCCGGCGACGCACTCAGCGCTCCCGGACACGGCCAGCTGCCGGAGGTCTCCTCACGTGTCCCGTCGACGTCGCCGACGCCGGGCGGTCCGGCCGGGACGGCGACGACGACGACCGTCCGCGTCTCAAACGCGACCGGCTCCGTCGCGCCGAGCGCGACCGACTCACCGTTCACCTCGACGCTGACGTCGCCGGCCTCGCGAACGTACTCCAACGGGCGGTCGGGCGTCCCGACGTTCGCCTGGAGCGCGAACCGCGGGTACTCCCCGCGCACCTCGACGTTCCACGCGTTGACTGTCGCCACCCAGTACCCGGGAACGGGCGCGACCGGAAGCCCCGCCCCCACGCTCCGAACGGGTTTCGGCACGCGCTCGTCCGGAACCGACCCGATCGCCTCTTCGGCGCGGCCCTCGATTGCCGACTCGACCTTCTTTCGACGGATCTGTCGGGACGCGGCCGTCGCCTCGTCGACGAACCGGGCCGGAACGCGGACTGCGTCTCGTCCCGCCTCCGTCCGCGTCTCGACGCGGAGGTGCGCCGCGAGCCCGAGCCGTTCGGCCCTCGACAGCGATCCGACCCGGGCCGCCTCGCTCGCGACGCGGTCCGGGTACTCACCGTCGCCGACCGCGACGGCCCTGTCGCCGATCGAGTCGTACTCGGCGGCGGCGCTCTCCACCACCGCGTTCCGCTGTTCGCGCGAGAGGTCGGTCCGCTCCGCGAGCCGGTCCGCCAGCGCGTCGTCGACGCGCCGCAGCGAGGCGTCAACCCGTTCGGCGAGGACGTTTCGATCGGCGCGCAGTTCATCGTCGTCGGCCGCAGAGAGCGCCTCGTCGGCCGCGAGGAGCGACCGCCCGGCGACGCCGAGCCGGACCGCGTCGTCGGTGCCGAGGATCCGGTCCGCGACCCCGCCGGAGACGTCGCTGTACGGGAGCGTGACGTAGTTCACGTTTCGCGTCGCGAGCGGCCGCGTCGTCGTGCCGTCGACGCCCTCGATGCGCTCGCCGTCGACTGCCGTCCGCGGGAGGTACCCCGGCGACCCCTCCGGGGCGAACGTGACGGCGCCGCCCGGCCCGTTGTCGCCGACGGCGTAGGTCCCCGGGTCGCGAGCGGCCTCGCGGCTGGCGATCACTTCGCCAACCGGCGGCCCGCCGAACGCGCCGTTCACGCGGTCGAGAACACCGTCTGTCGCCGTCTTCCTGTCGTCTGCCGCCGATTCGAGCTCCTCGATAACGGCGTCGAGATACGCGGTGCGGGCGGCGACGCGCCCGCGGTCGACCGCGCCGTCGTACCTCGACGGGGCGTCCCGGAGCCCGTCTCGGCGGTCCCGCACGGTCGCGGCGAGGTCCCGGTACGGCGTCGATTCGCCGACGGCGGCGTCGGCCATCGACGCCTCGGTCTCCAGGTCGCGAACGCGCTCTGACAGCGACGAGACGTCCGCCGCGATCCGGTCCAGATCTGCGCCCGATCGGTCGCCGTACACGACTGTCGACCGTGTCTCGTCGCCTCCTTCGACGGCGTCGCGCGCCAGTCGGTCGACGTCGCCGTCGGTCTCCACGTTCAGGTCGGCCCTCGCGGCCGCCGGCGTGTCGGCCAGGTCTGCTCCGTCGACGTCGCCGCCTTCGCCGGCACCGAACGTCGCCGTCGGCCTGTCGGGCGCGTCGTCGCGCGGCGCGTACGTCCCGGTCACCGACACGCGGACGCGGTAGCGGTCCGTCGCCTCGTCGGTCGTCACGGTGCGGTCGACGCTCACGTTCTGTACCGTCCCGTTCGGTCCCCGCTCGACGATCCGCCGCTCCCACGTCGCGGTCGCGGCGCGCTCGACGACGACCGTTCGGGTTGCGCCACCAAATGACACGGATTCGCCGGCCGACACCGTCTCGCCGTCGGTCCCCGTTCGGAGGTCGCTCCCGCCGACCACGCGGACGCGTTCCGTCCGCGACGTATCGACCCGCTGCCAGGGTTCCTCACGCAGCGATCGGGGGCGGTCCGGCGTCGCGGGGCCGCCGTCGGCCACCCGTGTCGTCTCTGTCTCCGCCGTCGCCTCGACACGGTGACTCGCTCGGACGATCGATTCGAGGTCGTCGTGGACTCGGGTCGCGGCTCGGTCGGCCGCGTGCCCGACCTCGACCGACGCGGTCTCGCTCGTCGGATCCGCGCCCGGATCGAAGGCGGCGTCCTCGCTCGCCGTCGCGTCGTCGGTCGAGGCTGGGGCTTCCCCCTCGCCGTCCCCCGTCCCCGTCGGCGCCGGCGCTCCGAGGACGGCGTCCGTCCAAGAAGCCTCGTGGACGCCGGTCGGCGACAGCAGATCGGTCACGCCGGTCCGGGCGGTCGCGCGGGCGACGCCGCCGCGCGCGTCGGGGTCGCTGGTCCCGAACACGTCCCGCTGGACTCGGACGATCCCGGCGTTCGTCGACAACTCGACGTGGCGGTTCGCGACGACGTTCTCGACGGGGGCGCCGGCGTACTGGCCGTATCCCCGGGACCACGCCATCGCGTAGAGGCTGGCAGTGACCTGTCGGCCGAGCCCGGGCCCCTCGACCGGCCCGCGGTTGAGTCGGCGCTCGAACCGCTCGGTCCGCTCGTGCGCGGCCAACGTCGGCACCGCGACCGTGACCGTCCGAGACCGCGTCCGGTTCACGACCGTTCGGTCGTCCCGAGTCGCGGTCGTCGAGACGTCCTCGAACGTCACCCGCGTCGCGGTCCCGTTGGCGGCCGGTTCGACCCGAACTCGTTCGCGGGCAGCCACGAGGTTATCCACCGAGTCGACGGCCGGCAGCGAGGCGTTCGCCTCGACGCCGCCGCCGTCGCTCTCGACCGCGCGCAGCGCCTCGGCCCCGGCGACCGCAAGCCGGACCCGGAAGGCGTCCTCGAACGCGGAGCCCTCGCGGACCGACTCGGCCCCCCGTTCCGTCCCGGTCGGCGCACGCGTCACCGGCTCCGCCGCCGCGTCGTGGGCCGCCTCCCGAGCCGCGCTCCTGAGGGCGGCGGTGGCGTCGGCGTCGACGCGCTCGACCGCGCGTTCGACGCGGCGGTCCTCGCCGACGAGCCCTTGGTCGGCGAGTCCCGCGGCGTAGGCCGAACTCGTCACGAGCAGCAGCACGCCGACGAGCGCGAAAGGCACCCGCGCCCGCTCGTCGACGGCGAACGTCCGCCGCCGACGGCCGGCGCTCGACCGACCGCCGTCTCGGCTTCCCACGGTCACCACCTCCGGACGACGATCCGGACCTCGGAACCGGGGCCGCGGCCGTTCGACTCCGCACCGCCGCTGCCGACGCCTGTCGGAAGCGGCTGTCTGACGACCGCGACGCCGACGGTGGCGTCTCGCGGCGGTTCCGGTCCGACGGCGACCGTCCACCGGCTCTCGTCCGCGGTCGCCCCGGTCGAGGCGGTCGCCGGCGCCGTCCCCGGAGACGCGCCCCGCTCCCGGTCTCGCTCCGGTACGCCGCCAACTCTCTCGTCGGTCCGCGTCCGCCCGTCGACGGTCACGTCGA
>JBNJEE010000072.1:0-12994 GCA_051745525.1 Methanobacteriota archaeon | reverse complement strand
ACCCGAAAGGACCGGGAGTTCGATCCGGCGATCGACCGCGCTGGCGACGAGATCACGGTCGCGTACGCGCTCACGGATATCAACGAGCGGCGGGGCGTCGACGACGCGGGCGCGCTGATCGACTTCGTCGAGGGGACGTACGTTCAGGGAGTGATCCCGGGGTACGAGTACACCGAGCCCGTCTCGGACCTGCTCTCGGCAGCGCGACAACAGGGCGGCGGCGGCCCGATCTGAGGGTAGCGGTCCGGGACGAGCAACGGCGGCCCGGGCTGAGGGCGGTCCGCCCGGGGAGAGCGACGGCGGTCCGGGCTGCGGCCGATAGCGGGAAGTATCGCCAGGCCGTACAACGACCATGCTCGCGCTGTTCGGGTTCGGCAGCCTCCTCGCCCTGGTCGCGTTCCACACGTTCCTCGCCGGGGTCGCGACCCGGTTCTTTCGGATTCAGCTCTCGACGTCGTGGGGATCGGTTGTGTACACGCTCGTGTTGACTCCCCTGCTGTTGCTCGTCTCGACGCTCGTATTCACGGGCGCGCTCGGCGTCGGGACCGGGATCAACGTCGGGAGTTCGACCATCCTGCTGGCGCTTTTGATCGCGCTCCCGCTGGCGCTCGGCGTCGCTATCGACTACCTCTACGTCCCGTCGCCCGACGAGTACGAGCTTCCAGACACGCGGTGAGGGCGGACGGGCGGTTGTCGCTCGGAGCGCGGCGCGCCGGCGCTCAGCGGTCGGCCAGACCTGCCACGATGTCCTCCACGCGGGCCACCACGTCTTCGGGCGCGCGAGCCGCGTCGACCCGGTGGAACCGACCGGGGTCGGCGTCGATCAGGCGCTCGTAGTTGTCGCGCACGGCGGCGAGGTAGCCGCCGCGCTCGAACTTGTCGCTCCGGCCGGCGCGCTCGGCCCCGGTCTCGGGGTCTACATCGAGGTAGATGGTGGCGTCCGGCGGACGCGAGAACGCGGCGTGGATCCCCCGGACGTACTCCAGCGGGCGTTGGATCTCCGTGTCGGCGCGCACGAGCGTCGCCCCCTGATAGGCGAACCGCGAGTCCGAGTAGCGGTCGGAGACCACGAGGTCGCCGTCGGCGAGCGCCGGCCGCACCGTCTCCGAGAGGTGGTTCGCGTGGTCGGCGGTGTATAAGAACAGCTCCGCGAGCGGGTCGGCGTCCGGGTCGCCCATCGAGCGCCCCACCGCCTCCCCGTACCAGCTGTCGGTGGGTTCGCGGGTGAACGTCGCGTCGGGGTACACGTCGTGGAGCGCCTCCCAGACCGTCGTCTTGCCGCTGCCGTCGAGCCCCTCCAGCGTGATCAGCATGGTGGCGTTCCGGCGCGGCGAGGAATAAACGGCGCGGGTCCGGGCCGCACCACTCGACGGTCTCCCGGTGCGGTCGCCGGAGACCGACCACCCCTTTTTGTGACCCCTTCCCGAACGACCGCCATGGTCGCCGACTCGCCAGCCGCTCGCGCGCCGGGAGGGGACGGATGGTAGCCGTCGCCGTCTCGCTCTCGCGAGTGGCGGCCGCCCTCGTGTTGGTCGCGCTGAACGGCTTCTTCGTCGCCTCCGAGTTCGCGTTCGTCAGGATCCGGGCCACCTCGGTCGAACAGCTGGTGGAGGAGGGAAAGGCGGGCGCGGAGACGCTCCAGGAGGTGATGACCAACCTCGACGACTACCTCGCGGCGACCCAGCTCGGGATCACGCTCGCGTCGCTCGGGCTGGGGTGGATCGGCGAGCCCGCGGTCGCGGCGCTGATCGAACCCGTCCTCGGCCCGCTCCTGCCGGAGGGGCTCGTTCACCTCGTCGCGTTCGCGATCGGGTTCTCCTTTATCACCTTCCTCCACGTCGTCTTCGGCGAGCTGGCGCCGAAGACCATCGCCATCGCGCAGGCGGAGCGAATCTCGCTGCTCCTCGCGCCGCCGATGAAGCTCGCGTACCTGATCTTCTCGCCCGGCATCGCGGTGTTCAACGGTACCGCAAACGCCTTCACAAGCCTGATCGGCGTGCCGCCCGCTTCCGAGAGCGACGAGACGCTCGAAGAGCGGGAGATCCGGCGCGTGCTGGCGCGGGCCGGCGAGGCCGGCCACGTCGACGAGTCCGAGGTCGCGATGATCGAGGGCGTCTTCGATCTCGACGACACCGCCGCCCGCGAGCTGATGGTCCCGCGCCCCGACGTGGTCTCGCTGCCCGCGGACGCGTCGCTTTCCGCGATCCGCGAGACGGTCCTCGAGGCCGGCCACACTCGGTACCCGGTCGTCGATAGCGACGACGCCGACCGCGTCGTCGGCTTCGTGGACGTGAAGGACGTGCTGCGCGCGACCGAGGCGGGCGACGACGGCGCGACCGCGACCGACCTCGCGCGGGAGATCCTCGTCGTCCCGGAGACGACGAGCGCGAGCGACCTCCTCGTCCAGTTCCGCGACGAGCGCAGGCAGATGGCGGCGGTGATCGACGAGTGGGGCGCATTCGAGGGGATCGCGACCGTCGAGGACGTCGCCGAGGCGCTCGTCGGCGACCTTCGCGACGAGTTCGACGTGGCTGAGCGCCGCCACACGATCCGGCGGACCGGCGACCGGACGCACGAGGCCGACGGGTCGGTCGCGCTTGCCGACGTCAACGACGCGCTCGGCACCGACCTCAGCGGCGACGGCTACGAGACGCTCGGCGGGTTCGTCCTCGACCGGATCGGGCGCTCGCCCGAGGTCGGCGACGCCGCGGAGACGGAGCGGTTCGCCTTCGAAGTCACCGCGGTCGACGGCGCCCGAATCTCGACGGTGCGCGTCACGCAGCGCGACGGCCCGGGGGGGTCGGCGGACGCCGAGAACGCGGATGCCCCCGGCGACGACGACGCCTGACGGCGTCGAGGGGGCCCTCCCGTGGCCGGGACTGGACGGTCCCGCGGCGCGGCGACGACGCGAGCGTTTTTCACCCGCGGCCGCGACCGGTCGCGTATGTTCGACCGGATCTGCGTCCCCACCGACGGCAGCGACGCGGCCGCGGCGGCCTTTGAGCACGTATTGGCGGTCGCCGCCGACCACGGCGCGACGGTCCACCTCCTCCACGTCGCCGACACGACCCGCGACAGCGTGACGCGGATCGGCGGCGACGTGGTCGACGTGCTGGAACGCGAAGGCGAGTCGATCGTCGAGGAAGCGGCCGCCCGCGCGGCCGAGGCGGGCGTCGACGCGGAGACGGCGGTCCGACAGGGCGGCGTCCCGGAGACGATCACCGCGTACGCCGGAGAGGTCGACGCCGACCTCGTCGCGATGTCGACGCGCGGGCGGCAGGGGATCGAGCGCCTCGTCGGCAGCACCACCGAGCGCGTCGTCCGGCGGTCGCCGGTGCCCGTGCTGGCCCTCCGCCCGGGCGACGAGTCGGTCCCGTACCCGTACGAGGACGTCCTGGTCCCGACCGACGGGAGCCCGGCCGCGACCGCCGCGCTCGACCGGGCGCTCCCGATCGCGGAGCGAGCGGGCGCGACGGTCCACGTCCTCTCTGTCGTCGACACCGGCGGGATCGGTATCGGGGACCACGTCGAGGTGGACGTCCTCTCGGAGTACGCCGACGACGCGGTCGCCGCGGGCGTCGAGCGCGTCGAGGCCGCCGGGCTGGAGGCGGTCGGCGCCGTCGAGGTCGCCTCCTCGGCCGCACGCGGAATCCGAGCGTACGTCGACGACCCCGGCGTCGACCTCGTGGCGATGGGGACGCACGGCCGGACCGGCGTGGGGCGGTACCTGCTGGGGAGCGTCGCCGAGCGCACCCTCCGCAGCGCCCCCGTGCCGGTGTTGACGGTCCCGGTTCCCGACGAGGAGTAGTCGGGCCGTTCGCGTCGGCGCCGGCCGCCAACGCGTCGGATTTCGGGAGCGTCTGACGGCGCGGTAGGTTTACGGGGCTTCCACGCGATATGACTCGCATGAAAGTGTTGGTAGCCGGCGGGACCGGGTTCATCGGATCGTACCTCTGTCGGGCGCTCGCGGACGACGGCCACGCGGTGACCGCGCTCTCCCGTTCGCCGCAGGAGACGCCGGACGGCGTGTCGGGCGTCACCGGCGACGTGACCGACTACGACTCCATCGAGTCGGCCGTCGAGGGGCACGACGCGGTCGTGAACCTGGTCGCGCTCTCGCCGCTTTTCGAACCGGACGGCGGCAACCGAATGCACGACCGGATCCACCGCGGCGGAACCGAGAACCTTGTGCGCGCGGCCGAGGCGGGCGGCGTCGACGGGTTTGTCCAGCTGAGCGCGCTCGGCGCGGACCCGAACGGCGACACCGCCTACATCCGCGCCAAGGGTGAAGCGGAGGCGATCGTCCGCGAGAGCGACCTCGACTGGACGATCTTCCGCCCCTCCGTGGTCTTCGGCGAGGGCGGGGAGTTCGTCTCGTTCACGAAGCGTCTGAAGGGGATGTTCGCGCCGGGCGTCCCGCTGTACCCGCTTCCGGGCGGCGGGAAGACGCGCTTCCAGCCGATCCACGTCGAGGACCTCGTCCCGATGATCGCCGCGGCGGTGACCGACGACGAGCACGCCGGCGAGACGTACGAGGTCGGCGGGCCGGAGGTTCTCACGCTCCGGCAGGTGACGGACCTCGTCTACGAGGCGGAGAAGAAGGGGGTCACCATCGTTCCGCTGCCGATGCCGCTCGCGAAGATCGGTCTCTCCGTCCTCGGGGCGATCCCCGGCTTCCCGATGGGAGCGGACCAGTATCGGTCGCTGAAGTTCGACAACACGACCGCCGACAACGACGTCGAGGCGTTCGGGGCCGACCCGGCCGAACTGACGACGCTCGGCGAACACCTCGGGATCCGATGACCGGGGGTCCGGTGACCGGCGACACGAACGTGTCAACCGCCCTAATCTCAGCGCTGGTAACGGCAACCGAAGGCTTATATACACGATCCCGTTCTTTTCAGTTCAAACGCGGAGGGAGCACACGATGAAACTCGCAATGATCGGATTCGGACAGGCGGGGGGCAAAGTCGTTGACAAGTTCTTGGAGTACGACAAGCGGACGGGCTCCGAGATCGTTCGGGCCGCGGCGGCCGTCAACACGGCGAAGGCGGACCTCATGGGGCTCGAACACATCGCCGAGGACCAGCGCGTCCTCATCGGCCAGTCGCGCGTGAAGGGCCACGGCGTCGGCGCGGACAACGAGCTGGGCGCGGAGATCGCCGAGGAGGACATCGACGAGGTCCAGGGCGCGATCGACTCGATCCCGGTCCACGAGGTCGACGCCTTCCTCGTCGTCGCCGGCCTCGGCGGCGGGACGGGCTCCGGCGGCGCGCCGGTGCTCGCGAAACACCTCAAGCGGATCTACACCGAGCCCGTCTACGGGCTGGGCATCCTGCCGGGCAGCGACGAGGGCGGCATCTACACCCTCAACGCGGCCCGCTCGTTCCAGACGTTCGTCCGCGAGGTGGACAACCTCATGGTGTTCGACAACGACGCCTGGCGGAAGACGGGCGAGTCCGTCCAGGGCGGCTACGCGGAGATCAACGAGGAGATCGTCCGGCGGTTCGGAATTCTGTTCGGCGCCGGCGAGATCCAGCAGGGCCAGGAGGTCGCCGAGAGCGTCGTCGACTCCTCGGAGATCATCAACACGCTTTCGGGCGGCGGCGTCTCCACCGTCGGCTACGCCGAGGAGGAGGTCGAGGAGCGCTCCTCGGGCGGCCTGCTCTCGCGGCTGCGCGACGATGGCAACGACGACGAACTCGACAGCGCGCACACCACGAACCGGATCACGAGCCTCGTCCGCAAGGCGGCGCTCGGCCGCCTCACGCTCCCCTGCGAGATCGAGGGCGCGGAGCGCGCGCTGCTCGTGCTCGCCGGCCCGCCGGAGTACCTCAACCGGAAGGGCATCGAGCGCGGCCGCAAGTGGCTCGAAGAGCAGACCGGCTCGATGGAGGTCCGGGGCGGGGACTACCCGTACCGCGGCGCCGGCTTCGTCGCGACGGTCATCCTGCTCGCGGGCGTCACGAACGTCCCGCGGATCAAGGAACTCCAGCAGGTCGCCATCGAGGCGCAGGACAACCTCGACGAGATCCGCGACGAGAGCGACGAGAACCTCGACGAACTCGTCAGCGACGACAGCGACGAGCTGGAATCCCTGTTCTAGGTTCCCCCGTCCCCCGCGATGGAGGTCATCGTCCCCTTTTCGACCGACCGCCCGAAGTCCCGACTCTCCGACGTTCTCTCGCCCGATGAGCGAAACGAGTTCGCGCGGACGATGCTCGACGACGTGCTCGACGCGGTCGACGCGGCCGGCGGCGACTCCCGCGTCCTCGCCACCGACGCCGTCGACGTCGACCACCCGGTCACCGTCGACGACCGCCCGCTAACGGACGCCGTGAACGCGGCGCTGGACGCCCGGCTCGGAACGGGGGAACGCGACAGATCGCCCGGGTCGGTCGCCGTCGTGATGGCCGACCTCGCGCTCGCGACCCCGGCCGCGCTCGACCGGCTCTTCGCGGCCGGCCGGGACGCCGACGTCGCGATGGCGCCGGGACGAGGTGGGGGCACAAACGCGTTCGTCACTTCTCACCCGGAGTTCCGGGTGGACTACCACGGCGCGTCGTACCTCGACCACCGGGAAATTGCGAGGGAAGTCGGCGCCGAGTTCGTCGCGGTCGACTCCCACCGGCTCGGCACCGACGTCGACGAGCCGGACGACCTCGCGGAGGTGCTGATCCACGGCAAAGGGCGGGCGGCGGCGTGGCTCCGCGAGGCCGGGTTCGCGCTCGACGCGTCCGGGGGGCGCGTCGCGGTCGTTCGGGAGTGACCGAGAGCCCGCTCGTCAACCGCCGTTCCGCGCCGATATCGACAAGTGAATGAGCTTCTTACCGGACGCTAGAACGAATGTCGAGACGAGACGAAGAATCGGTCGCGGACACGCTCGGCGTCCCCCGAGACGATCTCTCGGTGTTCGTGACGCATCTCTGTCTCGTCGTCGGTATCGTCTTCTTCCGATGGAGCATCGACGAGCTGATTCTCGTCTACCTGATCGAGATCGGGGTCACCATTCTCCTGTTCGCGACCGCCGCCCTGTTCGCGGCGCAACCGATTGACGACGGTGAGGCCGACAAGTGGGGAGAAGCGCCGAATCCGATCGAACTCCCTCTTCTCCCGCCGCTGTACAGGCGGAACGTCCGACTGGTCGCCAGGCAACTGCTCAACGGCGCCGGCTTCTTCTGTTTCTTCGCTTTGATCGCGGTGTCGGTGTTCGAGTTGAGCCTCTCCTCGCTGTCCTCGCTTTCGGTCGTCCTGACGATAGCCGCCGTCTGCGGGTCGCAGGCGGCGCAGGTCTGGCGTCAGTTCCTCGGCGACGGATCGTACCGAGACCGGTCGCCGGCGGACGCGCTCAAACTCGCCCTCCGTCCCGTCGGCCGACTGCTCGTTATCGCGCTGTACGTGATCGCACCGATAACCGTCGTGATCGGGTTCACGACGATCCTCGTACTCGACGTGGAGTCGGTCTCGGCCGTCCCGTACGGGGACACCCTCATTTTGCTGGCGTACGTCGTTCCCATCGGCGCCGCGAGCGTCTGGCTGCGGAACGACCGGTTCGAGATGGGCTTATCCTACTGAAAGCCGACGGACCGCGAGCGGACCGGCGAAACGAGAGCGATCGGCCCCACCCGCTGCCCGAAACGTAACCGGATCCGGTATCTCCGGGGGGATCCGGAACCGCGATTCTTTTGAAACGCCGACCGCGAGAGACGGCCGTGTTCGCCGGGGCCGACGAGTACGACGTCGACGTCGCGGTCGACGAGCGGGCGGTCAAGCGACTGCTCTCGGTCCGCCCGGGCGACGTCGACGCCGCGGATCAGCTCACCTTCGCGCGAAACGTCTTCATCCCGCTCACGACGGCGTGTCGGTACACCTGTACGTACTGTACCTACTACGACGTGCCCGGGGAGGCGTCGCTCCTGTCGCCCGAGGAGGTGCGCGAGCAATGTCGCGTCGGGGCCGACGCGGGGTGTACGGAGGCACTCTTTACCTTCGGCGACGAGCCTGATGACCGGTACACTACGGTCCACGAGACGCTCGCCGAGTGGGGGTTCGACTCGATCCACGACTATCTCTACCGGGCCTGCGAGATCGCCTTGGAGGAGGGGCTGCTCCCGCACTCGAACCCCGGCGACCTGACCGAGTCGCAGTTCGCCGCCCTCCGGGAGGTGAACGCGTCGATGGGCGTCATGCTGGAGACGACCGCCGACGTTGACGCGCACTCGGGGGGCCGCCGGAAGACGCCCGGCCAGCGGCTCAACACGATCCGCGCGGCGGGCAGACAGGGCGTCCCGTTCACGACCGGCATCCTCGTCGGCATCGGCGAGGGCTGGCGCGACCGCGCCGAGAGCCTGCTCGCGATCCGCGACCTCCATGAGCGACACGGCCACGTCCAGGAAGTCATCGTCCAGAACGTCGTCCCAAACGAGCGCTCCGACTTCCCGAAGCCGGACCTCGACACGATGCGGCGGGTCGTCGCGATGGCCCGCGCGGCGCTCCCGCCCGAGGTGTCGGTTCAGGTGCCCCCGAACCTCTCGCCGGCGGACGACCTCGTCGACTGCGGGATCGACGACCTCGGGGGCGTCTCGCCGGTGACGGACGACTACATCAACCCCGCCTACGAGTGGCCAGACCTCCGCGGGCTCGGAGCGGTCGCGGACGCCGGCGGCGTGCCGCTGCGCGAGCGCCTCCCGACGTACGCCCGGTTCTTCCCCGACGATATTCGGCCTGCGGGCGTCGACCCCGCGCCCGAGCCCAACGGCCGCGAGGCGTGGATTCCGTCGACGGTTCGGGACCGGATCGCCGCGGACGACGTCCACGGGCGACGGCTGCGCGCGGTCGCGCGCGGCGACGGGCCGCTCGCGGTGCGGAGCGACTGACGCTCCGCGGGCCCGATCGGCCGCTCACGCCGCAGTCGCCCGCCACACCGGAGGTAAACAACCACGCTGCCAGTAGATTCTTTATATATTCGACGTAAAGACGGGACGATGTACCCCTTACAGCTCGACGCGATCGCGAACGCGGTCGACGTGGCGGCGATCGCGGCGACGGCGCTCCAGTTCGTCGCCGGCTTCCTCGCCGTGTTGTTGCTCGGAAAGCTCGTCTTGATCCCCGGGCTCCGGCGGATCGTCAGGTCGCGCGGGTTCGACGAGGCCGTGTTGAGCCTCGGCACGAACGTCCTCAACGCCGTCGTCTGGGTGGCGGCGATCGCGATCGGTTTCGCCGTGGCGGGCTACGGGAGCTTCCTGTCGGCGTTCGCGGTGTTCGGCGGCGCCATCGCGCTCGCGGTCGGGTTCGCCGCCCAGGACCTTCTCGGGAACTTCGTCGCCGGCGTGTTCATCCTCAAGGACAAGCCGTTCGCGGTCGGCGACTGGATCGAGTGGGGCGACAACGCCGGTCGCGTCGAGGAGATCGACCTGCGCGTCTCGCGGGTCCGGACGTTCGACAACGAGCTGGTGACGGTGCCGAACGGGGACCTCGCGAACAACGCGCTCACGAACCCCGTCGCCTACGACACGCTCAGACAGAAGTTCGTCTTCGGGATCGGCTACGACGACGACATCGAGCAGGCGACGGACATCATCGTAGAGCAGGCCGAGGCCCACGAGGAGATACTCGACGACCCCGGCGTCTCGGTCCGGCTGGTCGAGCTCGGCGACTCCGCCGTCGGGCTCCAGTCGCGCTGGTGGATCGCCGACCCCGACCGCGCCGACTTCGTCCGCGTGCGCTCCGAGTACGTCACCGCGGTGAAGGAGGCGTTCGACGAGGCCGGCATCGACATGCCGTACGTCCACCGGCAGCTCACCGGGAGCGTGGAAGTGATCGAAGCGATCGCCGACGACGAGTAGCCCTCACCCGACCTCCTCATCCACGTCCCCCGCGTCGGGCCGGTACTGCCGGCTGACGGCCTGCCACCGGTTCGAGCGGAAGCGGTAGCCGTTCAGCCCGGCCGGCACGAGCTTCTCCGCCACCAGCGCCGCGTACAGCCCACCGACGCCAAGTGGGGTGACGAGGCCGACGAGCGCGACCGGGAGCGCGAACGCGTAGAGCCCGATCATCGACGCGACGAAGGGCCAGCGCGTGTCGCCCGCGCCGCGCAGCGACCCCGTGATCGAGCCGTCGACGCCGAGCGGCACCGCCGAGACCGCGGCCGCGACGACGAACGCCGCGGTCGTGCCCACCGCGGCCGGGTCGTCGACGAAGACGCCGGCGATCGGCGTGGCGGCGGCGATCACCGCCGCCGACGCGAGGACGTAGACGACCGCCGACAGCGCGATCACGTCGCGGCCGTACGCGGTCGCGAGCGACTCCTCGCCCGCGCCGAGCCGCTGGCCGACGAGCGTGCTCGCGGCGATCGAGAAGCCCCAGCTGAAGCTCCCCAGCAAGGCCCGCACCCGGCGGCCGACCTCCAGGGCGGCGACCGTCGCGTCTCCGAACGACGACGCGATCCAGAGGAGCGGGAACACCACAACCCCCTCGGCCACCCGGCGCGCGATGAGCGGCGCGGAGACCCGGAGCAGCTGGCGGGTCAGTCCGGCGTCGAACCACGGCCCGGAGCGCCCGACCGGGACCGGCGAGGCGCCGCGGCCGAAGTAGGACCGGCCCGACATCCCCCACGCGAGGACGAGCCCGACGGCGGCGATGGAGACCGCGGTGCCGACCCCCGCGCCGAACACGCCCAGACCCGCGCCGAGGACGAGCCAGACCGTGAGGACGACGTTCAACAGCGCGCCGCCGGCGCGCGCAACCATCGGCGTACGGGTGTCGCCGACGCCGGCGTACGTCCGGCTGGCGATCATATTGAAAAACTCGAAGGCAAGCGCGGGCGCCGTGACGACGAGGTAGGTCGTCCCGGCGGACAGCGCAACTCCCTCGCCGCCGACGAGTGCGACCAGCCGTTCCGCGCCGAGGACGTAGCCGGCGACGATGGGCGCAACGAGCAGCGCGGCCACGATCAGCGACTGCTTGACGACGAGCCCCGCCCGGCCCCGGTCGTCGCCGCCGTAGTTCTGCGAGACGAGCGAGACGGTGCCGCCCGCGAGCCCGATGGAGACGAACTTCGCGAGCTGCCAGAACGCGAAGGCGTACCCGAGCCCGGCGACCGCGGAGACGCCGAGGGCGTACCCGATCACCGCGAGGTCGACGGTGTTTTTCGACATGATCGCAAAGCCCGTCACGATCCGGGGCCACGCGAGCCCCATCGTCTCGTCGAGCCGCGACCGGTCGATGACACCGGCCCGGTCGAGCGCGCCCGCGACCGCCTCGCCGGCGCGCGCGAGGCCCCGCCGGAGCCGGGATAGCATTGGACAGCGGTACGGTCCGGGCGGGCTTGTGTCTGTCCGTCCGCGTCACAGGGGAACGTCCGTGGACGTCGGCGTCAGTCCTGGTCGAGCAGGGACCGAGCCCGCCGAACGTAACTGTTCGCGTCCCAACTTCGAGCGTCGCCGACCGCGTCGAGGACCGCCGTCGCGTCGGCGGTCGAGAGCGCGTCGGTTCGAACGAGCGCCGAGAGGAGCGTCGGCGTCGTGACGAGCCGCGTGTCGGCGAGCGACGCGTGGGTCAGGCCCACTTGGTTGAACTCGTCACAGAGGAGCAGCGCGGCGTCGAGGTCGTTCGCGAGGGCGACGGCCGCGTTCTCGCCGTCGTCGAGCGGGAACTCCGCGTCGAACTCGACCGACCGGGTCGAGATCGATTCAGTTCGGTCGAGGACGGCGGCCGCGGCGCGACCGTGTGCGTCGTCGTACGAGGCGGTCTCTCGGAGTTCTCCGACGACCACCGTCGGAACGACGACCTCGTACCGCTCCACGCAGATCAAGAGGGGATCGGGGTCGTCGCCGGCGGCGATCCCGAGGCTCACGAGGCCGGACGTGTCGGCGACGAGCCGGGACATCTACGCGTCGGCGACCTCGTCGACGAACCCCTCGTCTAGCTGCCGTTTCAGCACTCGGACGTTCGCGGCTTCCTCGGCGCCGACGAGCGCCTTGAGCTGCTCGAAGGAGATCTCGTCGTCGTAGTAGGCGGCCGCGATCTCTTGGGTGAGCGCGTCGTCGTGGGCCGCCTCCTGGAGGTACTCCCGCAGCGCCGTCACGAGGACGTCCGTCCGGTCCGCTCCGAGGACGTCCGCGAGCGCGTCAGTCCGCTCGATGAGTCGGTGCGGCGCCCGGAACTGGACCCGTTTCTTGTCGCTGCTCATCGTGTGTACATCGTGAGCCTCTGGGCCGGTTCGACGCTTCCGTTCCGGTGAACTGGTTCCGGAACGCAACCGTTTTTACCGAACCACTGACGTGTACCACGTATGAATATCAACGAGTGGCGGACGTACCTCGTCACCGCGGCGAGCCGCTCCGCGGGGCGGACGACCCCGGAGATCGTGCCGGCCGCGCTCGACGGCGGGATCGACGTCGTCCAGCTCCGCGATAAGGCCGTTTCCGACCGCGAGCGCTACGAGACCGGAGTTCGACTCCGCAAGCTGACCGCCGATGCGGGAGTACCGCTGCTCGTCAACGATCGGATCGACCTCGCCGCCGCGGTCGACGCCGACGGCGTCCACCTCGGGCAGACGGACCTCCCGGTCGCGGTCGCCCGCGAGCGGCTGGGAGAGGACACTATCGTCGGCGTCTCGGCCTCGACGGTCGAGCAGGCGCGCGCGGCCGAAGCGGCGGGCGCAGACTACCTCGGTGTCGGCGCCGTCTATGGCACCGACTCGAAGGACGTCTCTGGCGACCGGGACGGGATCGGGACCGAGCGAGTCGCCGCGGTCGCCGACGCGGTCGATCTCCCGATAATTGGGATCGGCGGCATCGACGCGAGCAACGCGGCGCCCGTGGTCGACGCGGGCGCGACCGGCGTGGCAGTGCTGTCGGCGATCACGGCCGCGGCGGACCCGAAAGCGGCGGCCGCGGCGCTGCGAGAGGCGGTGATGGGGTGACTGGGTGATGGGGTGACTGGGTGATGGGGTGACTGGGTGATGGGGTGACTGGGTAACGGAGTGCCGAAC
>JBNJEE010000071.1:0-13121 GCA_051745525.1 Methanobacteriota archaeon | reverse complement strand
GACGAACTATCTCCTCGAAAACTGGCCGAACACCCTTCCGTACGACGTCTGGACCGGTTTCCCGTTCGGGACGAACGCCGGGCAGTTCGGTACCCTCTGGGACCACATCATGGCCGTCGGGATCTGGATCGCTCGGCCCATCATGGGCGGCGCCGAAGAGGTCATGCTCGTCATGCCCGCCATCATGGGCGCACTGATCGCGGTCCCGACGTACTTCATCGCCCGCCGGTTCGTTGACCGGATACCCGCACTCGCGGGCGCGGCGACGCTGGCGCTGTTCTCCGGGACGTTCCTCCGCTACTCGCTCGTCGGGTTCCCCGACCACAGCGTGGCCGAGGTGTTCTTCCAGAGCACCGCCGTCCTCGCGTTCCTCGTCGTGCTCGGCGTCGCCGAACGCGAGAAACCGGTGTGGGAGCTCGTGATCGATCAAGACTGGGACGCGCTTCGCAAACCGATCGCGTACGCCGCCGCAGCCGGCGTCGCACTCGGCCTCTACATGTGGACGTGGCAGCCGGGCATCCTGATGGTCGGCTTCACTGGGATCTTCCTCGCGGTCAAGCTCACGAGCGACACCTACCACGGGAAGAGCCCCGAGCCGATCGCGTTCGCCGGCGCGGTCGCGATGTCCGTCGCGGGCCTGATGCAGGTAATTCCGTTTGACACCTTCGGGTTCTCGCCGAGCGAGTACTCGCTGCTTCAGATTATCACGCCGCTCGGCGTCGCACTCGGCGCCGTCTTCCTTGCGTGGCTCGCCCGCCAGTGGGAGTCGCGTGACCTCGGTGCCGAGACCTACCCCGCGGCCGTCGGCGGCCTCATCCTCGCGTCCGCGGGCGTCGTCTGGCTGGCGATCCCCTCGCTGTGGTCGACGATCGTCGGGAATCTCCTCAACACCGTTGCCTTCTCCGCGAGCGCCGGCGCCCGCACCATCGGCGAGGCGCAACCGCCGCTCCAGGACGCCTCGTTCTCGGACTTCGTCCTCTCGCAGTACGGGCTCGCCTTCTTCCTCGCGCTCGCCGCGGTCCTCTATATCCTCGCGCGCCCGCTCTACCGCTCCGACGACACGAACCACACGCTGTACATCCCGGCCGCGCTCGCGGTCGTCGGCTCCGTCTACGCGGTCCCGCAGGCCTACGGCGCGATCGGCGGCGTCGTTGGTGTTGAATGGCAGGTGGTCGGGCTCGTCATCGCCGCGGCCTTCCTTGTCGGCGCGACGTTCCTCGTCGAGTACGACACCGAGGAGCTGTACTTCGTTGTGTGGGCGGCGTTCATCGGGAGCGCCGCGTTCACGCAGACCCGCTTCAACTACTACCTCGCGGTGATCGTCGCAGTCGGCACGGCGTACTTCCTCCAAGTCGCGCTCGACACACTCGATCTCACCTCGCTTGAAGCTGTCAAAGATATCGAGGGGTGGCAGGTGCTCACCGTCGCCGCCGTCCTCGCGATCCTCCTCGTCCCCCTCGTCGGCGTCGCCACCCCTGTCTGGACCGCTGGCAACTCCACGGAGCCCGGCAGCGTCGTCCAGTGGGACGAGAGCCTCCAGTGGATGAACGACGAGACGCCCCAGCCGGGCGAACTCGAGGGTGCGGACAACCCGATGGAGCTGTACGGCACTTACGAGCGCCCGGCAGACGGCGACTTCGAGTATCCCGAGGGCGCGTACGGCGTCCAATCGTGGTGGGACTACGGCCACTGGATCACCACGCGTGCCGAGCGTATCCCGAACGCAAACCCGTTCCAGCAGAACGCGGGCGCGGCGGCTGACTACCTACTCGCGCCGAGCGAGGAGGAGGCTGCCGACGTGCTCGCCGGCCAGAGCACGGAGGGTAACGACACCCGCTACGTGATGGTCGACTGGCAGATGGCGTCGCCGAACTCCAAGTTCAACGCGCCGGTCACCTTCTACAGCGGCAACGAGACGACCCGGGACTTCAACGAGCTGCTCTACCAGCAGGTTGAGGGGCAGGACGGGCAGCAGGGCGGGCTCCAGCCAGCGATCCAGACGCGGACGCAGCGCTACCACGAGAGCCAGATGATCCGACTCTACCAGCACTACGGCAGCGCGGTCGAGCCGGAGCCGGTCGTGCTCGACTGGGAGCCGCAGACCGCACAGACGGCCGAGGGCGAGGAAGTCGACATCAAGGTCCTGCCGAACGAGGACGAACCGGTGCGCCAGTTCGACAACCTCTCGGCCGCGCGGTCGTACGTCGAGGAGGACGGCTCGGCGCAGGTCGGCGGCGTGATGGGCGTCCCCTCCGAGCGCGTCGACGCGCTCGAACACTACCGGCTGGTCCACGCCACGGAGGCGCCGGGGCGGTCGCCGTACGCCCAGCAGGCGCAGATCCTCGCCCAGCAGCTCGGCGTCGACCTCGAGGCGACGTTCGGCGAGTCGCTGTTCGGGGCGTTCAGCGACGACTTCGTGAAGACGTTCGAGCGGGTACCAGGCGCGACGGTCGAGGGCTCGGGCGCCGAGCCCGGCGAGGAGGTCGAGGCGACCGTCGAGATGGAGAAGCCGAACGGGCAGACGTTCGAGTACACGCAGTACGCGACCGCCGACGACGACGGGCGCTTCGAGCTCACGCTCCCGTACTCGACGACGGGGTACGACGAGTTCGGGCCCGAGAACGGGTACACGAACACGAGCGTCCGCGCGACCGGGCCGTACAACGTCACCACCGAACAGACGACCGGCGACGACCTCTACACCACCCAGCAAGTGGGGCAGATCGAGGTGACCGAGGGCCAGGTCGTCGGCGCCGACGACGCCGCGGCGACGGTCGAGCTCGAAGAGGAGATCGTCGACTGCCCGAGCGGCGATTCGGAGTGCCCGATCGACGACGGCGGGAGCGACGACGGAAACTCGACGAACTCGACGGACGCGGACTCGCTGATCGGGGTCGAACCGGCCACGACGGATGCGATGACGGCGACGACCGCGACCGCGCCGAACTGACTCCTGCGGCTCGGACCCACAGGCAGTGTAGCGCCGGGATACCCGGCCCTTCTTTACTGCGGCTGCGCTTCATGCGAGCAGATGGCCGACCTCCGCGACTGGGTGACGCTGTATCTCAAGGGCGTGGCGATGGGCAGTGCCGACGCCGTGCCGGGCGTCTCCGGCGGTACCATTGCGCTCATCGTCGGCGTCTACGAGCGGCTCGTGGCGGCGATCACGGCTGCGACGCCCGCGCGGCTCCGGCGGATACTCGGGGGCGTGCGGGCGGCTGATCGAGAGGACGCGTGGACTGCGTTCTACGAACTTGACGCCGGCTTCCTGCTCGCGCTCGGCGCGGGGATCGCCACCGCGGTCATCGCGGTATTGAGCGGCGTTGATTACCTATTGACGACGCGGCCGGTCGCCACGTACGGCTTCTTTTTCGGGCTGATCGCCGCAAGCGCCGCGGTGCTCTTTGCCGACGTCGACCTCGCGACACCAGCGCGGAAGGCGGCCGCGATCGGGGGCTTCGCAGTGGCGTTTCTCGCGTCTGGCTACGCCTCCGCTGCGGTGGCGAGCTCCTTACCCGTGGTCGCCGTCGCGGGCGCCGTCGCAGTCAGTGCGATGATCCTCCCGGGGATCTCCGGCTCGCTATTATTGATCGTCCTCGGCCAGTACGACTACATGGCGGGGACTGTCGGGCGGTTCGTCGACGGCGTCGTCGCGCTCGCGCTCGGCCGCGGCGCCGACGGGGTCATCGAGACCGCGCCGGTCGTGGCCGCGTTCTGCGCGGGCGGCGTCGTCGGCCTCGTCACCATCGCGCACGCCGTCCGGTACGCGCTCTCCCGCGCCCGGGCCGCGACGATGGCGTTCCTCGTGAGCCTCGTCGTCGGCGCGCTCCGCGCGCCCCTCGCCGAGACGACGGTCATCTTGGCCGAGAGCGGCGAGTCGTGGCGGGCGGCCGCGCCGCGGTTCGCGCTGGCGGCGCTAGCCGGCGCCGGGCTCGTGGTCGTGTTGAATCGCTACTCTGCGGCCATCGAGTACTGAGCTGGCGCGCGATCCCGTCGGTCACGAGATGACGTCCGTCGCGAGACGAATCCCGGCGCGCACCAGTCGAGCCGCGCAACGCCTTTTCGGCTCCCGCCCGTACGTCCGCACATGGTTCAGATGGAATCCGACTCGGAACTCGACCGCGGCGACGCAGCGCCTGACTTCGAACTCCCCGGCGCGGACGGGGAGACGTACGCGCTCGACGAGTTCGAGACGGACGCGCTGCTCGTCGTCTTCACGTGCAATCACTGCCCGTACGCGAAAGCGAAGATCAACCTGTTAAACGAGCTCACGAACGAGTACGACGACCTCGCGGTCGTCGGGATCAACCCCAACGACGCCGACGAGTACCCGGCTGACTCCTTGGAGGCGATGCGCAAGGCAGTCGCGGACGAGACAGTCGGGTACGATGCGTACCTCCGCGACGAGACCGGC
The DNA here is from genome assembly GCA_051745525.1 of Methanobacteriota archaeon. Classification (GTDB taxonomy): domain Archaea; phylum Halobacteriota; class Halobacteria; order Halobacteriales; family Haloferacaceae; genus Halorubrum. The sequence continues at coordinate 8,707 of JBNJEE010000071.1, read as the reverse complement.
GAGGTCGCGGCCGCTTATGACGCCGTCTGTACGCCCGACCCGTTCCTCTTCGGCCGCGAGGACGGCGCGTGGCGACTCCGGTATCACGGGCGCCTCGACGACGCGCTCAACCCAGACGACGATCCGACGGAGTTCTATATTCGCGACGCAGTCGACGCTGTGCTCGCGGGCGAGACAGTCGAGATTCCTGACCGGCCCTCGCGCGGCTGTTCAATCAAGTGGCCGGAGGCCTGAGTCACCCTCGCTAAGATCACACGGTGAACTACCCCACCCTACTCGCTCACGGCTGACGCCGTTCGCTCCTTGAGGGTGGGGCTTCCTGCTTCCACGACGCGCTTTGCAGACACGGATGTATCCACAGGGAGCGCAGTCTCCACAAGCGTTGATTCGGAGTATCCCACTCCTAGCTGGTCGTATCCGCGAGAAAGGATATTGATCGCTGCGTTCGCGTCCCGATCCGCTTCAAACCCGCAGGAAGGACAAGAGTGTTCACGAACCCACAGCGGTTTCTCGGTTTTCACGCCACAGGACGCACACTCTTTGGTCGTGTCTTTCGGGTCGACCGCCACAAAGTGCGTGCCTTCACGGTCGCATTTGTATTCGAGCATCCGCTTGAACGTCCCCCACGCCGCCGACGCTCGGTTTCGAGAGTTGCCCGGTAGTTCAACCAACCCTTTCGCGTCCAAGTCCTCGACGGCCACCAAGTCGTACTCGGTGGCGTAGTAGTTCGACAGCTTGTGCAAGAAATCACGTCGCTTCCGTTTTAGATCGGCATGGCGTTGGGCAACGACTTTCCGTTGTTTCTCCCAGTTGTTCGACCCATGTTCTTTCCGTGAAAGGTCGCGCTGGGCGCGTTCCAACCGTTCGCGTTCGTCAGACAAGTCAAGCGACCCGACAGCAGTTCCATCGGTATCGTGGGCGTATTTGAGTATCCCAACGTCGATCCCAACACATCGCTCGGAGTCGGTTGGTTTCTCCGGTGTCTGTTTGCCGTCGACAGCGAATGAGGCGAACCACTCACCGGTCGGCTCTTTCTTGATCGTGACCTCTTTGATCGTCACGTCGTCGGGGATCTCTCGGTGGTTCACGATTGGAATATCCGCGAGTTTCGACAGTGACAGTACAGGCTGGCCGTTCTTACTATCGAACTCGAAACCAGACTGTACGTAAGTGAAACTACGGAAGTCCTGTGGGGCTTTCCAGTTGAGACTACCGACGTTGTAGCCCCGCTCTTTCAGTTCGGAGAGAGCTTTGATACTGTCCTCAATTCGCATGACAGCTGCCTGTGTAACTGTCGAGTACAGATCGTTCAGCTCATTCCACCACTCTTTGAGGTCGGTGAGTTGATCCCGAACCTGCCGCACTCGTTGGTTGAGTGTCCCCGCCGAGTCTGGGATTTGCTCAAATTCGTTGAGTGCGTGGTTGTAGAGTTGCCTACAGGTGTCACGGTGGTAATCCAGTTGCTCACGCTGTTCGGGCGTGGGATTGAGTCGGAACCTATAGGCGTAGTGCATTGGGAGTAGCTATTCGTCGGGGTCAGACGTTCGGACGATTTTCACGTCTGCGCCACGCCACTGTTTCGGAACGAGGACGTGTGCGCCGTTTCCGGTGGCTTTCACCTCGCCTTCGATGACTTCGTGGCCTTCGATTTCGTGTCTATCCATCACCTGTATTTATACATTGTTTCAACATATATGTGTCGGTACGTGGGGTGTGGAGTAGTGATCGAGAGCAGTGTATGAGAGACGGTGACGGCGGTGTATCCCCTCCCTACTGCGCTACTCGGCTTCCGGCCTGTGTTGCTCCTTGAGGAAGGGGGCTTACCGCCTGTATTCAGCTAATACCGGATCGGCGTTCCGGCGGAAACGACTTAACAAGGGTTCGGACCGAACAAGTGGTATGGGTATGAAAGGCGACGAGCCGGACCTCCACGAGATTGATCGATATGACGGCGGCGTCGGCTGGATCGCGTATCCAGACGAGATGATGGAGCGTGCGAGCCACGCGTTCGCGGTCGAAAACGAAGAGACGGGCGAAGATGATGTGTGGGTGATCGACCCGGTTGACGCGCCCGGCGTCGACGACCTGCTCGACGAGTTGGGCACTGTCGCGGGCGTCGTAATTGGCTTGGATCGCCACGTGCGCGACAGCGACGAACTCGCCGCGCGCCACGACGTGCCGGTGTACATCCCTGAGTGGATGACCGGCGTCGCGGAGGATCTCGACCCGGACGTCGAAATCGAGCGGTTCGGCTCGCGGCTCGCGGACACCGGCTTCGAGGCGTTCCGGATCCGGGACTCCTCGCTGCCGCCCTGGCAGGAGGTCGGCCTCTTCGACGGAGAGACGCTGATCGTCCCCGAGTCGCTCGGCTCCGCGTCGTACTTCCGCGGCGACCGCGAGCGCCTCGGCGTCCACCCGATGCTCCGGCTCACGCCGCCGACGACCGCGCTCTCCGGGCTCGACCCGGAGCGTATCATCGTCGGTCACGGCGTGGGCGTCCACGAGCGGGCCGCCGTCGCACTGGAGGACGCCCTCTCGGACTCGCGCCGGAAGGCCCCCGGCCTGTACGCGAAGACGCTTAGCTCGGCGCTGCCGTTCTGAGCGCGGTCGCCCGGCCGGAGACAGCCGCGGCAGTCGCGGGGGGCGGCCGAGCGCGCCGGTCCTGCCGTGCGTGTCTTTTTGCCAATCGGTCTCATAATGTGGGCTAACTAGTGATCTACGTCACCCGCGACCTGTTGACCGTGCTCCGCGAGCGCGCCGCGAGCGAGGACCCCGACGAGGTGAACGTCCGCCTCTCAGCGACGCCGGCCGGCGAGTTCGAGGCCGACCTCGGGCTCGATCCAGAGACGCCGGTGGTGACCCACTTCACCCTCCCGTCCGTGGGCGGCTCCGTCAGCTCCGTGTTCGGCGTCGACCTCGGCACGCCGGCCGGCGAGGGCGGCGCGCGCTTCCTCTCGCATCCCGACGGGTTCTTGGGAGTCTCTCGCACCGACGACCTCGCGGGCGTGGTGATCGTCGCGGTCCCGCCGTACGACGGCGACTCGGTCGCCGCGTTCGACCGATCCGGGGACGGCGTCGAACTCGCCGTCGTCGACGCCGTCCCGCCGAGCGAGTCCGTGCCGGAGTGAGCCGAGAGCAGGGGTTTGAAGCCGCCGGAGGAAGTACCATGCTGTAATGGCAGCACGGCCACCCGGCGGCGGCGATACGAAGGAGCCGGAGGCGATCGAGTTCGGCATCGCCGCGCTCGACGCCCGGCTCGACGAGGCTGACGTGTCGTTTCCCGCGACGGCCGCGGAGCTACGGGACGCGCTCGGCGACCAGGAAGTGCCCTACGACGCACAGGGGCGCTCGCTCGCGCTCGCGGACGCGCTCGACCGCGTGCCGCAACAGCGGTTCGAAAACGAGACGGCGTTTCTCGACGCGCTCTATCCGGTGTTCGACGAGGCGCGCCGCGAGGAGCGCGGCGTGATCGCCAGCCTCCGCGACGCCCTCCCTTTCTGAGGCGGGTCCGAGCGAGACTCACTCGGCGGATAAAAAAGCGGCTACCGCGACTCCGGCCGCGCCTCGATTTCGCTCCCTTCCTCGTCGGCCTCGCCGGCGTCGTACCGCTCGATGACGTCGTTGATCAGGACGACGTCGCCGACCGCGCGGACCCAGCGGTACGGGACGATGACGCCGGTCGAGCCGCTCACCTTTCCGGCGAACAGCTCGTGGTTGAGTTCGGCGAGCGCGAGGCCCGTCACGGAGCGCGCGTCCAGGTCGAGCTGGATGTCTTCGATTTCGCCGACGAAAACGCCATTGCTGGAGTACACCTCGCGGCCGACGAGCGACGTGATCTCTTCGGGGGCTGCGTTCATGATCGATACGGTCACGAGCGCGCCTAATAAGCGTTCGTTGTCGAACGACGCGCGTCGGACGCCCGCGGGCCCCGCGCGCTGCCTCCGCGTCACTCCCGGGGCGCGATCACTTCGATCGGATGCGTCGGGGCGGCGTCGATCAAGGCGTCGAGCTGCTCCGTACAAGACGTGCCGGCCGCGACGACGGTGCGGTCGGTGTCGCCGAACTGCTCGCGCAGCGGCTCGCCCACGTCCATGCTCAGCTCGTAGTAGTCCGTCTTGTAGCCGAACGAGCCGGCCATCCCGCAACACTCCGTGTCGGAGACGCGCACGTCGTAGCCGAGGCGCTCGAACACCGCGGTCGCGTACTCGCCGACGTCGACCGTGCGGGCCTGACAGTGCGGATGGTAGGCGATGCGCTTCCCGGATGCGACCGGCCCGGTCCCCTCGCTCGGCGCGCGCAGCGCCGCGGGGTCAGCGCCGTTCTCCAGCAGGCCGAAGGCGTACTCCATCGCGTCGTAGCTCGCAGTCGCGAGCCGCTCGTGGGAGTCGGCCGGGAGGAATCGCTCGTACTCGCGGCGGAACGTCGCGAGGTCGCTCGGCTCGATCACGACCACGTCGTGGCCGGCGTCGAGGTGCGGCGCCAACTCGGCGTAGAGGTCCTCGGCCGCGGCCTCGGCTGTCGCGATCATCCCCTGCGAGAGCGGCGGGCGACCGCTGCCGGGGAGGTCGGGCACCCGAACGCGGACCCCGAGCGCCTCCAGCGCCCTGACGGTCGCCTTCCCCCGCGCGACGTCGACGTAGTTCGTTGCGGTGTCCGGGTAGACGACGGCCTCGCGGGTCGCCTCGTCGGCCGGGACCGCCGGGCCGCCCCGGGACTCGAACCACTCGACGAGCGACTCGTGGGCGAACTCGGGGAGATCGCGCCGGCGGTCGACCCCGGCGACCCGCTCGGCGATCGCGCGCAGCGGGCCGGCGTTCGCGAGGCGGTTCGCGACCGGCGCGGTCTTATGCCCCCACTCAGCGAGGGTCGCGTAGTTGCCGACCAGCCGTGTAGCGAGATCGAGCCCGCCGGGCTCCTCGTCGGGGACCAGCTCCTCGAACGCCCAGCCGAGCTGGCTCGGGTCGGCCTCGCCGCGGTTGATCCGGTCGCGGACCGCGGTGTTGATCCACGGGATGTCGATACCGACCGGGCACGCCGGCACGCAGCGCGAGCAGCCGGTACAGAGGTCGTTGAACTCGGCTGCGACGTCGAGCCCCTCGATCCCCGCCTCCCAGCCCGTCGCGATGCCGCCTGAGTACGTCTCGCCGCCGAACGCGTGGCCGCCGACGCTCTGGAAGTTCCCGCAGGCGTTCGAGCAGGCCGAACAGCGGATGCAGTACAACGTCTCCTTCAGCGTCTCGTCGTCGCGCATCGCCAGCCGACCGTTGTCGATGAGGACGAGGTGGAACGCGCGGTCGTCCCCCGAGCCGTCCGCGAGCGGTTCGGCGTCCGCCTCGAAGTCGGGCACCGGCGAGTCGACCGGCGGGGTGAGCGTCGAGATGTAGGAAGTCACGTCCTGCCCGGTCCCAGACCGGCCGATCAGCTCGACAAAGGGTGAAAAGTCCTCGACTGTCGGAACCAGCTTCTCGACGCCCGCGACCGCGACGTGGGTGTCGGTCGCGGTCACCGTCTTGCGGGCGTTCCCCTCGCTGGTGACGAGAAGCATCGTCCCGGAGTCGGCCGCGATGAAGTTCGCGCCGGTCATTCCGAGGTCGGCGTTCTCCACCAGGTCGCCGAGCCGTTCGCGGGCGAACATCGTGAGCTCTTCTGCGGTCTCGGGCGGCTCCTCGGGGTCGAACCGCTCCGCGAACAGCTTCGCGATCGCCTCACGGGACTTGTGGATCGCCGGCGCGACGATGTGCGACGGCTCCTCGTCGGCCAGCTGGAGCACCCACTCGCCGAGGTCGGTCTCGACGACGTCGACGCCGTCGGCCGCGAGCGCGTCGTTCACTTCTATCTCCTCGGAGGTCATCGACTTCGACTTGACCGCGCGCTCGGCGCCGCGATCGGCCGCGACCTCGCGGATGTACCGGTTCGCGTCGGCCGCGTCGTCGGCGAGGTAGACGGTCCCGCCGTTCGCCTCCACCGCCTCCGTCACCCCGTCGATAAGATCGGGGAGCCGCTCGATCGCGTCCTCCTTGATCGCGCGCGCCTCGGCTTTCAGCGCCTCGTAGCCGTCGAGGCGCTCGGTCGACTCGTAGCGCCCCTCGTTGAACCCGCGGGTGTTCGCCGCGACCGCGTCGCCCTCGGTGGCCAGCAGCCCGCGGATCCGCTCGGCCTTCGTCTCGCGGTCGGGCTCGCTCGCCCTCGGGGTGTCGCCGGGGCCCGCCTCGGTATCGCTGCTCATCGCTCCACCTCCGCGTCCGAATCGGCCGGCCCCTCCGCCGCGTCGTCGTCGCGGAGCAGGACCACGTGGACCTCCTTTGGCCCGTGCGCGCCGTGGACGAGCCCGCCCATGTCGGCGGTCGCGCTCGGGCCGGTCGCGAACACCACGTCGACCGACTCGTCGCGGGCCCGGGGCCCGAGCCAGTCGAAGGCGTCCGGCATGTCGGGGACGAGGTCGGCCTCCCGCAAGACGACGACGTGGCGGTCGACGAAGAGGCTCACCGGCTCCGTCCCTGCCGCGTCCGCCTCCAGCGCGACGCTCCCGTACGCGGCGACGCCGAGCGACGCCGCGGTGACGCCGGTGTGCGCCCGGCGCAAGTCGGCGGTCGTCGGGTCGGTCTCGATCCGGTCCGGGAGCGTCGCGGGCGAGTCGGCGAGCGCGTCCGGCCCAGAGCGACCGAGCGGCACCCCGACCGCGGGGTTACCCGCGGCCGCCTCGACCATGGCCGCGCACTCGGCTGGCGACCCCGCGGAGACTGCGACGCCGAGGTCGTCGAGCCGACGGGAGAACGTCGACGTGTCTGCGAGTGTCATGATCGTCCCTTCGCCGGCCAGCATATGTGTGTTCCGGCGGCTCCCAAGACGCGGAACCCCGGCGAGCAGACGGGGCTGCCTCGCGCCCAGACGAGAGTGACTCCTTGTGTCAATCGGTCTCTATCCGAGGACCGAATTCCCGCGACGCGCGGACGGCAGGAGGTTTTTCATGGTTCGACCGTGAGGGTCTCTCATGGCGACCAACACCCCGGGTCCCGACCCGACGGACGGCGGGGACTTCGACTATACCGGCGGCGCGGTGGAGCGACCCGAACTCGTCGACGCGCTCGACCGCCGCGTCGCGGGCGACGTGCGGTTCGACGACTACTCGAAGCGGCTGTACGCGACCGACGCCTCGGCGTACGAGGCCACGCCCATCGGCGTCGTGATCCCGGAGTCGACCGCGGACGTGGCGGCCGTCCACGAGTACTGCTTCGAGGAGGGGATCCCCGTCCTCCCGCGGGGCGGCGGCACCTCTCTCGCCGGACAGACCGTGAACGAAGCGGTCGTCCTCGATCTCACCGGCGAGATGGACGCGGTACTCTCGGCCGACCCCGACGCGAAGACTGCCCGCGTTCAGGCGGGCGCGTACGTGGGCGACCTCAACGCCGCGGTCGCGGACGACGGTCTGAAGTTCGCGCCCGACCCGGCGTGGCGCGACAAGTCCGCGGTCGGCGGCGCGATCGGGAACAACTCCACCGGCGCCCACTCGCTGAAGTACGGCAAGACGGACCACTACGTCGAGGAGCTGGAGGTCGTCCTCGCTGACGGCACGATCACCACGTTCGGCGAGGTCGCCGTCGAGGAGCTCCGCGAGTCAGCCGATCCCGACAGCGACGACCTGTTGCCTCGCATCCACGCCGAAGTCGTGCGAATCCTCGATGCGGAGGCCGACCGGATCGACGAGCGCTTCCCGGAGCTGAAGCGGAACGTCTCCGGCTACAACCTCGATCGCCTGCTCGCCGAGTACCGCGGCGAGTACGGCGAGGAAGGGGTCGTCAACCTCGGCCGCCTCATGGCCGGCAGCGAGGGGACGCTCGCGACGGTGACCGAGGCGACCGTCTCGCTCGTCGAGATCCCCGAGACGAAGGCGGTCGCGCTGCTCACCTACGACGACCTCCTCGACGCGATGGAGGACGTAGCGGCGTGTCTCGAACACGACCCCGCCGCCGTCGAGGTGATGGACGACGTCCTCTTGGGGCTCGCCGCCGACACGCCGGAGTTCGAGGACGTCGTCGGGATGCTCCCGGACGGGACGGACTCCGTGCTGCTCGTCGAGTTCTACGCGGACGACGACGCGGCGGGCAAACAGAAGGTCGCAGACCTGATCGCGGACCGCGTCGGCGGAGAGGCGGGCGCGGACGGCCCGGCCGTCGACACTGCGACCGAACCGCGGAGCGGCGCCGCCGAGACGACGAGCCATCCCCGTCGGGCGGCGCACGCGATGGAGGCGCACGACCCCGCGAAGCGCGACCGGTTCTGGAAGATGCGGAAGGCCGGGCTCCCGATCCTCCTCTCCCGAACCACGGACGAGAAGCACATCTCCTTCATCGAGGACTGCGCCATCCCGCCAGAACACCTCCCGGAGTACACGCGCGAGTTCCAGCAGATCCTCGAGGACAACGACACGTTCGCCACCTTCTACGCGCACGCCGGTCCTGGCGTGCTCCACGTCCGCCCGCTGATCAACACGAAGGACGTCGACGACGTGGAAGCGATGCTCGACATCGCCGATCGCGTCACCGACGCGGTGGTCAGGCTCGGCGGCTCCGTCTCGGGCGAGCACGGCGACGGCCGCGCGCGCACCCAGTGGAACCGGAAGCTGTACGGCGACGACCTCTGGGAGGCGTTCCGCGGCCTCAAGACCGCGTTCGACCCCGACTGGCTGCTCAACCCCGGGAACGTCTGT
>JBNJEE010000189.1:0-3879 GCA_051745525.1 Methanobacteriota archaeon | reverse complement strand
CGCGGGCCGCGCCCAGCGCCATGTTGATCGCCGACAGCTCGTCTTCCGCCTGGACGACGTGGCCGCCGTACCGCTCGATGCGGCCGGTGAGGTACGTCATCACGTCGGTCGCGGGCGTGATCGGGTAGCCGGCGTAGAAGCGGCAGCCGGCCGCGATGGCGCCCATCCCGATCGCCTCGTCGCCGTTGAGGAGGACGTAGTCCTCGTCGGTGGTCTCTAAGTCGTAGTCGAACTCGTGGTCGTACTCGTCGGCGACGTACGACTGACCAGCGCGCGCGGCCTCCTTATTGTTGTCGACGAGCTTCTGCCCCTTGTCCGAAAAGCGCTTCTCCAGCGCCGAGTCGAGGTTCTCGATGGGGAACTCGGCCACCTCGCAGGCGGCACCGAGCGCGACGACGTTCCGCATGATGGCGCCACCGGCCTCCTCGGCGAGGCTCTTCAGGGGCACGTCGAGCCCGATCATCCCGTCGGGGACCTCGACGTCCTGCATCGTGGTCCGCTCGCCGTCGTAGATGATCACCGACCCGTCGTGGAGCTCGTCGAGGTTCTCCTCGATCGTCCGGGGAGTCAACGCGATGAGCACGTCGAGCCGGTCAACGACGCTCTGTACCTTGTCGACGGAGGTCCGCACCTTGTAGGCGGTGTACCCGCCTCGGATCCGCGATGCGAAGTCCTTCGACGTGAACACGTGTCGACCCGCGCGGGAAAGCGCCTGTGCGAAGATCTTCCCCGTCGAGTCGATGCCGTCGCCGGCTTCTCCGCCGACAGCCCAGTTGAAATCCGCGGCCATGTGCTATGCGCAAGGTTCCGGCGGACTCATCAAAAGGCTTCTGGAAGGAGCCACCGAGGTGTTTCTGGACAAACGTGTTTGGTCTCGCGAATATTGTCGGCTCTAAGCGCTCTGATCGCCTAAAGAGCGCATAGAACTGAACATACATCCACCAAATTCCTCACGATCGACCCTTCGCGTCGGACCGGTTTTCGACGAACGTCGAACATACACGGCCGCGAGCGGGGCTCCAGAACGCATCGTCGAGAGCCGTCCGCCGAGTCAGGGCGCGCCGTGGGTACCCGTTTCGACACGGGCAGGACCGCCGCCGACAGGAAGGCGTTTGTGTCTCCCTCGCCGATCCGGCGTATGGACACGACAGCGACGGTCGAGTCGGTCGAGTCGGTCGCCCCCGACACGTACGCGCTTCGCTTCCGCGCGCCTGAGGGGTTCGCGGCCGAACCCGGCCAGTTCGTGAAACTCGGCACCGAGATAGACGGCGAGTCGGTCGCGCGCTTCTACACACTCTCGTCGCCCCGCGTCCGCGAGACGTTCGAGGTCACCGTCGGCATCGACCCCGAGGAGGGCGGCGACTTCTCTGCGTTCCTCTCGGACGCCGAGGCCGGCACCGAGATGACTCTCTCGGGGCCGTTCGGCGACCAGCACTACGACGGCGAACCCCGAGCGGTCGTGATCGCGGCCGGCCCCGGGGTCGGCCCCGCGGTCGCCATCGCGGAGCGCGCGCTCGACGAGGGCGCCGAGGCCGCGATCGTCTACCGCGACGCCGACGTCGCCCCCGCGGACCGGATCGACGCCCTCCGCGGGCGCGGCGCCGAGGTTCGGCTCCTCGACGCGGACGACCCCCTGACCGACGCCGTCGCCGACGTCCTCACGGGAGGAGAGGGCGAGACGGTCTTCGTCTACGGGTTCGCCGACCTCGTCGCCGACGCGGAGGCCGCTGTCGACGCGGCCGGCGGCGACGCGGACGCCGCGAAGGTCGAGAACTTCGGGTAGCCTCTGTCGCCGAGCGCGCCGCGCTCCTTCGTCGCGGCCGCTCGGCGAACTGCTCCTCTTCGCGGCTTCGCCCGCCGGTGCCGCCACGCTTTACGTATCGCCCCCGAGATGGGCGGGTATGGACTACCGACGACTCGGCGACACGGGGCTCAGCGTCTCGGCGCTCTGCTTCGGCACGTGGCGGTTCGGGCGCGAGACGAACGGCGTCGTGGAGACTGGCCGCGAGGAGGCCCACGAGCTGCTCGACGCGGCCGCCGACCGCGGGATCAACTTCGTCGACACGGCCAACGTCTACGGGACGCCGAACGGGAAAAGCGAGGAGTACATCGGCGAGTGGCTCGCCGAGCGCGACCGCGAGGACTACGTGATCGCCTCGAAGGTGTACTTCCCGTTCGACGGGCGCGGCGAGCCCGGCCCCAACGACTCGGGGCTGGGCCGGAAGCACATCCGCGCGCAGATCGAGGGCACCCTCGACCGGCTCGACACCGACTACCTCGACGTCTACTACATCCACCGCTGGGACGAGGAGACGCCCATCGAGGAGACGATGCGCGCGCTCGACGAGCTTGTCGCCGAGGGGAAGGTACACTATCTGGGAGCCTCCACGATGGCCGCGTGGCAGCTGACGAAGGCGCAGTGGACCGCCGACGTCAACGGCTACGCGGGCTTCGACGTGGTCCAGCCGCTCCACCACGCGGGCTACTACGAGGACGTGCGCGAGTACCTCGACGTCTGTATCGACCAGGACCTCGCCGTCTGCCCGTACTCCCCGCTCGCGGGCGGGTTCCTCACCGGGAAGTACGAGCGCGCGGACCCCGACGATCCCGAGAAGGTGATCGCGCCCGACGGCTCCCGCGCGAGCTTCGACGACCGGTTCGAGCGCTTCTACCTCTCCGAGCGCGGCTGGAAGGTGCTACACGCGGTCCGCGACGTGGCCGAGGAGCTGGACGCGACGCCCGCGCAGGTCTCGCTCGCGTGGCTCACCGAGTGGGACGAGTTCACCTGCGTTCCCATCGTCGGCGCCCGGACGGTCGACCAACTCGACGAGAACGTCGCGGCGGCCGACCTCGACCTCTCCGACGAGCAGTGGGACCGGATCATGGACGCGCGCTACGACCCGGACGGGAACCTCTGGGGACACTGAGCGGGGCAGAAAACCGGGCGGGGCCGCCTCCGTCGCCCCGCTATGTCTCGAAGTCGGGCAGGTCGTCCGGCGCGTCGAAGTCGGCCTCCCAGTCGATGTACTTCGCTTTGAGCGTCTCGCAGACGATCTGTCCCAGCTCCGTGAGCCCGGCGTTGATCGCGGAGACGGTCCCCCACGAGTCGAGGTCGGGATGGAGGTCGCGCTCCTTCCAGTCCTCGGGGAGCCCCGGCGCGTGGTAGCCGACGCGGTCGGCGAAGTCGTCCCAGAAGAAGTCGAACCGGGAGACTAACTCAAGGTCGAGCGCGACCTCCCAGTCGTCTTCGTCCATGTCGCTGCCGGCGGCCCACTCCGCGAACGCCTCCTCCCACGCGCCCTCGCGGAGGAACTCTTCGAGTTCGTCGCGACGGTACTCCCCGCCCACGACCTCAGCGTCCTCGTACTCGTTGGGGTCGACAGCGGCGAGTTCGGGCGGCTCCGGCGGGTCGACTTCGAGTGTCATGGGCGGACGTGTGCGCCGGCGGGTCAAAACGCTACGGGACCGCTCCGGTCCCGCGCCGTCGTCCCGGGCTTCACGCCGACCGCGTGCCGCCCTCGCTCTTCGCGACCGATCCGGTCCTTTTACCGCGGTTCCGTTCCGAGGGCGGGTATGGACCTCCGCGCCGTCTCGCGCCGAGTGGGGATCGCCGCCGCCGTCGTCACCGTCGTCGCGCTCGTCGCCCCGTACGCGCTCATCTCGGGGCCGGAGTACGCGAATCAGCTGGCGACCTACTACGCTTCCGGGGTGGTCGGCTGGACCGGGATTGCGCTGTTCGCGCTGCTCTCCGCGGTTGTCATCGCATCCGTGGAGCGCGGGAACGTCGATCCGGGGACGCTCGCGGGCGTCGCGGTCGTCCTCGGGGTCGCGACGACCGCGAGCGCGGCGACGTGGGCGCTGGCGGTCGAGCCGACGACG
>JBNJEE010000070.1:0-13172 GCA_051745525.1 Methanobacteriota archaeon | reverse complement strand
AAAATCGTCGGATCGAACGGCGTCGCGTGCTCCCAGTAGCCCGAAAACGTCTCCGCGGCCCAGTCGCGAACTGCCGAGTCGTCTGTGTGGATCGCCGCACGGAGGATCCCGCCCTCGTCGCGGACGAGCAGGTACACCGTGTCATCGGCGATGGTGACTGATAGCGGTACGTTCCCGTCGGCGACCCGAATCGCCGCGTCGTCGTGGTCGGCGAGCGCTCGCACCTGTGCCCAGAGCTGATCCTCGGCTGCGAGGGCCTCGAGCGTGCTCGACGAGAGCACGGCCTCGAACGTCTGTCGACCACCCGTGACGCGGCTGTGCGCTGTCGCGAGGCTCTGCTCGTTCAGCGTGTGCGAGACCGCACGCAGCGTCCTCGCGCCTTCCATGCCCTCGAGCACGCGCTGAAGGGGCGCGCTCGGACGAGTCCGACTCGGCACCGTCACCGTCGCGTCGGCGAGACGACGGAGGTCGAATCCGAACTCCGCCGTGGGAAGGTACGCGACCACGTCACGGAGTTTGCCCTCGGTTTCCAGTACCGCGACGAGCTCGTCGATCCCGTCTGCCACCAGCTCCCCCGTGGCGGTCGCGACGTATTTTCCTTCTTCCCGCGTGACCCACGACCGCTCGGCGAAGTCCTCGAGGACGCGACCGAGCGTCGCTTGCGACGCCCCGGTCGTCGCCGCGAGTTCTCCCCGCGTGCGGGGCCGGGTCGCCAGCAGCCGTAGCACCTCGACGCGGTTCGTCGAGCGCGCGAGAAACTCGATTTCTTCGAGCGGCGCATCCATACAAGCTTCAGTCCCCTTACGGATAAACCGGCTTCGCTCTCCGAACGGGTTTCACGCCATGAAATGTTGTCACAATGGGCGAACGTTTCCCAACATCGAATATTTTTTGAATTTTGTTAAATATCTGGAGACCCTTCGTTGATCTGTGACTTATATACGGCCGCTAATTGCCGGTTCGCGTGACAGCAAGTCAGGGGTGCTACGATAACGTGTTCACCCGACGGTCTGCCGTGTTGTTCGTGGTCTCTGCGTTGTTGTTCGGCGGGACGTTCGTGGCGGCGAAGGCTGGCCTCGAACACCTGCCGCCGCTGTTCTTCGTCGCCGTTCGGTTCGATATCGGGGCCGTCGTGCTCGTCGCGTTCGCGGTGACGCGCCTCTCGCGCGCGGAACTCCGTCCACGGACGGCCGGCGACGTCGCCGGGATCCTCGCGACCGGCGTGCTGGTGATCGGACTGACGAACGCGCTGCTTTTCGTCGGGCAACAGTACGTGACGAGCGGCGTCGCGGCCGTCATCTTCAGTCTGAATCCGATCTTGACGCCGGTGTTCGCGGGCCTCCTGCTCACGGACAGCCGACTCTCCGGCCGCGGTGTCGTCGGGATGGGGCTCGGACTGCTCGGCGTCTTCCTCGTGGCGAACCCGTCGCCGTCGGCGCTGCTCGGCGGCGGATTGGGCGTCCCGCTCCTCTTCGCGGCCGCGGTGACGAGCGCGTTCGGCGCGGTGGCGATCCGCCGCGCCGATGCGACGATGTCGAGCACCGCCCGTACCGTCTGGGGGGTTCCGCTGGCCGCCGTCCTCTCGCACGCGCTTAGTTTCGGCGCCGGCGAGTCTGTCGCCACGCTCTCGGTGCCGCCCGTCGCGGTCGCCGCGTTGCTGTACGTCGGCGTGTTCTCGGGCGCCGTCGCGTACCTCGCGTACTTCGCGTTAATAGACGAAACCGACGCAACCCGAGCAAACCTGTTGTTCTACTTCGTGCCGGTCGTCTCCACGGTGGGTGGATGGGCGTTGCTCGGGGAGACCCTCTCCCTGCTGTCGGTCGCGGGATTCGGCGTGATCTTCGTCGGCTTCCTGCTCGTCAGCGGCTTCGCTGTCCGCCCGTCTGCGATCATCCGCGCGGTGGCCTCGGATCGGTTCGTCGAGGATCGGTCCGCTTGAACGGCGTCGCTTCACCGGCGATTTGACGGACCCGGCCGAGGAGGAGCGGTTCGACGCATATTTCGCCGTTGGCGGCGACCTCCTCGTGAATGAGTCGCTACCGGACGGCCGGCCGCTTCCTGCTGCTGTGTGCGGTCTGGGGGACGGCGTTCATGGCGACGGACGTCGGCCTCGCGGACCTCCCCGCGGTGCCGTTCGCGGCCGTGCGCTTCGACGTCGCCGCCGCGCTGCTTTTCGCCGCCGTCCTCGCCTCCGGCGTGGACGTCCGCCCCCGGACTCGGGACGACTACGTCTACGTGCTCGTGGGCGGCGCCCTCATCATCGGCGCCCACCACGCGTTTCTCTTCGCCGGCCAGCGGTACGTCACAGGGGGTGTCGCTGCCGTTCTGTTAGGGCTCGTCCCCGTGGTGACGCCCGCGCTCACCCGGCTCGTCTCCACCGACGAGGAGTTCACCGCCGCCACCGCGCTCGGCGTCGCGCTCGGGTTCGTCGGCGTCGTCGTCATCGCCGACCCCGACCCCTCGAACCTCGGGGACAGCGTCCTCGGTGTCGCGCTCGTGCTCGCCTCCGCGCTCGCGTTCGCCGTCGCCGCGGTCGTCACCCACAGCCGATCGCCGTCGATGCCGTTTATCTCCACGCAGGCGTGGATGATGGCGATCGGCGCGGTCGTCCTCCACGCCGCCGTGCTCGCGCTCCCCGGGCAATCGTTCGCGACCGCCACGTGGAGCCCGGCCGCGCTCGGCGCCACCGCGTACCTCTCCGCGGTCGCCGGCGTCGGCGGCTTCCTGCTGTATTTCACGCTGTTAGACGACCTCGGCCCCATCGAGATGAGCTTCATCGAGTACGTGATCCCCGTGTTCGCGGCGCTGGCGGGCTGGCTCGTGCTCGACCAAGAGGTGACGGCCGCGACTGTCGTCGGGTTCGCGTTCATCCTGGCGGGGTTCGTCGCCGCGAAGTGGCGGGCGCTGCGCGGCATATAGTGCGTGTCTACGCCCTGCTACCGTTTTACAGGCCGCTCGAGAATATCGAATATATCGATCGGTTTATACTCACGATTTCGCTGTTGGCCGGTCGCTTCGACGACGAGGCCATCCGATTCGAGTTCTCCAATCGCATTATAAATCTGGATAAGGAGGGTCGAAGACAGTTCCAAATCAACTGCTAGCCACCTCATTGTGCGACAACTGCTCCCGTTCGAGCTCAGTTGACCTCGATGACTTCGACGTCGAACGTCAGCGTCTCCCCGGCGAGGGGAGGGTTGAAGTCCGCCCGGACGACGTCCTCGTCGACGTGGATGATCTCGCCTTGGCTGCCGTTTTGCGCCTCGAGGTACGCGCCCTCCTCGGGGAGCTGTCCGCCGAGCATCTCTCTGAGCTCTCCGGTTTCGAACTCCTCGATATTCTCCTCGCTGGGTTCTCCGTAGGCCTTCTCCGGCGGAATCGTCATCGTCTCCGTCTCACCGGCCTCCAGTCCGATCAGCCCGTCCTCCATCCCCTCGATCACTTGTCCGGCACCGACTTCGACCGTCAACGGCGTATACTCGCGGTCGGGCTGGGCCTCGGCGAGTCCCGCTTCCTCGGCGACCGATTCCCGCGAGGTGTCGAACACGGTGCCATCGTCGAGTCGGCCGGTGTACTCGATCGTCACGGCGTCGCCAGTAGCTATCGACATACCGAGACGAGACGCGCCACACGGAAAGGCTGTGGCATCCGTGGCTATCAGCCGCGCTGCGCGCACGTCCTGATTGGCCCGCTTTTCACCGCCCGGTGGCAGGGTAGGAGCGGCCGACGCGTGGTGACTACAACGGCGATTTCACCCATCGACCGTTTTTATACGCGAGGTCGACATCTTCGCGTATGGTACGGCCCTCCCGTCGGCGCTTCCTCGGAGGAAGCGCTCTGACGCTCGCAGCGCTGACCGGTGTTCTCGCCCCCGAAACCGACGCGTATCGCTTCGACCGACCGAGAGACCTCGACGTCGACATCTCGGGCCCGATCGCCGACGCGTTCCTCCCGATTCCGGCGGGCGACGCGCTGTCGACGACGTATGCGACGGTTATCGCGGAGCGCGTCGACGCCGACACGGAAGACGACCTGAGCTACCGCGCCCGTTCAGTGACCGACCGGCTCGACATCGATGCCGACGAGCTGGCCGCGACGGTCGGGATTATGCCGGCGGACCGCGGGACCCAGCTGGTGACGGCGGCCGGCGGTTTCGACCGGCTCGACCGCGGTGAGACGATCGCGGTCGGCGAGAGGGACGGTGTGTCGACCGACGACGACTCCGAATCGGTCGAGACGACTGACGAACTCCCCGCCGGCTGGCGGCTCCTCGACGACGGTGAGTCCGCGTTCGTCACCGGTGCGGGAGTCGCGGCCGCCGCGACCGGCAGCGGGCCTTCGCCGAGCCCTCGCGGCCGGTCGGACTCCTCGGCAGACGACACGAGCGACCGCCGGATCGAAGCTGCTCGCGCCGCCGGTCGTGCGGCAGCCGACGAGGCCGACCGCCTCGCGGAATCGCCGCTGGGCACGGCCGCTCTCCCTCGGCTCGGCGGGTTCGACACGGTCATCCTGGTTCCGGACGCCGCCGGCGGTCCGTTTCCGCTCACGGTCCCCGACGAGGTAGCCGCGTTCGCCGCCGGCTTCGAGACCGACCCGGAAGGCCTCAGGGATCTTGACGGAACTGCGGAGAACGCGTACGTGATCCGGCCGGCCGGTGACGCCGACGAACTCGACGACGAGGCCGTCAGGCGGCTCGTGCGGACCGTCGATCCCGCCGTCCCGGTCGAGATAGAGATCACCCGGACCGACGGGGTCGCGCTCGTCGACGCCGTCGTGGAGGCGCCGCCGGAACTCGACCGCGAGGCGTCGCCGGACGCGCGCGTTCGGTCGGCGTTCGACCGCGGCGCCGGAACCGTGACCTTCGAGCACGTCGACGGCGAGGCGGTGCCGGCCGACGAGCTGGAGGTGTGGCACGACGGCGAGGAGGTGAGCGACGCGGTCCTCGACGCCGACGAGTTCGCGGCGGGCGAGGAGATCACGATCGAAACCGGACTGATCGGGACCGTCGCGCTGCGGTGGTTCGACCCGGACGAGAACGTCTACGACACGTACGCCAGCGAACGGGTCGACCGCGAGGCGTTTGCTCTCGACTACGACATGAGTGACGAGACGTTAGAGCTCACCTACGAGGGCGAGCGCTCCGCCGACGCGAGTGACCTTCGGCTGGTCCACCGGGGCGAGGGCGTCGGCCGAACGGTCGGCGAGGAATTCACCGACGGCACCCTCGAGCCCGACGACGCGGTCACCGTCGAGGACGTGTCGGTCGGCGACAGCGTACAGCTAACGTTCGACGTTGAGCAACCGACGGGCGGCGGCTCGCTCGTCCACTACCGTGCCCGCCCTCCGCGCGTTTGGATCCACTCGCACGCCGAGGACGGGACCACGGTCAGGTACGACGCCGAGGAGTCTCGTCCCGCCGAGGCGTTCGTGACGGTGCTCGACGGAGAGCCGACCGACGCGCAGTTCGCTGACGAGCACGATACCCTCTCGGGCGATGAAGAGCTGGTCCTCGGCGAACTCCCCCTGGGGAGTACGGTCGCAGTGGAGTGGCAGGAGCCGGACGAACCGGTCCTCGTCGCCGAACACGAGGTCGTTCCCAACATGCGCGCGTCGATTGAGTACGACCCGGAGGCGGGCGAGATCACAGTCCGTCACCGAGGCGGTCGGACGCTTCCCGCGTCGGAGCTTGAGCTCCAGGCCGGTCGGACCCCGACCGATGTCCAGCCGGCGGACGAGCTCGACGAGTTCGGTCCCGACGACTCGTTCAGCGCTCCGGTGCCGCCGCTCTCGCGGGTGCGACTCGTATGGACCGGCGGCGACCGCGACCACCATCTCGGCGGCACGACCACAGCTCGCGACGCGGTCGCGGCGGCCTACGACGCCGACGCCGAGGCCATGACGCTCGAGTACGTCGGCGAACGGCCCGCAGACCCCGAGCGGCTGCGCGTGTCGGTGAACGGTGCCGGCGGGTCGCGGGGTCGAGAACGGGATCAGGAGTCGGCGTTCGCGGCCGAGTACGACGAACTAACGGAGGGAGACACGGTCACGGTCGACGACGTCGGGCTCGACGACACAGTGGTCGTCAGCGCCCACACCGAGTTCGAGAACGGGTCGGCGACCAGCTCCGTCGCCCACTTCTCGGCAGCGCCCCGCCGCGGATTCGTCGTCGACGACGGGACTGGGGGGGACAGCGACGGAGCGGAAGCGACGCTCCGCTACGCCGGCGAGGTGCGCCGCGAGGCCGACGCCTTCGAGGTGCTGATCGACGGCGAGCCCGCGCCGGACCAGCCCGCCGACGAGACGGACCGGCTGACCGGCGGAGAGACGCTGTCGCTCGGCACGCTGTCCGCCGGCGAAACGGTCGCCGTCGAGTGGGCCGCCGGCGACGAGACCAGAACCGTAACGGAACACGTGATCCCCCCGCAGGCGACGTTCGAAGTCGCGTATGAACCGTCCGACGACGCGGACGGCGGCGTGGTGACGTTCACCCACGTCGACGGCGACCCGCTCGACGCCGACCGCGTCGACGTGGTCGTGGAGCCCGCGACCGATGGGTTGCGACCCTGGGACTCCGACGCCGACGAGGTGGCCGCCGGCGACGAGACGGACGTCAAAATCGACACGGAGCCGGGGATGGCCGTCGTGGTCTTCGACGAGAGCGAAGTACTCCACCGCGAACCGCTCAACCACGAGGAGTAGGACGGTCTCGGTACTCGGTCATATTTTGGCTGAATTGAGACGAAGCGGGCACCGGCCCGTAGACGCGTTCGACGGGGGTCCAAGTCCCGCGTCTGACGTGTCGAAACCGGTGCCCGTGACGGTCCTCGTAGTTCACCGTCCAGCGGAGCAGGCAGAGCCCGAGCGTCTCGCCGTAGAACTCGGCGCATGCCCCGAAGTCGCCGACGACCCCCGTAACGTGGTGGAGGCTGGGAGTGGCAGAGAGCATGCGGACAGCGTGGCGTCGCGCGGGAAACATCGGTGTCGGTGGGGGCGATACCGGAACGCGCCTGTGGGCTGTCAGGCGGTCCACAGCAGCCGCAGGTTGCTCGCGGTGAGGTACGTCCCCGTCGCGGTGAGCAGTACCGGTGGGAAGTAGTACAGCAGGCCGTCGCCCTCGCGCGCGCCCTCGACGCTGATCCAGAGCATGACGAGGTAGACGGCGATCTTCAGCGCGACGAGCCCCGAGAGGCCGAACGACTCCAGCGCGAGCCGCACGACCGGGTTCGCCTCCTCGATCGTCGGGACGTACCGAAGGAACGCGATAGTGGAGACGATGTCGCCGACGCCGTACGTCGCCGTCGCCGCGATCCACAGCCAGTAGAACTCGTTCGGCCGGCGGCGGTAGGCGGGGCGGCGACGGGACCGGTCGGGGGTTCGAGACACGGAGTCGGATGTCGGCCGACAGACGTGAATCTGCCGGTCCGCGGGGCGCCGATGCGCGCTCTGTCGGCCGGGGGCCGCCCGGGGCCCCGACCGCCATCCAGCCGACTTAAGAGGGAACGCGCCGTCTCGCCGGCCGTGACGGAGCCGTCGACCCGCGAGGAGAAGCTGGAGCTCGGCGTCGAGCTGCTCGCCCATCTCGAACGCGAGGAGCTCGACCTCGCCGCCGCGGTCGACCGGATCGAGACGATCACGACGAGCCCGGCGCTCACCCGCGACATCCTCGACGCCGCCGAGAAGCGGGGAGTCATCGACCGCGAGGGCGCGCGGCTGCGGGTCCGGCGGAACGGGACCTACGTCGAGTACGACAGTCAGGTAGTCGTCCGCGAGGGCGAGTTCGAGTGCCGACGGTGCGGCACGTCGATTTCGACGGGCCACTTCATACAGTTGGACGCGGGCGAACTCGGTCCGTTCGGGTCCTCGTGTATCCGGAAGGTGACCGGACGCGAGTCGGAGTCGGCGTCGGAGTGAGGCCGGTCTCGACGCCTCGCTGGGCAGGCGCAGGCGCCGCCGCCCGCCGACCGAACTCGCCGGAGTATTTAGGTCGGGGCCCGAAGCGACGGTAATGACCGCGCCGAACCGGAACGTGCTGTGGGCGACCGCGCTCGTCGACGAGCTCGTCGCCGCTGGCGTTGACGCCGTCGTTGCCTCGCCGGGCAGCCGCTCCACGCCGCTGACCGTCGCCGCCGCTGGCCACGACGAGCTCCGCGTGTTTTCACAGTTGGACGAGCGCTCCGCCGCGTACTTCGCGCTCGGCCGGGCCCGTCGGACCGGCCGCGTGACGCCGCTGATCTGTACCTCGGGCACCGCCGCCGCTAACTACCACCCCGCCATGATGGAGGCGAGCCAGGCCCGCGTCCCCCTGCTTGCGCTCACCGCGGACCGACCGCCCGAGCTGCGCGACTCCGGCGCGAACCAGACCGCGGACCAGGAGAAGCTGTACGGCGACGCCGTACGCTTTTATAAAGACCTCCCGGAGCCGGCGGCGAACGACCGGGCGCTGCGCTCGCTGCGCACCACCGTCGCCCGCGCCGTCGCGGCCGCCGAGGGCGCCGACCAGGGGCCGGTCCACCTCAACGTGCCGTTTAAAAAGCCGCTGGAGCCGACGCCGGTCCCGGGCGACGTGCCGGACGACCTGCCCGAAGCGGCAGAGCGCGGGCGCGACGGCCCCTACGTCGACGTGACGCCCGGCGCGCCCGAGCCGGGCGACGACGAACTGCGCGCGCTCGCGACCGAACTCGGCGAGGCGGATGGGGGGCTGATCGTCGCCGGCCCCGCCGACCCGCCGGGGATCGACCCGGAGTCGGTCACGGCGCTCTCGCACGCGACCGGGTTCCCCGTGCTGGCCGACCCGCTCTCGGGCCTCCGGTATGGTGGGCACACCCGCGTCGCACCCGTGATCGGAGGCTACGACGCGTACCTCTCGGCCGACCTCGCTGGCGACGGGGAGGGGTCGGGCGACGCCGCGGGCGCGGCGAGTGAGTGGATCGATCCCGACCTCGTTCTCCGCCTCGGCGCCTCGCCGACCTCGAAGCGGCTCCGGAAGTACCTCGCCGAGACCGGCGCCGACCAGTATCAGGTCGACCCGGCGGGGCACTGGCGGGAGGCCGAGTTCGCCGCGACCGACCTCGTCGTCGCCGAGCCGAGTCGGCTCTGCGCCCGCCTCTCGCGGCTCGTCGCCGGCGGGAGCGGCGACCCGGACTGGCACGCGCAGTGGGAGGAGGCGGACCGGGCCGCCGAGGCGGTTCACACGAGAGAAGGCGACGACGTCCCGGACGGAGCGGGGAGCGAACGCGGCTTCCACGAGGGCGACGCCCTCCGCGCGGTCGCGGGCGCGCTCCCCGACCCGGCGACGCTTTTCGTCTCCAACTCGATGCCCGTCCGCGACCTCGACCGGTTCGTCGGGCCGACGACCGCGAACGTGACCGCGCTCGGCAACCGCGGCGTCTCGGGTATCGACGGGATCGTCTCCAGCGCGCTCGGTGCGGGGAGCGGGACGACGGACGACCTCACACTCGTCGTCGGTGATCTTGGGTTATACCACGACTCGAACGGGCTGCTCGCGGTCGTGCGCTGCGACGTCGACGTCACGGTCGTCGCGGTCAACAACGACGGCGGCGGCATCTTCCACAAGCTCCCGATCGAGTCGTTCGAGCCGCCGTTCACGGAGTCGTTTAAGACGCCGCACGGACTGGATTTCGAGCCTCTCGCCGACCTCCACGGCCTCGAGTACGCGCGGATCGATGCGCGGCCCGCCGCGCTCGCCGACCGCGGCGAGAGCCCGGGTGAGCGCGCAGAAGCGGCCGCGGACGACATCGCCGCCGCGGTCTCCCGAGCGCACGAGGAGGACGGGTCGCACCTCATCGAGGTCTCCACCGACGCCGAGGTCAGCCACCGAACGCGCGAGCGACTGGCGGCCGCCGTCGAGCGCGCGGTCCACGCCGACGCGGGAGCCGAGTAGGCGGTCAGGGGACGATCGGGCTCGGTCCCTCGCTGCGGCGCTCCCCGAGCGAGACCTCGGCGTACGCGACTACCGCGAACTGGACCCCGACGCCGAGGCTCGCGCCGAGCGCGAAGACGGCGGCGACGATCGGCCCGCGGTCTGGACCGAGGTACCAGAGGCCGGCGATCGAGCCGGCGAGGAAGGCGACGGTCGCGCTCGCGCCCGTCGCCAGCGCGGTCGACGTCGCGGAGGCGTCCGCGTCGCGCAGTCCCGCGAGGAGCGCGACGCCGAACAGCAGGCCGTAGATCAGCAGGAACGCCGTGAACCGGCCGCTTACGAGGTACGTCGAGAGCGCCTCGGCCGACGGGAGCGAGACGGGCGATTCGAGGAGGAGCGGTGAGAGCCGTCTGATGCCGCTGACCGCGAGCGCGACGACCGCGGCGACGACCGGGGGGAGGGCTGCCGTTCGCATACCCGTGAGCCCACGCAGGTATCGCTTATAAACCACGGTCGTAAGGGGTTCGGAAGGCCCTAATTCCGGCTCACTCCACGTCGACGACCGCCGCTGCGCGCACGACGCGGTCCGTCGCCGTCGCCTCGCCCACGACCCGGTACGTCCCCGCGGGCGGGTTCCGCCACGTCCCCTCGTAGTCGACCGCCTCGCCGGGCGCGACCGTCTCGCTGCCGAGCGCCTGCGTGAACATCTGCCCCTCGCCGTAGCGCCAGACCGGGTCGGGCCGGTCCGCGGCTGAGCCCTCTGCGCCCTCGTCCGCCGGGTAGGCGGTGAACTCCGCGCGCTGGCCGGTCCGGAAGTCGAGCGTGACCGGCTCCGAGCCCGCGTTTTCGATCCGCAGCGAGAGCGCCAGCCCCTCGTCCGTCTCCGCCGCCGCGAGCGTCGCGTCGAGCATGGTCGCGTCTGCGACGCGCTGGGGTAAAGTTCCTCGGCGGTCCCGTTCGAGTCTCCTCGGGCGTGACGGCCGACGACGGCTATAAGCGTCGGCTCCGCCTACTCGACCGCGTGCAGGTCGTCGGCTACGAGACGGACGCCGCGAGCGACTCGCCGGACGCGGACGGCGACTCGGGACGGGATCCGAATGCCGAGGCGGACGGAGCGATCGGCGGCGGGCTCTACGTCGCCAGCGGCGGGACCGTCGACTTCGTGGACGCGAGCCCGGGCACCGAGCTCGCCTTCGGGCTCGGCGAGCGCCGCTGCGCGGGGACGGTCCACGAGGGCGACCACGTCGCCTGTGACGCGCCCGACGCGCCGTACTGCGACGACCACTCGCGCGTCTGGGTGTGCGCCCGGTGCACCGGGACGTGCCTGAAAGACGAGATGGACTGCCACGAGACGCACGCGATGTACCTCGCCGCGTTCGCGCCCGACGTGCTGAAGGTGGGCGTCACCAGGGAGTGGCGGCTCGGGACCCGCCTCCGCGAGCAGGGTGCCGACCGGGCGGCACACATCCGAACCTTTCCGAACGGGCGAATCGCCCGCGAGGTGGAGGCCGAGCTGGCCGCCGGCGACGACCTCGTCGACCGCGTCCGCGTCCCGACGAAGCTCGACGGGTTCGGGCGCACCGTCGACGAGACCGCGTGGGAAGCGCTCCTCGACCGGTTCGATCCGCTAGAGCGGTTCGACTTCGACTACGGGCTCGGCCTCGACGAGCGCCCCGTCGCCGAAACGATGGCCGCGGGAACTGTCCGGGGCTGGAAGGGGCGAGTCCTGGTCCTCGACCGCGGCGGCTCGACGTACGCGGTCGACGCGCGCGACCTCGTCGGCTACGAGCTGACCGACGCGGTTCCGGAGCGGGAGCTCCAGTCGAGCCTCGGGGCGTTCGGCGGGTGACGGGGGGCGTCCTCTCGCTTTTGTTCGGCGACCCGTTCGCCGTCATGAACACGGTCGGGCTCGTCGCGTTCGCCCTCGTCGGCGCGAGCAAGGCGGTCCGCGAGGAGTTCGACCTCTTCGGCGTCGCCGTCGTCGGGCTGGCGATGGCGTTCGCCGGCGGCGTCACCCGCGACCTCCTCGTCGCGCGCGTCCCGCTCGCGCTGCGCTCGCCGGTCGAGATTCTCCTCGGACTGCTCGGCGTCGCGCTCGCGGTCGGGCTGAGCGCGTGGCTCGCCTCCCCCGACGAACACCCGGTGACGCTCGTCGCCGACGCCGTCGGCCTCGCCGCGTTCGCCACCACCGGCGCAATCGTCGCGTCGAACGCGGGCGTGTCCGCGTTCGGCGTGGTGGCCGTCGCGACGATCAACGCCGTCGGCGGCGGCGCGCTCGCCGACGTCTTCCTCGACCGGGCACCGTTCATCCTCTTCGAGGACTTCTACGCGAGCTGCGCGGTGTTGGGCGGCCTCGCCTACTGGCTGGTGGGCGCGCTCGGCGGGGTCTCGGGCGTCGCGGCCGCGACGTGCGCGGCGGTGACGGTCGGCCTCCGGCTCGTCGCCGTCGCGCGCGGCTGGCGGCTCCCGACCGCGAAGCGTGTCGGCGAGCGGTTCGGCGACTGACCCCTCCGACGCTCTGACCGCTCGGCGCGCGAACCGCTCAGCGACCGAAGCCCTCGACGGCGACGACGCGCCGCACGCCGAGGTACGCGGCCGCCGCGATGGCGGCGTACGCGACTACGAGGACGCCCGTCGTCGCGTCTGCGCTGTCGATGGCGAGCCGTGCCACCGCGTTCGCGGGGCCGCCCGCCATCGCCGTCGCGCCGCCGAACAGGACGAGGACCGCAACTGAGTAGAGCAGCTGCGCCGCCCGGCGGTCGGGCGCGACCGCCGCGACGCCAACCGCGACGGCGACGACGAGCGTCGTCAGCGCGGTCATCAGCGCTAAGATCGGGCCGACGTTCGCGACCGAGGTGCCGTTCGCCTCGAGCAGGAGGAGCCACAGCAGGGCCTGTGCGGGGGCAATCCCGATCGCCGCCGCCGCCTTCCCGTCGACGATCTCCGCGATCGTGACGGGCGCGACGCGGAGGAGTTCCATCGTCCCCTGATCTATCTCCTCGGTGATCGAGTCGACGACCAGCGACCCCGAGATGAACACCGGGAGGAAGACGAGGAGGGGGATCAACACGGTGTACGTGAACGTGAAGTACGGGCTGGTGTCGCTCCGGTCGGGCAGGGGAAGCGGAGACTCCTCCAGGGAGGAGGCACGGGAATCGCGCTCGTTCAGCTCGTAGGTCCGCAACAGCTCGCGGAGCTGCACCACGATCACCGTCGTCTCCACGGTGGAGTCGGGTGCGGTGACGGCGGCCGACACTCGCCCGCCGTCCGTGCGGCTCGTGACCACCACCGC
>JBNJEE010000069.1:0-13172 GCA_051745525.1 Methanobacteriota archaeon | reverse complement strand
TGGATCGTTCGAAAATCAAGCGGGCGCGACGGGATTTGAACCCGCGGCATCTTGGTCCGGAACCAAGTGCTCTGTCCGCTGAGCTACGCGCCCTCACGAGCCGATATCCGCGGCGAGCGTTTAACGCTTCTGACTCGGGTCGTCGTCCAGCGATCGGAGATCGGTCTGCCACTCGAACGCGCCGGAGCCGTCGGCGACGCCCGCCTCGTCCGCGCCGCCGTCGGTCCGGGCCCGGTCGGTCGCGTCGCCCTCGCGGGTCGAGATCACGTTGGCGGCGTCAAGCAGGCGGCCGACGAACAGCAGCCCGGGGCGGCGCTCAACGACAGCGACCCAGACGACCAGCGCCGGCGGCAACACGATGAGCGACGCCAGGTACGCGAGCGTGATGCTGGCGGCCGTGAGCAGCCCGAACTGGCCGAGGATCGGCGTGATGGCTAACACGAGCACGCCGGTGCCGAGCGCGGTCGTGGCCCACGTGCCGGTGAGCGCACCGCCGGTCCCGCGGAGGGTGGTGACCACCGCGGCGTCGACGTCGCCCCCGCGGGCGTGCTCGTCGTGGAAGCGGTGCGCGACGTGGACGGTGTAGTCCACCCCGAGCCCGATGGTGATCGCGAGGATCGTCGCGGTGATCGCGTTAAACGGGATGCCCGCGAGCCGCATCGTGGCGGTGAGCGTCGCGACGGCGACCGTCACCGGGACGAGCGTGACGAGCCCGAGCGTCGGGCTGCCGAGCAGCAGCCAGAACAGGATGACGAGGAACACCGCCGAGAGCCCGAGCGCGGCCGCCAGCGAGACGATCGCGGAGTCGAAGATCGTGTCGGCGACCGCCTGGAACACGACGATCTGGCCGGTCGCGGTCGCGTCCCCGCGGTAGCGGTCGGCGACGCGCCGGGCGTCGGCGGTGATCTCGGCGTCGCTGGCGTCGGACTCGACGGCGTACACGATCCGGGTCGAGCGGTCGTCGTCCGCGAGGTACTCGCCGGTGAAGTCGTCGTACGGCGACTCGCGCAGCTCGGCGTAGATCCGGTCGAGGTTCCGGTTCGGGCGCCCGTCGTCGAGTGCGGAGCGCTCGACGAGCGCATCGAAATCGGGGTCCTCCGCGGCGTACGCGTCGATCGGGCCCTGGATGCTGTCGACGCTGGCCCGGCCGTCGACCGTGACGAACGTGTCGGGCGGGTCGCGCTCGGCGCGCGCGAGGCTGCGTAAGGCGCTGTCGCTGGTCATGCGCCGCTCCACGTAGATGGTCACGGTGTCGTCCTCGCTCGTGGCGAAGTTGTCGGAGAGGAAGTTGATCGTCTCCGTCGCGGTGTACTCGCCGGGCTGGAGCGGGCCGGGGAAGTAGTCGATGTATGCCGGCTCCTCGCTCGGCGGCAGGAAGTCGTCGTCCTCGAACGTCGTGTCGACGCCCGCGCCGTAGCCCGCGGCACCGGCGGTAATGAGCAGGACGACGACGAGGAACACGGCGGGTGCGGGCCGCGAGACCGCGGACAGTTTGGGGAGGAGCCGCCCGAGGGCGGAGTCCTCGGAGCCGAGCGGGCGCGACCCGAAATCGGGCAGCGAGCGCTCGGCGCGCCAGCGGTCGACGATCAGCTTGGCGGCCGGCAGGAAGCCGACGAAGATGACGAGGGTGAAACAGATCCCGAGCCCGGCAACGACGCCGAACTCCCGGAGTGGCGGCAGCGAACTGGTGAGGTTCGCGAGGAAGCCGATGATCGTCGTCCCGGCGATGATCGAGTACGCCACCACGAGCTGGCCGAGCGCGCCGCGCATCGCCGTCTCGGGCGGCGCACCTGCGGCGCGGTCCTCGCGGTAGCGGTTCACCGTGTGGATCCCGAAGTCGATCCCGATCGCTAAGAGGAGGACGGGCACCGCGATCAGCACCTCCGAGAAGGCGATGCCCGCGTAGCCGGTGAAGCCGAAGGTCCACACGACCGTCATCAACAGCGCGATCCCGCCGAGGACGAAGTCGAACGGGTCGCGGTAGGCGTACGCCAGCAGGCCGAGGATGACCGCGAGCGCCGCGGGCACGACGATCGACAGCGAGTCGAAGATGACGCGCTCGAACTCGTCGTCGACGATGCCGCTCCCGAACGCGGTGACGTCGCCGGGGGCGTCGGCGGCGACCGTCTGCGCCTCGCTCTGGATCGCCTGCGTGTCGGCCGAGGCCGGGAACGAGTGGGAGACGACGCCAAGCGCCGCGGAGGCCGTCCCGGACTCACGGTTGAAGTCGTCGGAGAGCAGCGTCGCGAAGCCGGGGTCCTCGGCCGCGGCGGCGACCGCGTCGTCGATCTCACCGTCGCTGGCGCGCTCGATCGCGTCGCGGGCCGCCTCGGGGGTGTCGGCGTCCTCGTCGAGTTCGGCCGCGACGTCCATCGCCGCCGCAGAGAACTCTGTCACCCGCAGCTCGTCGCGCTCGTCGAGCCGTTCGGCTGTCGCCAACATGTCGAGCAGCCCTCGGCGGTCGAGCACGTTGACGTCACGCTGGATAAGCTGCGTCGTGGGGTCGTCGCCGCCGAACGCGGGCTCGAAGCGCTCGTTCACGCGGTCGAGCGCGTCCGCCTCGTCGATGCCGTCGGTGAACTGGTCGCTACCGGCGCTCGCCTCCAGAAGCGCCATGCCGGGCGCGAACAGGGCGGTGAGGACCAGACAGGCGATCACGACCCGGCGCGGCTGCTCGATGACCCGGTCGGTGACCGCGCCGAACAGCCGAGAGACGGGGTCCATCTATCGGGATCGGAGTCGGCTGCGGAGCCGAGAGAGCGCCCGGCTCACCCGGCCGCGCTGCCAGACCAAGGCGCCGCCGACCGCGACGACGCCGAGCAGGGCGACGATCCCGAGCGGCGAGGAGAGCGCCCCGTTCTCGTCGTCTTCGACCACCTCGACCGGGAGCCGGTAGGTGTCAGAGAGCTGTTCGTCGCCGTCGGCGTCGTCGTACCGGAAGTCGACCGCGGCCGCGTACGTCTTCGGCGTGGCGCCGCCGTCGACCTCGACCTCGAAGGTGACCGTCGTCTCCTCGCCCGGGTCGAGCGAGGTGACGAACGCCTCGTCGTCCGACGAGGAGAGCGGTGAGTCGACGAACAGCTTCGCCTGGACGTTCGTGATCGGGTCGGGGCCGGTGTTGCGGACGACCGCGCGGTACTGGACCGTCGAGCCGGGCGTCACCGACGACGGGTCGGTCGCGTTCGGCGCCGGCGACACCGCGAAGGTGTCCGCCTCGGGCGCGACGTCGACGACGACGTCGAGCGCGTCGGAGACGATGACGTCGCCGGCCGATCCCGTCGAGGCGAGCGAGACGCTCCCGTTTTCGGTCCGGCTCGCGCTCACCCCTTCGTCGGTACCGATCCCACGGTAGCGGACCGCCACGTTTACCGTCCGCTCGCCGGGGTTCGCGTCCGTCCGGAGGCCGGCGTCGAACGTCGCGGTGGCCGTCTCGCCGACCGCGAGGTCGCCGACCGTGTCCCGCGTCGAGCGGGGGACGATGTTCGGGTCGGACTGGACCGTTTCCTGTCCCACGCCGTCGGGCGCGGGCGCCTCGTTGCTGAACACGACGACCGCGTCCTCGATGTCGCGAGGGCCGCGGTTGCGGACCTCGACGGTGAAGGAGCCGTCCTCGCCGACGCGCAGCGTGCTGTTTACGCCCTCAGCGGTGAACGCCTGCCGCGAGAGCGGCGTCACGCCCGTCCGGACCGTCCGCGCGGCCGCGTCGGCGCGCTCGGCGTCGCGGTAGTCGACGTCGAACTCCAGCGTCGACGCCCGCGCAGTGGCTTCGCCCGCGGCGGCGAGACGGTAGGTGAACGTGCGGTTCTCGCCCGGTTCCCACGCGCCGACGTACGTCTCGGTCGTGCCGGCGTCGGTAGCGAAGGAGAGGTCGGGGTCGATCGGGTTCGCCGCCACGCTGGCCTCGCGGGCGGTCTCGTTTTGGACGTTCCGCAGCGTCACGTCGACGAGGCCGTTGTCGCCGGCCTGGACGGCGCCGTCGACGTCGACGACCGCGAACTGCGCGCGGTCCGTGATCTCCACGGAGACGTACACGGTCTCGGTGACGACCTCTTCGTCGCGGACGGTAGAGCCGTCGTCGACCTCCGCGCTCTCGACGTTCCGGTACTCCAGTTCGATCGGGACGCGGTAGACGCCGGGCTCGGCGTCCTCGTCGGGGACGACCGTGAACTCGATCGGGCCGGTGACGCCGCGGGCGACGTCGCCGACCGTCTGCTCGCCGGTCCGCACGTCGAAGGGAACCTCGCGGTTCGCCGCGTCGCCGGTGAGGACCCGCGCCGTCGTCTCATGGGCGGTCACCACCTCGCTCTCGAGGTTGTCGGCCCCCTGCGCGTCGATGTCGCCGCGGTTGTTCAGGCTCACCTGAAACGTGGACTCCTCGCCGGGGACGAACGCGGTCTCCGGCGCGAACGCCTCGATGTCCGGATCGCCGCGCACCGTGTCGTTGGCCGTCTGCGCGACCACCGTCCCGGTCGCGAGGAGCGACGCGACGAGGAGGAGGACGGCGACCGTCCGAATTCGACTCATGTTGGTTGAACGCCGGTACGGGGCTGCGACGTAATACCCTTCGGGAACCCGCGACAACAATGTATATGTTTCCATATGGTTCTTGATGGATACGGCGCGACAACTGAGACGCAGAAATTCCGATCCGTATCGGTGTTATACGGCGTTTCTGGCGTTCGAGGCCGGACGGACCAGCGAAGTCCAGAGCGAGATCGTGAAACGATCGGGGGTTTCGCGTGCGGCCATTTATATAGTTCGCCGCCGCAGAACGCCGACGCTTTGTGGGGGGCGCCCCACGGGCGCACATGGAGTCGCTCCGCGACCTCGGGCTATCGAGCTACGAAGACCGGGCATACCGGGCGCTGCTCGCCCTCGGCACCGGGACCGCGGCCGCCGTCGCCGACGAGAGCGGCGTGCCGAAGGGGCGCATCTACGACGCGCTCGGCGGCCTGGAGTCGCGCGGGCTGGTCCGGGTCCAGACCGACCGCGAACCGAAGCGGTACGCGCCCGTCGAGCCCGCCGTCGCCGTCGACCGGCTGGTCGAGGCGAAGCGGCGGGAGCTGCGCCAGCGGATCGAGACGTACGAGTCCGGCAAGTCGGAGCTGATCGACCGGCTGGCCGACGCGGAGGCGACCGACGACGAGTTCTGGACTGCCGCGGTCGGCGCCGACGACTCCCTCGACCTGCTGTTCGAGCGGATCGACGCGGCCGAGGAGTCGATCGTCGTCGTCGCAACCGACGTCTCCGCGCAGTTCGACGTCGACCGCGAGGGGCCGGAGCTGCTCGACCGCCTCCTCGCGGCGATCCGGAGCGGGGTCGACGTCTCCGTGCTGTTGTCGCCGGGCGTGTTCGACGACGCCCGCGCCGCGGTCGACGAGGACCGCGCGACGCTGACGATCGCGCAGGGGCCCTTCGAGCTGCGGATCACGGAGGACGCGTACGGGAACTTCTACCTCATCGACGGCGAGGAGGTGTGCCTGGAGGTCGCCGACCCGCTCGCGCCCGACCGACTGTTCGGCATGCTTGACCTGCGCGACCGCGGGTTCGCCACGCGCGTCCGCGACGGGTTCGAGGCCGCGTGGGCGAGGGGGACCGTCGTCGACGAGGTCTGACCGCTCGCGAAGGTCTGACCGCTCGCGAGAGCGATCTCTCAAGCGGCGTGACCCAGTCAGAGGTCCCGACGGCCGCACTGGTGCCGGATCTGTCCGGCCGTTCGCATCCGGTTATCATATCTGAGTGTTGCGGCGCGCAGGTTTATCACCCGGCGTTCGTACCGTCGATAGAACTGACAGTGACCCTCCGTCCATCCGACACGTCGACGCCGGGCCGCGGCGACGACGACGGCGACGCTCCGGCCGTGGACGCCCCCAAGAACGACGACCGAGCCGCGGCCAACGGACCGACCGGTGACGCGGAGCGGTCGGCTTCCTCGGCGGGGCGCGCGGAGAGCGCGTCGGCGCCGGGCACGTCGGCGCCCGTCGGCCGGAGACCGGGAGAGCGCGACGCGGCACCCGGAAGCGGGCGGGTGGTCAAGGCGGACCGGTTCCTCCTCGCCGTCGCCGTGGACGGCGAGGTGCTGTTCGCCGGGCCGTCGGTGCCGGACGTCGTGGGGGTCGAGCGCGGGGCGCTCGTCGGGAGCGACCTCCTGGAGCGCGTCCACCCGAGCGACCGCGAGCCGGTGGCCGACGCGCTGTCGGCGGTCGCGACGACCCGGACGGTCACCCACCGCATCCGCCGCGCAAGCGGGGGGTACGCGTGGGTCGAGTCCGTCGTCGACGAGGAGCTGGCCCCCCAGTTCGGCGGCCGGATCGTCACGGTCCGCCGCGTCGACGCCGACCGCACCTTCCCGGAGCGCTACCGCGCCTTCTTGGAGTACGGCAGCGACCTCGTCACCGTCGTCGACGGCGACGGCCTCGTCGTCTACGAGAGCCCCTCCGTCGAGGAGGTTCTCGGCTACGAGCAGGGGTCGACGGTCGGGCGCTCGCCGCTCGGCTACGTCCACCCGGACGACCGCGAGCGCATGACAGAGCGGTTCTACCGCGCGCTCACCGAGCCCGACGCGGCGCCCACGCTGGAGTACCGCTACCGCACCGCCGACGGCGACTGGGTCTGGCTGGAGTCGCGCACCCGGTCGCTGCCGGCCGACAGCCCCGACGGCGAACTGCTCGTCAACTCCCGCGACGTCACCGCCCGGAAGGCGCGCGAGCGGCGACTCACCGACCGCAACGAGCGGCTCGACCGCTTCGCGAGCATCGTCTCGCACGACCTGCGGAACCCGCTGTCGGTGATCCGCGGCTCCATCGAGATGGCGCGGCTGCGCGACGAGACGGAGCCGCTCGACCGCGGCGAGCGCGCCGTCGACCGGATCGACCGGCTCGTCTCGGAGCTGCTCACCCTCGCGCGACAGGGGACCGGAATGGACGAACCGGCCGAGTTCAACCTCGCGAGCGTCGCCCGCGACGCCTGGGAGACCGCCGCCGGGGGCGACGACCCGGAGCTGGTCGTCGCCCGCGACGCGCGGGTGTACGGCGACCGCGGCCGGGTCCGGCAGGCCCTCGAGAACCTGTTCCGCAACGCGACGGAACACGCGAGGCCGGACGCGTCCGGCGCGGCGACCGACGGAGGCGCTGAGGAGGCGGCGGACGGAGGCGCTGAGGAATCGTCAGACGAGGCCGAATCCGAAACGGGCGCCGACGACCTCACCGTCCTCGTCACCGCCACGGACGAGGGGTTCCTCGTCGCCGACGACGGGACCGGGGTCGACCCCGAGGACCGCGGCTCGGTGTTCGAGTCCGGGTTCACCACGCGCGCGGACGGGACCGGGTACGGGCTCGACATCGTCCGCGAGGTCGTCGAGTCGCACGGGTGGAGGGTGGAACTTCGAACGCCCGGGGACGGCCTCGTTGACCTCCCCGACGGGCGGCGGCTCCGACCGCCGGAGGGGGCCTGTTTCGAGGTGTGCGCCCCCGCCCCGGGCGACGCCGACCCGGACGAGCCCTGGATCGACGCGTGAGGGCAGCGACGCGTCGCCGCCCCTCCGTCGGCCCGACACCGGCCCGCCCACGACTCGGCGCGTTTATTCCCCGCGGCCGTCAACCCGACCTGTGAGCGTCCCCGACGTCGCGGTCCGGCGGGTCGAGCGCGCCGACCTCCTCGCGGTGGTCCGGATCGAGCGCGCCTGCTTCTCGGACCCGTGGCCGCACGACGCCTTCGAGCGGTTGCTGGACGAGCCGGCGTTCCTCGTCGCCGAGCGGGCGGGCGCGATCGTCGGGTTCGTCGTCGCCGACCGGACGCCGAACCACGGCCGCGACATCGGCCACGTCAAGGATCTGGCCGTCCAACCCGACGCCCGCGGCGAGGGGATCGGTCGGACCCTCCTCCGGTCGGCGCTGGCCCGGCTGCGCGCGACCGGCGTGGCCGTCGCCCGGCTGGAGGTGCGCGAGGGGAACGCCCCCGCGCGGTCGCTGTACGCCGACGAGGGGTTCGAGCCGATCCGGCGGGTCGGCGGCTACTACCCCGACGGCGAGGACGCGCTCGTGCTCGTCGCCGACCTCGCGGCGTGGACCGAGGGGGAGGCGTCGGACGGCAATCGGTGACGACGACGGCGACCGGTGGCAGCGACAACCGGTGGCGGCGGAGTGGCGCGCTACCGTCCCGCACGCCTATCGGCCCGGTGCGCGGGGTTTGCCAAGGCTTAGTGTGCGTGAGGCCGACCAGATGGGTATGAGTTCGGTTCCCGAGCGGTCCGAGATCGACGCCGAGTACAAGTGGGACCTCGACGGCATCTACGCCGACGACGAGGCGTGGGAGTCGGCCTACGAGACGGTTTCCGACCGGATCGACGAGCTGGCCGCCTACGAGGAGCGCGCGACCGAAGACGCCGCCACTCTCCTCGAACTGCTCGAACTCCGCGAGGAGATCTTCCGCGAGCTCCAGCAAGTGATGACGTACGCGCAGCTGCGCAGCGCGGAGGACACGCGGAACCAGGAGTATCAGGCGATGTCCGCGAAGGCGTCGTCGCTCGGCTCCGAAGCGTCGAGCGCGGTCTCCTATCTCGAACCGGAGATCCAGTCGCTGACGGAATCCGACGTCGAGGTCTTCCTCGACGACGAGCCCGCGCTCGCCGAGTACGAACACTACCTCGACGACGTGTTGCGGATGAAACCGCACACGCGGTCGAGCGAGGTCGAGGAGGTGCTGGCGGACCTCTCGGAGGTCACCGACGCGCCGAGCGAGATCTACTCGATGCTGACGAACGCCGACATGACATACGGCGTCGTCGAGGACCCCGACGGCGAGGACGTGGAGATCACGCAGGCGAACTTCACGAAGCTCCAGACGAACCCGGACCGGGAGTTCCGCGAGCGCGTCCACGAGACGTTCTACGACGAGTGGGCGAGCGTCCGCAACACGGTCGGCACCTCGCTGGAGAAGGCCGTGCGCGAGCACGTGACGAGCGCCGAGATCCGCGATTACGACTCCGCGCGCGCCGCCGCGCTCGACGGCTCGAACGTCCCCGTCGAAGTGTACGACACGCTCGTCGACACGGTCGACGACAACCTCGACGTGCTCCACCGGCACGCTGAGCTGAAAGAGCAGGCCCTCGGCGTCGACCAGTTACAGAGCCACGACCTCTACATGTCGCTGACGGGCGACCAGGGCCCCGACGTGGCGTACGAGCAGGCCCGCGAGTGGGTGATCGAGGCGGTCGCGCCGCTCGGCGACGCCTACCAGGAGCGGCTGGCCGAGGGGCTCGACTCGCGGTGGGTCGACGTCTACGAGAACCGCGGGAAGCGCGCCGGCGCGTTCTCCTCGGGCACGTACGACACCCAGCCGTACATCATGATGAACTACCAGGACGACATCGCCTCGATGTACACGCTGGCGCACGAGCTGGGCCACTCGATGCACTCCGAGCTGGCGGGCGACGCGCAGCCGTGGCACGACGCGAGCTACGAGATCTTCGTCGCGGAGATCGCCTCCACCGTCAACGAGACCCTCCTCACGCACCACCTCCTCGACACCGTCGAGGACGACGAGCTCCGCACGCACGTGCTCGACGAGTACCTCGAACGCTTCCGTTCGACCCTCTTCCGGCAGACGATGTTCGCGACGTTCGAACAGGAGATTCACGAGCGCGTGGAGGCCGGCGACGCGCTCACGCCCGACGCGTTCGACGAGATGTACGGCGACCTGAAGGGCGCCTACTACGCGCCCGCCGAGCTCACGGGCGGCATCGAGCGCGAGTGGCAGCGCATCCCCCACTTCTACTACGACTTCTACGTCTACCAGTACGCGACCGGCATCTCCGCCGCGGCAGCCATCGTCGAGCGCGTCCTCGACGAGGGCGAGTCCGCCGCCGCCGACTACCGCGAGATGCTCGCCGCCGGCGGCTCGGAGTACCCGCTCGACGTCGTCGAACTCGCCGGCATCGACATGGCCTCGCCCGACCCGATCGAGTCCGCCGTCGGCATCTACGACGAGTACCTCGACGAGATCGCGGCGCTGCTCGACCTGGAGTAGGCCGCTCGATGATGGGCTGACGAACGGCTCATTTATAAATGGAACTGCGGTGGCGCGTGCCGACGAGCGGCCGGAGGGCGCGAGTCGCACGCGCGAGGGAGTCGGTGGTCCGAAGCGAAGCGGAGGACCACCGACGAGGCTGGGGAGGTGTGAGGTGCGGTTGCTGTGCGGTTGGGTGGGACTCAAAGGGGCAGTCGCGAGGCGGACGCAGACGTTCACGAGAGCGGAGCTCTCGTGAGCCAATCAGAACGCTCTGCGTTCTGATGACGACGTAAGCACCGCAGCGCGAGCGAGGAGCGCAACGAGTGTGCGCCCGCCTCGCGACTGGGGCTTTGACGGTGTTCACAGTCGATCCGCAGTCCTCCATTTATACGCGAACGACTGAGCCCCGTTGAAACACTCTCCTTAGACTCTGTTGAAGTCCTTCAGCGTTGACATTGAACAGAGCCGAAATTATATGTGTTGACAGAATTCAACTTTCCATATGAATAAGAGAATCGCCGTGTCAGTATTTTTGGCTACCCTATTATATCAGTTTATTGATGCTGGTGCTGAACTGTTGTTACCGTTCTATGATCGGGGCGGAATAGTTGCACTACTTTTGTTCTGGTTGATCCCGGGAGGAACCGCGTTCATTCTTGGATATAGGGAGACTTGGCAACAGGCGATGGATAATCAAAGACGCAAACAAGTGTATTTCTCAACCGTATTTGGCGCAGTTGCCGGTCAATTCTTGGGTCTCGTGGTGCTGCTTCCGACACCAGCCTTACCGGATATGACACTTATCGGGGCCATAATCTTGGCGGGGATTACTGGGATGTTTGTATTGATCGCAGTAGGTACAGGGGTTATGCTCGTCTATGCTGCAAATGGGAATGATGAATTCTTGACCTATCGTCAATCACTGATCTGTAGCGTACCAGTCCTATTAATCGGATTTACATATCTGTTTATTAAATTAAGTAATTTGTCCAGCCCCTATATTTCTGGAAATGATGCAGTTCTCTTCACTCTCGCAGGCATCTGGCTCCTGATCTATACACGAACCCTCAAACAAAACAGTGATGATGGCGATGGAGGAAACCCTTCCACGGCTTAAAACGACGTGGGCTGTATCGACCAGATTCGGGGTAAGATGGGGTTGATACCGAGAACCTCGAGATACCCAGTACCGTGTCGATCTGCTTCGCTATCTACTGTTTATAAGCGGATCGTACCGGAGTGTTCGCGCTCAATAACTAACTGCGCCCCCGCCGCGCAGAGACGCGTACAATGCCGCTCTATATGGACGTTCACCGAGACGTCGACGCAAGCGTCGAGGACGTAGTCGAAGCCCACAAGAAGGACCTCGAAGCGCAGGAGAAACACGGCGTGAAATACCTGAACTACTGGGTCGATCCCGACGAAGGGGCCGTTTTCTGTCTCTTCGAGGGACCCAGCAAAGAGGCCGGCGAGAAGGTCCACGAGGAGGCCCACGGCCTCACCGCGGATGAGATATTCGAGGTCGAACAGGGCGAGTGACGGCGGCCAACCGAGACGCGGGTCATTCCCGAGAGCGCCGGGGTCACCGCCGTCCCGGCACCGATTTACCGCTCCCCCGCAACACACCGGACAATGGACGAACGCGTACGCGAGCACGCCGAGGTGCTCGTCGACTGGAGCGCGCGGGTCGAGGCCGGCGACGACGTGGTCGTCAGCGTCGCGGAGGACGCCCACGAACTCGGCGTCGCGGTCGCCGCGGCGCTGGGCGAGCGCGGGGCGAACGTCACGACGCTGTACGGCTCCGACGAACTCTCCCGCGCCTATTTAAAAGGCGTCGAGGCCGGAACCGACGGCGACGTCGATGCGGACGACTTCGACTCGAATCCCGCCGTCGACCGCGCGATCTTCGAGGCTGCCGACGCCTACCTCCGGATCGGCGGCGGGCGCAACACCACCGCGAGCGCCGACGTCGACGGCGACACCCGCCGAGCGTACGCGAAGGCCCGGCAGGGCGTTCGCGAGGCGCGGATGGACACGGACTGGGTGTCGACGGTCCACCCCACGCGCAGCCTCGCCCAGCAGGCCGGGATGGCCTACGAGGAGTACGCGGACTTCGTCTACGACGCCGTCCTCCGCGACTGGGAGGCGCTCGCCGACGAGATGGCGCGGATGAAGGACGTCCTCGACGCCGGCAAACGCGTCCGGATCGTCACCGAGCGCGACGGCGCGCCCGACACCGACGTTCAGATGTCGATCGCGGGCCGCACCGCGGTCAACTCCGCGGCCTCCGTCGCGTACGACTCGCATAACCTCCCCTCTGGTGAGGTGTTCACCGCACCCTACGACACCGAGGGCGAGGTCTTCTTCGACGTGCCGATGACGATCGACGCGACGCGCGTCCGGAACGTTCGCCTCGTCTTCGACGACGGCGAGGTCGTCGACTTCGCGGCCGAGGCCGGCGAGGACGCGCTCGCGGACATCCTCGACACCGACGACGGCGCCCGCCGACTGGGCGAGCTCGGCATCGGGATGAACCGCGGTATCGACCGCTTCACGGACTCGATCCTCTTCGACGAGAAGATGGGCGACACCGTCCACCTCGCGGTCGGCCGCGCCTACGACGCCTGCCTGCCCGAGGGCGAGTCCGGCAACGACAGCGCGGTCCACGTCGACATGATCACGGACGTGAGCTCCGACTCGCGAATGGAAGTCGACGGCGAGGTGATCCAGCGGAACGGGACGTTCCGGTGGGAGGACGGGTTCGAGGCGTAGGTCGGGAGGACGATAGCTCGGCGAGAGAAAGAGGGACCGTCGGCTCTGTTGAAATACTCAACTGGCGATATGTTCATAGAGGCGTGCTGAATGTAGAGCGCGTATCTCGCACTATCGATATTCAATGGCGAACTCCGAGTCGATTGAGTAAGGTGAATTGTATCCATCCCGAAGAACAGAGACACACCACCGACCGAAGGGCTTGAAAGCTCCCTTCGGGTACGTCTGAGCGGGGCAGCGCAACTACTGAAGGACTTCTTCAAATACGGCTCTGTTGAAATCCTCAGCAGCTAATAGTTTTTCATCCCAATCGCTCAGTACAAATTCTACAACGCACGACACGCTTCGGAAAAGTGTATTTCTCCCCGACCTGTGACGATCAGGGCAAGGAG
>JBNJEE010000188.1:0-3913 GCA_051745525.1 Methanobacteriota archaeon | reverse complement strand
CACCTTTACGGGAACCAAGTTCTCCACCATTAACAACTTTACGCGGGCGGAGCCGCTTGATGAGGTTCGCCTCCAAGAGGAGCGCCTGCGTCTCCGTGTCAGTGACCGCGAACTCGATCTGGCCGGCGCGCTCGACCATCCCGCGGATACGACCCGAGCGCGGGTCCGCGTACGACCGCACCCGGTCGCGGAGGTCGAGCGCCTTCCCGACGTACAGGGTCGCCTCGCCGGCTTGGAACTGGTAGACCCCCGGCTCGGTCGGGAGGTCTCGGGCCCGCTCGCGCACCGCGTCGGCGTCCATCGCTTTCGGAGGTCCTAGCCGCCGAACGCGTTTGAACGCTGCGGGCTCGCGGCCCCCTCAGCGGCGCCCCTCGCTGCCGCACCGCGGCCGAGGATTATCAAACGTGAATACCGGGACGTGCCGTTTAACATGGCGGTTAGGAGACAGTGACGTAGCCATGACTGGACTTCGCGAGCGCCTGTGGAACGTCTTCGCGCGGGGGAGCGACTCCCGGTCCCTCCCCGACGGAGGCGTCGTCGTCGAGGATGGCCCGGAAGCCGATGCCGACACGGCCGCGGTCGACGGGTCCGGCGACCCGGACGGCGGGGAGTACAGTGTCACGGAGACGGACGGCGCAGACCGGGCCGGCGCTTTGGCCGGCGCCGGCTTCGCCGAGGTGTTCAACGCAACCGGCGTGCCGACGTTCATCCTCGACACCGAGGGGAACGTCGCCGAGTGGAACGAGTCGCTCGCGTCGCTGACGGGCGTCGACCGGGAGGACGCGCTCGGCCACGGGTACGCCTCCGAGCTGTTCTACCCCGACGGCCGGCGCGCAGACACCCTCGCGGACAAGGTACTCGACGCGCCCGAAACCGCCGACGAGGTGTACGATCTCGAGCGGTGTGGAAGCGCCCGGACTCGCTACCGCGACACGAGCACGATTGTCGACCGCCACGGCGACGAGAAGCACATCGAATTTACCGCGACGCCGATGTACGACGGCGAGGACCTCGTCGGCGTGACGGAGGTCGTCATCGACCGGACCGAGAACGTGAACCAGCGCGACGCCACGACCGAGCTGGTCGCCGAGGTCCGAGAGACCGCGGAGGCGATCGGCGGGGGGGACCTTGATGCCCGCGCGAGCCGCCGCGACTCGTTCGATCACCTCGGCGCCGACCTGGTCCGCGTCGTCGACGTCGTCAACGAGATGGCCGAGAACTTAGACCAGCTCTCCTCCGGCGTCCACGAGAAGGCGCGCGACCTCGACGAGACCGTCGGCGAGGCGAGCGCCGCGGCCGCCGACATCGCGGAGAACGTCGACGAGCAGAACGAGCTCTTAGAGGAGAGCGTCTCCGAGATGCAGTCCTTCTCGGCGGGGATGGAGGAGGTCGCAGCCACCGCGGACCAAGTCGACTCCGCCGCGGTCGCGGCGGCCGACGCCGCCGACGAGGGGCTCGACGCCAGCGAGGACGCCCGCGAGGCGACCGAGGACGTCGTCGACATCGGCGACGAGCTGGTCGAGAGCGTCGGCGCGCTCTCGGAGCGCATGGACGACATCGAGGAGGTCATCGAGGTCATCTCCGACGTAGCCGAGCAGACGAACCTGCTCGCTTTGAACGCGAACATCGAGGCGGCCCGCGCCGGCGACGGCGGCGACGGCTTCGCGGTCGTCGCCGAGGAGGTGAAGAAGCTCGCTGACGAGACTCGCGGCTACACCGAGGAGATCACAGGGAGCCTCGACAAGCTGCAGGCGCAGTCCGCGGAGACGACGACCGCCGTCGAGCGCTCCCACGAGCGCATCGAGGACGCAGGCACCGAGATCGAGACGGTCCTCGACTCGCTAGAGGAGATCGCCGACGCCGTCGACGAGGCGGCCGCGGGCGTCGCGGAGGTCGCGCGCACCACCGACGACCAGGCCGCGACCGTCGAGGAACTCACCTCGTCGCTGGAGGCGGTCCGCGAGCGCTCCGACCGCACCGAGGACGCCACCGACCGCATCGTCGACGCCACCGACGACCAGGAGGCGGCCGTCGACGAGCTGATCACCCGCGTCGAGCAGCTCGATGCCCGGTAGCGCTCTGCGGCCCGCCGCTTGCCGGGCTCAGCGCCCCCGCGCTCGCCGCGCTTCGAGCCCTCATGATCCCCTCCGTTTTTCGGCTTCGGCCTTTCCCCCGCCGAACGTTTAACCCCGCTCAGCCCCCAGAAATCGCATGTCCGTTACGCCGCCTGGACCGCTCGGCGACCCCCTCTTCGGGAACGGTCGCCAGTTCGCGGACGACCCGTTCGGTTTCCTGCGCGCCTGCGCCGACAGCTACGGCGACGTGGTACGGCTCGACCTCGGCCCCCGCGAGACGTACCTGCTCACGAACCCCGCCGACGTGGAGCGCGTCCTCGTCGCCGACGCGGAACGCTACCGCAAGCCGCAGTTCGGCGACGACGCGATGGACACGCTGCTCGGCGACGGTCTCCTGCTGAGCGAGGGCGAGACGTGGCAGCGCCAGCGCACGCTCGCGAACCCCGCGTTCCACAACCGCCGAATCGGCGCGCTCGCCGGCGTGATGGCCGACCACGCCGAGTCGCACGTCGCGGAGTGGGGAGACGGCGACGTCGTCGACCTCCAGCTTGAGCTGGCACGGCTCACGGTGAAGATCATCGTCACGGCGATGTTTGGCGCCGACATCGACGACGAGGAGGTGAAGACGGTCCAGGAGAATCTCGAACCGCTCGGCGCCCGCTTCGAGCCCGACCCTCGCCGGTACCTGATCCCGGACTGGGTGCCGACCCGCGAGAACCGCGAGTTCGACGCCGCAATCGACACGCTCGAGTCCGTCATCGACGGTATCGTCGAGCGCCGCCGCGGCACGGAGCGCGACCCGAGCGTCGACCCCGCCGGCCCGGACGGGACCGGGGTCCGGGGGCCGCCCGGCGACCCCGACGCCGCCCTCCCGATGGACCTGCTCTCCGTCCTGCTCCGCGCCCGCGACCGCGGCGAGCAGACCGACGAAAACCTCCGCGACGAGCTGGTGACGATGCTTTTAGCCGGCCACGACACCACCGCGCTCGCGCTCACCTACGCCTTCTACCTCCTCTCGAACCACCCGGAGGCACGCGAGCGGGTCGAGAGCGAGGCCGAGGAAGCCGTGAGTACCGGCCGCCTGACCGCGGATACGGTCCGCGGGATGGAGTACACCGAGCGCGTCCTCAACGAGTCGATGCGGCTCTACCCGCCCGTCTACACGCTGTTCCGCGAGCCGAAGCTCGACGTGAAACTGGGGGGGTACCGGATTC
This sequence comes from Methanobacteriota archaeon, assembly GCA_051745525.1. Lineage (GTDB taxonomy): Archaea > Halobacteriota > Halobacteria > Halobacteriales > Haloferacaceae > Halorubrum. The sequence continues at coordinate 624 of JBNJEE010000188.1, read as the reverse complement.
CCGAGGGGTCGGCGCTGATGGTCTCCCAGTGGGTGATCCACCGCTCCGAGCGCTGGTACGACGATCCCGAGACGTTCGACCCCGACCGCTGGACGTCGGAGCGACGGAATCAACGCCCCAGATTCGCCTTCTTCCCGTTCGGCGGCGGCCCGCGCCACTGTATCGGGAAGGCGTTCTCGCTCTTAGAGGCCAAGCTCATCCTCGCGACCGTCTGCTCGCGGTTCGAACTCGATTACGAGGGACCGGATCTTTCCCTGCGCGGGTCGCTGACGATGCATCCGAACCACCCGGTGCCGATGCGGATCCGCGAGCGCTGAGGCATGGCGGGCGACGAGGTGGCGTCGTACTGCGCCCGCTGCGGCGACCCCCTCTCGAAGGGCCTCGTCGCGAGCGGACAGCGTGCCTGCTGTCTCAACGCGACTCCCATCGCCGGCGTCTGCCCCACGCACGGCCCGGTGGGGCCGCACCACGCGGTCGACGAGCCGAACGCGGTCGACGACGCGTAGGCGGTCTCGATCGTCCGTCATTCCGTCTTTCATTTATAAACAAGTAGCCCAGCGGTCGGCGCGTGCCTGCGAGCGGCGGCCACCAGCGGACACGAGGAGAACAAAAGAAGGGGGTCGC
>JBNJEE010000006.1:0-37850 GCA_051745525.1 Methanobacteriota archaeon | reverse complement strand
CGGCGTCGGCGAGGACCGCTCGGGCCGGTTGTCCGCGACGTGGCCGCACTTCGGACAGACGACGGTACGCTCGTCGCCGTCGCTGACGACGAGCCACCCGTCCGACAGGGAACTCTCGAAGCGACACTCCGGACAGAAGAGGACCGACTTCCCGCGGGAGGGCGGGGAACCGCTGGCGTCTGGGTTCATGATAGGGTTCAGGGCCCGGAGCTATAAGGGCCTTTTCGACCTGATCGTTCAGTATGATCGGGTTTCACACGCGTATCTGTCACGCACTTTCGGAGATAATAGATCGATCATTTTCGAAATCGGAAAAGTACTGGTCGATGTATGTCACCACCGTTCGCGGAATTCAGCGCGCCCGCGCGGGACGCCCGCCCCTTCCCCGGACTACTGCGTTTGGATGCTCGCCCCTCACCGAACTACCGCGCGAGCGGCATATTGTAGCTCGTCTCCTCGGCCATCACGTACTCCCAGGTGGCCTCGCACTCGCAGGACACCTGTTCAAAGACGCTCGGGTCCTGTCGCTTGTCGAAGTCCTTGATCGCGGTCTGGACGCGGTCGTCGCACTCGCCGCAGTTGTGCGCACCGCGGTCGGAGCCGTGTCCCACGGGGTCGGAGACGACGATTGCGTCGACGTCGGCGGTCTCCTCCAAGACGTGCGCGACCGACCAGAGCCACGGCGGGCGGTAGCCGCCCTCGAAGAACAGCTCGTCCACCATCGTGTACCGCTGGACGTTCGTCGGGTTCATCGAGACGGTGTGACAGCCGTCGACGTCGGCGCATCGCCGGATCGAGTCGATCATGTCGGCGGCGGCTTCCGGCTCCGCGAGGAAGGGCGGTTTCATCAGGAGATACGCCTTAATCCCCACATCGGCGTCGAATTCGGCGTCGGCCGCGGCCGCCTCGGCGCAGGCGTCCTCGAAGTCGGCGAAATCGAAGTACTTGTTCACGCAGTCGTGGCGGACCCGATCCGTCGCGGTCTCCAACCCGACCGCCACGTCGGTGGCGATGTCGTGGTCCGCGAAGTCGCCGATCTTCTCGCGGCTCACGAAGTCCGGCAGCGACTCGACGACGATCCGGTCCCGGTCCGCGAACGTCTCGGCGATGGCTCGCCGAGTCTCCGCGGGCACCTCGCGCTCGTCGAGGAAGGAGCCCGAGGTGTAGATCTTGATCAGCGCCGCGGACTCGTCCGCTTCCTCGGCCTCGTGATCGAGGCACGCGTCGATCTGGGTCAGCAGGTCTTCGTGGGCGACGCTGCCGCCCTCGACGGACTCGGCGACGTAGCCGCACATCGTGCACCCGCCGGCGCGGGCCCACCGGCAGCCGCCGGTGTTCAAGATGATCGTGAGAGAGTTCACGACGCCGTCGGGCGTGTTGTCCTCGTCGATCCACACGCGGGTGGGCTCCGTTGGGTCGTACGTCTCCGAGCGCTCGGCGCGGATGTCGCGCATCACGGCGTTGTGCGCGTCCATCCCGCGTCCCTGCTCGTACGCCTCGGGGCTCGGCTGGCTCATTGTCGGGAACAGCGGTCGAGCGCCTAAAGCGGTGTCGTCATCACCGCTCGCCGCTGTCCCCGCGAGCGTCCCCTCGCAGCGCGAGGACACCCGCGACCGCCGCGACGCCGAATCCCGCGCCGACGGCGTTGACCGCGGCGTCGGTCCACGCGAACGAACGCCACGCGATCTGCGACTGGAGGAGTTCCGCACAGAAGCCGACCGCGACCGACGCGCTCGCGGCGAGGAGAGCGCCGCGGACGCCGAGGCCGCCACCCCCGCGAACGCCGCCGCGCGACCCGACGATCGCTCGGGCCGCCAGTACGGTCAGCCCGGCGTACCCGACCAGGTGGAAGACGCCGGTAGGGCCGAGGAGCGCGAGGGGGCCGACCGGTGCTCCGCCCCCCGTCCCGCTGCCGGACCCGGCGAGCAGGTCCGGAACCGGTAGGACCGACGCGACGAGGACAGCCGCCGCGCCCGCGAGAAACGGCGTCCACGGGCCGCCTGGGCCGACCGTCGACCAGTCCGAGTCCGCACCGCTCATCGCCTGCCGATGAGGAGCGCGGCCGCGAGGACGCCGAGGACTGCCGCCCCGACCGGAGCCGGGGCCTCGTCTCCGGTCTCGTCATCGGAAGCGTTGCTGCCGTCGCTCTCCGCGTCCGCGTCGCCGGCGGTCTCCGTGTCGCCGTCCGCAGTATCACCGTCCGCATCCGGGTCCGACTCCGACTCCGAATCCGATTCTGCGTCCCCGCGCTCACCGTCGTCCGCGAACGCCGCGTCGTCGTACTCGGGGGTGACGACCGTCCCGTTGCCTCCGCCGGAGATGGTGAACGTCGCCGCGGGCGTCGACAGCGGCTGCGGGTAGTCGCGGCGGCTCGTGAGGGCGGTGCTCGTCTCGCGGGTCCCGACCTCCGCGACCGCCGGTTCCGCGTCCGGCTCCACGCGGACGGTAACGGTGGCGACGAGCGCCTCGCCGGTGACCCCCGTTGTCGGGTCCGCGAGCGTCTGTGACAGCCGCGCCGCCCCCCGCTCGTCGTCGTAGTCGACGGACTCGCGCACCTCGATCGAGTCCCGCGCCGCCCCGTCCTCGCCCGGCGCCTCGCGGAACCAGTCCGCGGGCTCGATGTCCGTGACCGTCAAGTACTCCGTCGGGTAGTCCAGCCGGAGCGTGAACCCGTACACCCCGTCGTCGTCGCGCTCGCCGTCGTTGACCATCGCGACCTCGAAGGTCACGGTGTCGCCGGGCTCGACGTCGAACTCGTCGGGCGAGACTGAGAGCGCCCCCGCGGTGTCGCCTGCGCTCGCCGGCCCCGCCGTCGCCCCGAGGACGCCGACCGACAGCGCGACCGCGACGAGGGCGACGAGTCCGATCCGCAGCGCCCGAGCGTCGTCCCGCCCGCCGGTCGGTCGAGCGTCATCCCGCCCGTCCGCTGAGTGAGCCTCGTCGCGGCTCATTCCGGCACCTCCAGGGACACCTCGACCTCGCCCGTCTCCAGCAGCGCCGTCTCGTAGCCCGCGTGCCGCGAGACGTTCGCCGCGGTCGCGACCGAAAGACTCAGTCTGTCGCCCGACGCGATGTCGTCGAGGGGCGTCCCGTAGTGGTACCCGATCTCGTCGTCGAGCGCGGTGTCGAGCGCCCCGGAGGCGACGCCGTTCCCGCCGCGGGACAGCGCGTAGTCGATCGCGGCCATCGGGAGCATCGAACGGTTGTACGGCGTCCGCGGCGAGACGACGAGGTACCGCGCGTCGCCGTCGACGAACCGCGACTCGGGGGGGAGTAAGCTAGTGGCGAGCAGCGCGTCCCCGATCGCCGGTTCGCCCTGGAGCCGCCCGGGCAAGTGCGCCGCGGGCGGCAGTTCGCCCTCCTCGGGGCCCCGCCAGTAGGTGCCGTAGCGCCGGTCGCCGACCTGGGCCTCCCAGCGGCGTTCCCCCCGATGGTCGCGGTCGGCGTCCTGCCGCTGCGCGTCGACGTGGTCGGGTCCATCGTGGGACGCGTCGCCGTAGCTCCGGCCGCCGCCGCGCCCGAGCGAGCCGTTCGCCATCGCGCCGCGAACCCCCCAGTCGGACTCCTCTTGGACGTACGCGATGTCGCCGATCACCGACTCCCGGAAGGCCCGGTCGTACTCGAAGGTGAACGAGCCGGTCGCCGGCTCCGCGAACCGGCCCTCGAACGAGCCGGTCTTCCGGGCGTCGATGGCGCCCACCCGGACGGTCGCCTCGTAGGTGCCGTCGCCGTCGAGCGAGAGGTTGTCGCCGAAGTGGAATCCCATCTCCTGGGAGATCATCGGCCAGGGGACGGTGGGCGCTCCGGACTCGCCCTCGCGACCGACGGTCACCTGAAGCCCGGTGGACGCCGGGAGGATCCGCCCGGTCTCGGCGTCGCGAACCGTCACCATCAGGTGGACGTCGTGGTCGTCCGTCGGCGCCGCCTCCTCGACGCGGTCGCCGGTGACGTTCCAGAAGCGGTGCGGGTACGTGACCATCGGTTCGAGGCGGTACTCGCCCGCATCGACCGGGTCGAGCCGCCGCATGGCCTCGAAGTGCGTCGGCACGTACGTCGCCGCGGGCGGGTCCTCGACGCTCGGGAGCGACGGCGCGCCGCCGTCGCCGCCCGCTCCGTCCCCGCCGGCGGACCCGTTCTCGTCTCCGCGTTCGCGCGCCGATCCGCCGTCGCTCCCGTTCGCCGATCCGCCGTCGCTGACTCCGGTTTCGGAGTCCGTCAGGCACCCGCCGAGAGCGCCGGCTCCGACGCCCGCGCCGAGCGCGAGCAGGCGGCGTCGGCTGTGCGATGTCCGTGGCTCAGTTCGGTCGGTGTGGGTCGTGTCGCGTGTCATCTGTCGTGTCTCGGTCTCTCCGACGGCGGTCGCGGCGGCGTCTCGTTTCGTCGCGGTCGCGTCGCGGTTCGGTTCGCGGATCCGGGTCGCGTCACGGGTTGGGGTCGGGGAGCGCTCGAAGGTCGCGGGGCGGCACGAGGAAGTTCCCGCGGCTCCGGACGAAGAGGTACTGAAGAATCCCATTGTTAACCCGGCTTCCAACGGCGGTCTCGTCGGCGACGTCCGCGCCGGTCATCGCGTCGCGAACGGCGACGAAGTCAGCGATCGACTCCTGGAGCGTGAGGAAGTGGATCCCGGTGTGGTCGCCGTCCGTCGTCGGGAAGTCGCGCCGCAGCAGTCGCGGCTCCCCGTCCTCGCGGGCGCGGGCCGCCTTCTGCGCGTGCCCGACGACGCCCTCCTCGCGGGCGTACGCGACGGCGTCTTCCGGGAGGTCTGCGACGCCGGGGGTGCCCCCAAGCCGCTCGCCGTACTCACCGACGCGTTCCTCGTCCGCGTGCGTCGGGCTGAACAGCTTCGCCACGCGCTGGGCGTGGCTCTCCTGTGACCACCAAGCGTCGAGTTGGGTCCGCAGCGTCGAGACCTGCTGGGTCGTCCCGCCCTCGAACGGCCCCGAGTCGATGGTCACCCGGTCCTCGGTGGCCTGCGACTCGACGAACCCGTTCGCGAACCCCATGAACAGCGGCGCCCCCTCCGGGATCGGCGCGTCGTCGGGCACCCCGTCGACGTCGCGGCGCTCGCGCGGTAGCCCAGCCCCGGCGAACCCGGTCCGCCGGTCGACGGGCTCGAACAAGTCGCTCGCGTCGGTCACCTCAACGCCGTTGGCGGCCGTCGTCGGGCCAAACAGCGCCTCGTCGGCCGCGAGGACCGCCGCGGGATCGGACGCCGCTAGGTGGACCAAGACGTCCGCCTCGTCGAGCGCCGGGTCGTCCAGCCCGGTCAGCGGCCGCGGCGCCGGGAGTTCGACCGACTCCGGGAGCGTCCCCGGCAGCCCGTCGAAGTACGACGGCGAGTAGCCGACGGTGAACAACAGCCCCGCGGCCGAGCGCTCGAAGGCCCGTTCGAGGTCCGCGAGCGCGGCCTCGAACCGCTCTCTGGCCGCCGCTCGCGAGGCGTCCCCGCGGTCGACGTCCACGTATCGGAGGACGTGGTGGGTCGGTAAGACGGCGTTGCCCGACTCGTCCCGATCGAGCGCGTCGTTCCAAGCGTGCTGGCGCCGCGGGGCAGCGTCGGGGTCGCCCGCGGGCACGCCGTCTAACTGGCCGCCGTCGAGTGCGTCGTCGCTCGAACTCTCGGCGGTGTCGAGACAGGCGCTGAGGCCGGCGACGCCGCCGAGCGCGACGGCTGCCTTACAGAGCTCGCGACGCGGGACCGAGTCGGGATCCGGGAGGTCCATTCGTGTCGTGGTTATCGTTGGTGGTCGATGGGTAAGTCGACGTCGGCGACCGAGACTGGCGGACCGCCGACCTACTCGTCGGTCGGTCCGTCGTCCGCGCCGTCGCTCCCGGCGTACTTCCCGTAGAGGTACGCCGCGCCCGAGACGCCCGCGGCGCCGGCGAGCGGTCCGAACCCGGGCGTGCTGTCTCCCGTCTCGCCGTCGGAACCGTCGTCACCGTCGTCGGAGCTGTCCGAGTCGCTTCCGTCGTCTCCGTCGTCAGAGCCGTCCGAACCGTCGTCTCCGTCGTCGGAGCCGTCCGAACCGTCGTCTCCGTCGTCAGAGCCGTCCGAGTCGCTCCCGTCCTCTGAGCCGCCGACGGTCTCACGGGCGTCGTCAGCCGACAGCGAGGCCCGCAGCTCGTAGTAGTCGTAGCTCGCGTTGACGGGGAGCTCGATCAGTTCGTCGTCGTCGTTCTCGTAGCCGTAGTGCTCGCTGTTCGGGTCGAAGCCGCCGACTAGCGACAGCGCGTCGGCCGCCGTCGCGTCGAACGCCTCGATGACGGCGTCCGCATCGAGCTCGACGGCGACTTCGCCGTCGGCGGCGGCCACCGAGGCCTCGATCGTTCCGTGCCCCGGCGCGACGAGGCGGAAGGTGTCGTCGACGACCGACTCGATCGCGTCGGTCGAGGAGAACGAGACGGTGAGCGTTCCCTCCGACGCCTCGGCGGTCACGTCCTCGATCACCTCGTCCACGCGGATCATCCGCTCTTCGGGCTCCGGCGCGACCGTCTCGTACTCCGCGTCGAGGGTGTCCTTGACGAACGGCCCCTGGAACTGTCCGGAGTTGAACACGCGGGAGTCCTCGACGAACTCCTCGCTCCGGCCGGCGACGAAGTCGTTCGTCGAGACGAGGTACGTCGCCTCGGGGTCGAGCGGTTCCCCGCCGACCCAGACGTTCCGCACCTGCCCCTCCCCGTCGTGGCCGGTCCACTCGTAGGAGACGCCGGACACCTGGATCGCCGGCTGCGCGCCGTAGTCGCCCGGCATCGGACGGACGGACCGCTCGAGGTACGACCGGACCTGCTCGCCGGTGAGCTCGTAGACGACGATCTCGTTCGGGAACGGGAGGATGTTCATCACGTCGCTGCCGGTGAGTTCGCCGGGGCCGTAGGTGGAGCCCGACCGGATGCCGCCGGCGTTCTGGACGGCGACGTCGATATCCTCTTCGAGGTTCCCGACCTCGCGCATCAGGTCAGTCATCAGGTTCCCCCAGCCGGTCTCGACCTCGTAGTTGTCGAAGCTGGCGTTGAGTTCGACTTCCGTCTCGACGACCGGCTGGCCGAGCCGCTCTTCGAGGTCGGCGAGGTAGCTGTCCGCGATCTCCGCGACGGACTGGTCCCGGTCGACCGACCGGACGTCGCGCGGCGTGTAGTTCTCTGTCTCCTCCGGCGGCGATTCGTCGTCTTCGAGCGCCTCCGAGTCGTACAGGTCGATCCGTTCCCAGTCGGCGAGGTCGCCCGACTCGACGTCGAACGTCAGCCGGCCGAGGTGCGCGAACTCGTCGCCGAACTCGGCCACTGTGGTCCCCTCGATGGTCTCCGGCTCGTCGTAGACAACGCCCGAGTGCGACCCGACGATGGCGTCGACGCCCTCGACGGCGGCGATCGTCTCGTGAACGCCGCTGGAGACGTGCGAGGCGCAGACGATGAAGTCGCTCTCCGGTTCGAGCGCCTCGACCGCGGCCTCGGCGGCCTCGGTGTAGCCGAGCACCTGCCAGTCCTCGGGGTAGTCCGTGATGTCATAGAAGCCGGTTGTTCCCATGCCGAAGACGCCAACCGTGTGGCTCCCGACCTCGATGGTCGTCCAGCGCTCGGCGCCGGGGACCGGCTCTCCCTCTGGGGTGAGCAGGTTGGCGATCACCCACGGGAACTCCGAGGCCTCGAAGCGCTCGCTCGCGGTGTCGACGCCGAAGTCGAACTCGTGGTTCCCGGCGCCGACAACGGCCGGCTCCATCTCGTTCATCGCCTCGATCATGTGCTCGCCCTCGAATTCGAGGCCCAACACCGACGGCGCGAGGTCGTCTCCGTTGCCGAAGAACGCGGCGTTCGGGTACTCCCCGCGCAGTTCCTCGACGATGGCGTAGTACCGCGCGAGGTCTATCGCGTCGTTTCCAGCGTCTTCGAACCGCCCGTGGAAGTGCGTGTCGTGGACGATGGTGAGCGTCCCGTCGTCCTGTGCCGTCACCCCGCCGGTCGCCCCCGCTCCGAGCGCGCCGATTGTTAATCCGCCCGCGGTTGCCGCCAGGAGGCGACGCCGCGTCTCGTCGACGACCGCTTCGGAGTGTGTGTCTTGCGGCATACTCTCGTAAGACGGGGAGACGATATTAAACATTTGTATGCCGGATAGTGGGTGATACCAACCAATATATATCCACAAACATGTGATACCATCCAGAACGGTGGCGGTAGCAGCACTCGGGCGAGCTGTCAGCGGTTTGATTTTCTATACGACGGTATCGACCGGCCTTAGTAACCGATAATGGTTACTTCGAGGGATGAAGGAATAACCGTGCCGCGTGCGAATATAATGATAGAGCATTACATGACTGAAATGGGCGGCTACAGAGACCGTGTAGCACAGGTCGACCTCGGCGCCGGCGAGGTCAATTACCACGGGATCGACGACGACGAGGCGGAGAAGTACATCGGCGCGCGCGGGCTCGGCGTCAAGTACGTCTTCGATAAGGGCCCAGACGTGGACCCGCTGGGGCCGGAGAACCGACTGGCGTTCATGACGGGTCCGCTGACGGGCACGCAGACCGTGATGAGCGGTCGGATCGCCTTGGTGACGAAGTCCCCGCTGACGGGGACGGTCACGGACTCGCACCACGGCGGCTGGTCCGGCGCGCGCCTCAAGTGGGCGGGACTCGACGGGGTCCTGCTCGACGGCGAGAGCGACGAGCCGGTGTACCTGTTCGTCGAGGACGGCGACGTCGAGGTACGCGACGCCTCCCACCTCTGGGGCCAGGGCGTCCACGACACGATCGACCAGCTCGGCGAGGAGGTTGACGGGAAGGTCGGCCGCGACGTCTCCGTGATGGCGATCGGGCAGGGCGGCGAGAACAAGGTGCGCTACGGCTGCGTCATCAACGAGGACGACCGCGCCTCAGGCCGCGGCGGCACCGGCGCCGTGATGGGCTCGAAGAACGTGAAGGCGGTCGTCGTGAAGTCCGGCACCGACATGCCGAAGCCCGCCGATCCGGAGACGTTCCAGGAGGGCTACCAGCAGGCGATGGAGGTCATCCGCGAGTCCGACGTCACCGCGCCCAATGAGGGCGGGCTCTCGATGTACGGGACGAACGTCCTGATGAACGCGACCGAGGAGATGGACGGCCTCCCGACGAAGAACGCGAAACACACTTCGACAGAGGCGTACAGCGAGGCCGACGGCGTCGACGTTCAGGCCGAGCGCGTCTCGGGCGAGAACGTCCGCGAGAACATCCTCGTCGACGAGCCGACGTGTCACTCCTGCCCGGTGGCGTGTAAGAAGGAGGTCGAGGTCGACGTGACCCACAAGGGCGAGGAGATGAACATCCGCATGGAGTCGTACGAGTACGAGTCCGCGTGGGCGCTGGGGCCGAACTCCGGCCACGACGACCGCGACGAGATCGCCGTCATGCTCGACCGGTGTAACGACCTCGGCATCGACACCATCGAGGCGGGCAACATGATGGCGATGGCGATGGAGATGAGCGAGGAGGGCAAACTCGACGGCGTCGGCCACCTCGACTGGGGCGACTCCGAGACGATGATCGACCTCATCGACGAGATCGGCCACCGCTCCAGCGACCTCGGCGACCTCCTCGCGGAGGGCCCCGAGCGCGTCGCCGACGCGAAGGACGCGCACGGGAACAAGCTCTCCGTAAAGGGCCAGACGATGGCCGCCTACGACCCGCGCTGTATGAAGGGCATGGGGATCGCGTACGCGACCTCCAACCGCGGCGCCTGCCACCTGCGCGGGTACACGCCGGCCGCCGAGATCCTCGGGATCCCGGAGAAGGTCGACCCCTACGAGTGGGAGGGGAAAGGCGAGCTCACCGCCACCTTCCAGGACCTGCATGCGGTGTCGGACTCATTCGACATCTGCAAGTTCAGCGCGTTCGCGGAGGGGATCGAGGAGTACGTGCTCCAGTACAACGGCATGACCGGCCGCGACCTCTCCGAGGACGAGCTGTTCGAGGCGGGCGAGCGCGTCTACAACCTCGAGCGCTACTACAACAATCTCGCTGGCTTCGACGGCGCGGACGACACGCTGCCGAACCGGTTCATCGAAGGGCACCCGGACGCCATCCCCGGCACGGGCGCCAGCGAGGGCGAGCTCGTCGAACTCGACCAGCTGAAGGCCGAGTACTACGAGACCCGCGACTGGGTCGACGGCGTCGTCCCCGACGAGAAGCTCGAGGAACTCGGCATCGATATCGGACCCGGCACCGGCGTCTCCGCCGGCGACTCCGCGGCCCCGGCCGACGACTGATCGGGCCCGCGTCGCGAGCACGGTGCGTTCCGCGCTCGCGTCCGACGACTCCCGTTTGTTTTTAAGTGAACGCCGCCGGTAGCGTCGTCCATGGCGCACAACCCGCTCTCGCCGTCCGAAGCCCTCCGCACGCCGATCGGTGCCGTGCTCGCGGCCGTGAGCCTCCTCACGTTCGTCTACTCGCTGTTGATCGTCGGTCAGATCCTGTTCGGCGTCTGGGTCGTCCTCGTGTTCTCGGTCGGTCCGTACCTCTCGTACCGGCTGTTCGCCGCGCTTGACTCGCTCGCCGACGCCGCCCAGCGGATCGCCGACGCCCGAGAACGCGAGGTCGACGGTGACGCCCGGTTCGACCGCCCCGTCGACCGCGACGCCTCCGAGGCGCGCGACCGCCCGTCGGCGCGCGCGACCGAGCGCGAGCGCTGACTGGATCGCCCGAGTTGACGCGGAATCGTTCGGCCGTCGCTACCGCCGTTCTCGCCGCGGTTCGCCGTGACTACTTAACCCCTCTCGCCGCGACTGGACGGGTATGAACTGGCGACTCGTCGCGACCGTCGGGATCGGGGTGACCGCGTTCCTGCTCGCGAGCGCCGCCGTCACGGGGCTGCTCGCGGCGTCGATCGAGTTCTCCGCGCTCGTCGGGCTCCCGGTCGGAATCCTCGTCGGCGCCGCGTCCGCGGCCGCGACGTGGCTCCGCCTCTGGAAGAATCCGGGCGCTCGCCCCGCGCTGCTCGGCGTCGCCGCGGTCGGCTACGCCGTCCTCGCCGTCGCGGCCGCCTCGTACGCGGTTTCGTCGGTCCGCGGACTCGTGAGCGTCGAGCGCGCGCTCGCCGTGGCGCTCCTCCTCGGCGTCGTCGCCTTCGCGCTCGCGAGGCGACGACCGGAGCGGTTCGACTGACTCGAATTTTCGAACGCTTCGCTCCTCACGCGAACACGACGAACCGGAAGATCCACAGCGTCGCCATCCCGGTCGCGATGGTCGCGAACACGTTCTCCGTCCGCCACGCGACCGCGCCGGCGACGGCACCGGCGATCAGCCGCTCGTCGATGAGGGTAGCGGGGATCGACGGACCGAGAGTCACCAGGTCGGGGAGAACCAGCGCCGCCAGCACCGCGGGCGGGACGTACCGCAGCGGCCGCTGGAGGCGCGTCGGGACCCCGTTGATCCGCCCGAACAGGTGGATGAAGGAGAGCCGGATCCCGTAGGTGATCGCGCCGATGACGACGATGGCGACCCACGCCCGCGGGGAGGCGACGAGGGCGCCGATCGCGTCCGTCACGACGCCGTCACCTCCGTCGCGAGGCCGGCCGCGATCCCGCACAGCGCGCCGACGAGCAGCCCGAGGTTGAGGGGGAGCCCGGCCGCGACGACCGCGACCGCGCCGCCCGCGACGCCCGCGACGGTGGTCGGCCGGTCCTTCATCGCGGGGACGAGCAGCGCGAGGAACACGAGCGGCACCGCGAAGGTGAGCCCCCACGCGTCGGGGACGCCGGCGCCGAGGACGACGCCCGCGACCGTGCCGACCTGCCAGACGATCCACAGCGACGCGGCCGCGCCGAGGTAGTAGCGCCACCGGCTGCGCTCGGGGTTCTCGTCGAACTCGGCGACCGAGAGCGCGTACGCCTGGTCGGTGAGGAGGTACGCGAGCCCCGCGCGGAGCCGCCGCCCGTAGTCGGCGAAGTGCGGCGCGATAGAGGCCGAGTACATCAACATCCGGAGGTTAATGACCGCCGCCGTGCCGACGACGACCGCGAGCGGCGCGTTCTCGCCGAGCAGCTCCAGCGCGGCGAGCTGGGAGGCGCCCGCGAACACGATCACGGACATACCGACCGCCTCGGCGAGGCCGAGCCCGGCGTCGACCGCGGCGATGCCCGCGACGAGCGCGAACGGGGCGATCCCGAGCATGAGCGGCGAGACGTCGCGCACGCCGGCTAACAGGTCCTCGTCGAAGACGGGTCCGCGCACGGCTACTGCTCCCGCGGGTACGGGTGCTCGTCGTACTTCGCCGCGAGGTGGTCGGCGTGTTCCAGCTTCGTGTTCGCCTTCCGGAAAGTGCCGAGCAGGGTGTGGATCTCGCGCTCCGTCGGGTGCGCGCGGCCGAGCAGCCGGCGCATCAACAGCGCGTTCTTCTCGCGGACGTGGTCGCGCTGGCCGGTCGCCGCGAGGAAGTCGGCGAAGAACTCGTGGAAGCGCTCGACGTCGGTCTCGGGGGCGCGCGTGACCTCGGTGTCGGGCAGCTGCGTCTCGTCGACCGTGAGATCGCGGAGCTCGTATAAGAGGACCGTCGCGGCCTGCCCGAGGTTGAGGACGGGGTAGTCGTCGTCGGCCGGGATCGAGCACACCTCGTCGAGCCGCGAGAGCTCCTCGTTGTTGAGCCCGCGTCCTTCCCGGCCGAAGACGATGGCGGTGGGCGCGTCGACCGTCTTCAGCGACTCACGCAGTTCGGCGGGCGTCTTGAACGGGAACCGCTCGTGGCTGCGGTCGTCCTCACCGGTGATCGCGGTGGTGCCGACGGTGTGGTAGTTCGCGACGACCTCGCCGAAGGTGACCTCGTCGGCGTCCGGCAGCACGTCCTCGCGGGCGTGGCCGGCGAACCCGTACGCCTCGCCGTCCTCCGCTAACTCCGGCGGGTCGACGAGCTTGAGATCCGTGAGCCCGAAGTTCTTCATCGCTCGCGCGATGGTGCCGACGTTGCCCGGCGTCTCGGGCTCGACGACGACGACCACCGGCTTGCGCCGGCCGTCGTCGGGGTCTTCCGGCACCTCGTCGGTCGGGCTCGCGTCGTGGTCGTCTCGGTCGTCGGTCGGGTTCTCGTTCCCCCCGTCCCCCTCGTCGCCGCTCATCGGTCCGTCGGGTAGTCTGTCGAGAGGTCGAGGTCGGCCTCGACGACCTCCTCGTCTGTCAGTTCCTCCTCGTCGTCCGTCTCCTGTCCGGCGAGTTCGAGGATGTCGATCCGCTCGCCCTCGAAGTCTTCTTCGAGCCGCGCTTGAACCTCCTGCTGGTCGGGCAGGTCCGGGAGCCCGTCTGGGTCCTCCTCGACGTGCTCGACGGAGCCGTACCCGTCGGGCGCCTCGTTGCCGGCGGCGACCCACTCGTGGAAGCGGTCGGCGAACTCGACGGACCCCTTGTGCTCGCTGCCGCCCGCTTCGCGGAACCAGTAGAGCAGGTCGGGCTCGTGTTCGGGGCAGAGCAGCACCTCGCCCTCCGGCTCGCCGTACACGATCTCTGCCTGGTTACAGCGGTGGATCTCCTCGTCGCCGTAGTCGAGGTAACAGACGTCGCAGGGCTCCTCGACGAGGCTGACGAGCCGCAGGAGTCGCTCCCGGGGGTCCTCCGGGATCTCGTCGAGGGGCTTCAACTCCTCGTCGTCGGTGAATATCTCGTCCTCCTCGAAGCGCCACCCGCGGAGGCCGATGCTCACTTTCGCCATGTCTCACGCTACGCTCCGGCGGCGATAAAAGCGCGTCCTTCCCGGCACGAGCGCGGTCGCGACGCCTCCCGACTGGGCCGTTCATTTAAATCCTCGAACCGTCTCGGTGCGAATATGCGACGCCGTCGGCTTCTCGGAGCGACTGTTGCCGCGACCGTGAGTGCCGCGGCGGGCTGTCTCGGAGACGGGGACGCGGTAGGTGACGGGAACGATTCGAGCGAGGGCGAGACCGGGGGCGACGACGGCGACGATGTCGAGTGGCCCAGCGAGTCGTACGCCGACTACGAGACGACGACCGTGACCGTCGAGAGTCCCGAGGGCGAGGCTCGCGGATCGGTGACCGCGGCGATCGCCGACGACAGGGACAAGCGTCTGCTTGGGCTCAGCGACGCCGAGGCGCTCCCGGAGGACGGCGGCATGCTGTTCGTGTACGGCTCGCCCCGGGATACCCTCACCTACGTGATGCGGCGGATGAGCTTCGGTATCGACATCGTCTTCGTCGACGGCGACCGGGAGATCACCCGGATCCACAACGCGCCCGAACCGGGACCGAACGAGGACGGCGAGGCGCAGCAGTACGGCGGCTCGGGTCAGTACGTGTTGGAGGTCCCCTACGAGTGGACCGATCGCCACGGCGTCGAGGTCGGTGATTCGCTGCGATTTGAATTATAAATAAGATTCGGGAGGCTGCGTGACTGTTTATAAATGACCAGTCGTGTGTCGGGAGAGAATGCCGCCAAAGCCCCAGTCGCTCGTTTATAAATGATTGACGGCGGATCGACGGCGAACACCGCCAAAGCCCCAGCCGCTCGCTTATAAATTGTTGCTGATGGATCGACGGCTGCCCCTTTGAGTCCCACCCCACCCCACCGCACCGCGACCGCACCTCACACCTCCCCAGCCTCGCCGCTCGCTCGGGGCTCCCTTCGGTCGCCACCGTCGTTCGCGGCGTCCCTCGCGCGTGCTCCTCGCGGCCGCCTTTGGCGGCCACTCGGAGGCACGCGCCGGCCGCAACGCCACACCGCGGCCCATTTATAAACGATCGTGCGATCGGTTCCCCGGCGAACGCGTCGGGTACTCGTCCCGTTTATATCGCTCGCGCCCGTGCTGATCGTATGCGAAACGTGGACGCTGCGGGGCTGGGAATCGGCGACGACCACCCACCTCGGATCATGGGCGTGCTCAACGTCTCCGAGGAGTCTCCGTACGACCCGAGCGTGTACGACGACCCGGGCGAGGCGGCTCGGTACGTCGACGAGGAGCTGATCGGCGAGGGCGCCGACATCGTCGACGTGGGCCTCGAATCGGCGAACAAGGACCTCGACGTGCTCACGGCCGACCAGGAGTTGGATCGGCTCGACACGGCGATCGAGACGCTCGAATCGACCTCGGGCGACGCCGTCTGGTCGATCGAGACACGCTACCACGAGGTCGCCGACGCGGCGCTCTCGCGCGGCTTCGACATGGTCAACGACATCTGCGGGTTCGCTGACCCCGAGATGCCTCGCGTCTGCCGCGAGCACGACGCCGCCGTCTCGAAGATGGCCTCGCCGCCGGACCTCGAGCGGCCGGGCGCCATCGAGGACGTCGACGAGATATACGAGGCGCTGTCGATGAACGGCCTCACCGATAAGACCATCCTCGACCCCGCGTTCGGCGGCTGGTCCGAGGCGAAGACCCACGCCGACGACCGCGAGACGTTCCACCGCCTGCGCGAGTTCCGCGGGTACGGCCGCCCGCTGCTCGTCTCGATCAACCGCAAGAGCTTCCTGAAGACCATCGCCGGCCGGAGCACCGAGGAGGCGCTCCCCGTCTCGCTCGCCGCCACGTCGATGGCGGTCGAGCGCGGCGCCCACGTGATCCGCACCCACGACGTGGCCGAGACCCGAGACGCCGCCTTGGTCGGCGCCGAGTTCGCGCGTGACCGCCACCGGCCCGGCGATTCCAGCGCCGTCGCGGTCGAGGAGCTCGACGTGACGACGGTCTGTGAGGCCGAGCGCCACCTCGACCGGATCGGCGCGCCCGAGGCGCCCGAACGAATCGACGGCGAGCGCGCCGCCGCTGGAAGCGCGGTCGTCCGCACATACGAGCTCTCCGGACTCGGCGACCCCGCCGTGGGCGCGTTACGCGCCGCGACCGTCGGCGGCGACGCGGTCGGCGCGACCTTCGCGCTCGGCGACCCGGACCGCGCTGTGACCCGGACGGCTCCCTCGGCGACCGACGGCGGCACCGGCGACACCGGGGGCGAGGCGCCGCTCAGCAACGACGACGCGGGCGACCGCCGCGGACTCCTGATCGGGACGGCCGCCGCGATCGACACGGTGAGAGAAGCGGTATCCGGCGTTTCCGACCCGCTCGACGCCGCGTTTGCGGGAATCGACCGGAACATGAGTTAAGAGAAAGTTTATGCCCTCGTGTAGACAACCGATCGACCGGACGCCGGAGGGGCACGCGGGTAGGGGTACTCTGTGCCACTCCGGTCCATACCATATCTCGCCCGGTGAGCGACAGCGCCGTTCGACGACGGGCGTGCCGTCCGTTCCGAGCGTGATCTCCCCGTGAACTTCCCGACCTTCGACCCCGTCTACGAGGCGATCCTCGCCGACTTCGAGTTCGACCGAGCGGCCGACGAGCGGGCCCGCGACGTCGCCGTCGACCTCGCGACGCCGTTCCCCCTCGACCGCCTCGGCGACTGGGAAGGAGAAACGGTCGCGGTCGCGGGCGCGGCCCCCTGCCTCGCCGACGAGGTCGCGCTCGCCCGCGACGCCGACGTCGTCGTCGCGGCCTCGACCGCCGCCGACGTCCTCGCCGACCGCGGCGTCGCCGTCGACTGTATGGTGACCGACCTCGACAAGAACCCGGAGACGGCTGCGGCACTGACCCGAGAGGGCGTCCCCGTCGCCGCCCACGCGCACGGCGACAACGTCCCGGCGGTCCGCGAGTGGCTCCCGCGCTTCGCCGACGAGTGGACGCTCGCGACGACGCAGGCCGCCCCGGTCGGTCCGGTCCGGAACACCGGCGGGTTCACGGACGGCGACCGCGCCGCGTTCCTCGCCGACCACGTCGGGGCCGGCGACCTCGTCTTCCCGGGCTGGGAGTTCGACGACCCCCACGTCGACCCGATGAAGGCGCGGAAGCTTGACTGGGCCGCGCGGCTGCTGCGCTGGCTCGAACGCCGCCGCGACGAGCGGTTCGAGATTCTGGACGGTCGCCGGGAGGCGGCCGACGCCGCGCTCCGGGAGGCTCTGGGTGACCGACTCGGCGACTAATTCGGCCCTCGCTCGACCCGGGGTTCCGGGAACAGCTCGCTCTCGTCGCGCTCGCCGATCCACTCCGCCAGCCGGACGAGCTGGTCCGCGGCGGCCTCGAACAGGTGCTCGCTCTTCTCCGGGGTCACGTCGGTCGGATCGCCGAACGCGCCGTTCGCGGAGTTGTCTACCGCGTCGTAGAAGGTGCGGGCGCCGTGGACCGTCGTCTCCGCGCTCTCGAGGTCGACGAGCCCGCCGTCGCGGGCGTCTTCGAGCCGGTCCTCGCGGACGAGGTCGGGCGCGAGATGGGTGATCATCGCCGTCTCCTTGGGGCCGGCGTGGGGGCCGTTGCGCTCGAAGAGGTCGTCGACCAGTTCCGGGATCGACTCGTCCCACATCCACTCGACGGCGTAGGCGACCTCGTCCTCGTGGAGCCGGCGGCCGACCTCCCGGAGGTGTTGGACGTTCCCGCCGTGGGCGTTGACGAACACCACGCGGTCGATGCCGTGGTACGCGAGGTTCCGTGCGAACGACTCGACGTAGTCGCGGAACTCTGGGGGGTCAACCCACATCGTCCCCGGGAACTGTCGGTGGTGGGGGCTGACGCCCACGTTGATCGTCGGCGTCCGGAACGCGTCGGAGCGCTCGGCGGCCGCCGTCGCGAGCCCCTCCGCAATCAGGTGATCGGTCGCGAGCGGGAGGTGCGGGCCGTGCTGTTCGGTCGAGCCGAGCGGGACGAGCGCGACGGAGCCGGGGGACAGCGCGTCGCCCAGCTCCGGCCAGGTGTGGTCCGCGAGGTACATATGACCGCCTCGCGCGCGACACGTATCAACCCAGTCGTCTCGGTCGGGTTCTCCGGCTCCTCGCCCCGTGTCGACACCCTTTTTGTGTCCTCCGACCGAACCGATGACCATGTTTGGAGGCGGCGGCATGAACCCGCGAAAGATGAAACAGATGATGAAACAGATGGGGATCGACGTCGAGGAGCTCGACGCCGAGCGGGTCGTCATCGAGACGGCCGACGGCGACGACCTCGTCTTCGACGGCGCCCAGGTTACCAAGATGGACGCCCAGGGGCAGGAGACCTACCAGATCGTCGGCTCCCCCGACGAGGTGGCCGACGCGGGCGCGGGCGGCGCGACCGCGGTTGAGGGCGATGTGGGCGACGCGACGCCCGTCGAGAGCGACGACGGCGACGACGAGATCCCCGAGGAGGACGTGAAACTGGTCGCCCAGCAGGCCGGCGTCTCGAAGGAGGCCGCCCGCGACGCCTTAGAGGCGGCCAACGGCGAGCCCGCGCGGGCGATTTCGGACCTGCAGTGACGGACGCCGCGTACCTGCTCGTCCACGAGGACCGCGAGTACCTGCTGGAGCCCGGCGAGGAGTTCGGCACCGACCTCGGCGTGATCGAGGTCCCCGAGGACGTCGCGGCCGGCGATGAGGTCGAGACCCACCTCGGCACTGTCTTCGAGGTCCGCGCGCTCCGCGGCCCCGACCTGTTCAACCACCTCGAACGCACCGGCGCGCCGATGATGCCGCGCGACGTGGGGCTCGTGCTGGGCCACACCGGCGCGTCCGGCGGCGACCGCGTCCTCGACGCCGGCACCGGAACCGGCATCCTCGCGGCGTACCTCGGCCGGGCCGGCGCCGACGTGACGACCTACGAGGTCGACGCCGAGTTCGCCGACGTCGCCCGCGAGAACATGCGGACGGCTGGCGTCGCCGACCGCGTCGAGGTCCGCACCGGCGACCTCACGGACGAGCTGGACGCGCTCGCCGACGGGGAGCCGTTCGACGCCCTCACGCTCGACACCGGTGACGCCCCGGCGGTCGTCGAGCGCGCTGACGACCTGCTCGCGCCCGGCGGCCGCCTCGCCGTCTACTCCCCGTTCGTCGAGGGGACCCGTGAGGCCGCGCTCGCGGCCCGCGAGGCCGGCTTCAGCGAGGTCGAGACGCTCGAAACGATCCAGCGCGAGATGGACTTCTCCGACCGCGGCTCCCGCCCCTCCACCGCGGGCGTGGGCCATACGGGGTACCTCGTGTTCGCGCGGGCGCCCTGAGTTCGGCGCTCCCGTCGCTTTCCTCTCCCCACGGCCTCCGCCCGGACCGGCGCAACGTTCTTTCTGGTCGCGGCTGTCAGCGACGGTGTGGCAGACGACGATGCCGGAATCGAGCGCGCCTCCACCCCGGACCCCGCGAGCGACGAGTTCGATGAGGTGTCCGAGGTCGCGGACGTCCTCCCCAGCCCCGACGATCCGGTCGCCAAGGCGGTCAAGCGCGCGCTGGCGGGGCGGTCCGGGGTCGTCGCGGTCGGCGTGCCGGTCCCGCTGCTCCCGTCCGTGCTCGCCGCGCGCGAGCGCTCGTCGGGCCCGGCGTGGCGGGTCGCCTGCCGACCGGGCGTCGTCGACGCGCTCTCCCGCGCGCTCGTCCTCGGCACCGCGGTCGCCGAGGCGGTCGAGAACGGCGAGCTACGGATTCGGACCGGCGAGCCGCTCGGCCACGGGACGGGCGGGCCGGTGTTCGCGAGCCTCGAGCGCGTCGACGCCGTCGTCGGGCCCCGCGGAGACCGGACGCTCGCGACGACGGCGGTAGACGGGGAGGCGGTCGACACCGATGCGGAGGCGGTCGACGGCGCCCGAGCGACGGTCGAGTCGCGGTTCGACGCGGCGGCGTCGGCGACCGTCGGGATGCCCTCGCGGACGCGACTGCTCGCCGCGGCGCGCGAGGTCCTCGACGACCGCTTCGCGGACGACCTGTCGGCCGTGCTGGCGTCGCTCGATCCCGGCGAGTTCGGCCGCACCACGGAGGTGTCGGACCGGACGCTCCTCGTCGCGCTCGCGGCGCGACACGACCACCTCTTCCGGGACCTGCGGAGGTGGGTCGGGACGGACGGGGTGGGGATCGCCCCGGGACAGGAGTTCACCCGGGACCGGCAGGCGCTCGTCGAACGTGGGCTGATCGAGTCGATCAAGGTGCCGATGGGGCCAGGGCGGCCGATGCTCCGGCTCCGCGCGGTCGACGACGCGCTGTTGCGCGTTCGGGCCGAGGAGGTGCCGAGCGTCCTCGAAGGGCGGTTCGCGCTGCCGACCGACGCGGACGGTCGGGTCCGGGACGACGCGAGCCGCGAGGGGCGGCGGCCGGTGTGGGAGCGGCGGCGGTGGTGACTCCTCGGGCGCGATTCGGTCCGAGGTCCCCGGACCGGCCCCGGGTCCCCGGATCGGCCCGCCGATCCGCGGTGACAAGAACTAACTCGCGGCGGCGCCCCCACTCGGGTATGACGACGTTCTCCGACAGGGTCGAGCGAATCTCGATAAGCGGGATCCGCGAGGTGTTCGAGGCGGCCGGCGACGACGCGATCAACCTCGGGCTGGGCCAGCCCGACTTCCCGACGCCGGCCCACGCCCGGCGGGCGGCGGTCGACGCCATCGAGTCGGGGAAGGCGGACGCGTACACCGAAAACAAGGGCACTCGATCGCTCCGGGAGGCCATCGCCGAGAAACACCGCACCGACCAGGGGATCGACCTCGCCCCCGGGAACGTCATCGCGACCGCGGGCGGCAGCGAGGCGCTCCACGTCGCCCTCGAAGCCCACGTCGACGCCGGCGAGGAGGTGTTGATCCCCGACCCGGGGTTCGTCTCCTACGACGCGCTGACGAAGCTCACCGGCGGCGAGCCGGTCCCCGTGCCGCTGCGCGACGACCTCACGATCGACCCGGCGGCCATCGAGGACGCGATCACCGACGACACGGCGGCGTTCGTCGTGAACTCGCCGGGTAACCCCACCGGAGCGGTCTCCTCCGAGGAGGACGTCCGCGAGTTCGCGCGCATCGCCGACGAGCACGATGTGCTCTGTATCTCCGACGAGGTGTACGAGTACACCGTCTTCGACGGCGAACATCGCTCTCCGATCGAGTTCGCGGAGACGGACAACGTCGTGGTCGTCAACTCCGCCTCGAAGCTGTTCTCGATGACGGGCTGGCGGCTCGGCTGGGTGTACGGCGCCGAGGGGCGCGTCGAGCGCATGCTCCGCGTTCACCAGTACGCGCAGGCGTGCGCCTCGGCGCCGGCGCAGTACGCCGCGGAGGCCGCGCTGCGCGGCGACCGCGACGTCGTCGACGAGATGACCGCCTCCTTCGAGCGCCGGCGGGACATCCTCTTGGAGGGGTTCGCCAACATCGGCATTGACTGTCCGACGCCGCAGGGGGCGTTCTACGCGATGCCGCGCATTCCCGAGGGGTTCGTCGACGAGTGTCTCGACCGCGGCGTGGTCGTCGTCCCCGGCGAGGCGTTCGGCGAGCACGGCGCCGGCCACGCGCGCATCTCGTACGCCACCGACGAGGACGAGCTCCGCGAGGCGCTCGACGTGATGGCCGAGGCGTACGAGGCGGTTCGGTGACGGCGGGGGACCGCGACGTCGCCCCAAAAGTCACCGTACGATAACCCGAGAGCATTACCTCGGCTCGGGAGGTTTCCGCAAGTTATACTGCCGACGGCGAAGTACCGCTGCGTAATGGACCGGAACATACAGGTCAGCCGCCTCGACCGGCAGGCGGTCGAGGACCAGGAGGTCGAAATCGTCGAGCGAAAGGGGATCGGCCACCCCGACTCGATCTGCGACGGCGTCGCGGAGTCGGTCTCGCGGGCGCTCTCACAGCTCTACTTGGACCGCGTCGGCAAGGTGCTCCACTACAACACCGACGAGACGCAGTTGGTGGCCGGGCGCGCGGCCCCCGCGTTCGGCGGCGGCGAGGTCGTCGAGCCTATCTACATCCTCATCGTCGGCCGCGCCACGAAGGAGTACGACGGCGAGCAGCTCCCCGTCGACTCGACCGCGCTGGCGGCCGCCCGCGAGTACCTCTCCGAGGCGATCCCGGAGCTTGAGTACGGCACCGATGTCGTCGTCGACGCCAAGCTCGGCGAGGGGTCGGGCGACCTGCAAGACGTCTTCGGCGAGGAGACGCAGGAGGTCCCGATGGCAAACGACACCTCCTTCGGTGTCGGGCACGCCCCGCTCACCGAGACGGAGACCATCGTCCGCGAGGCCGAGCGCGCGCTCAACACGACCTACCACGACGACCACCCCGAGCTCGGCCCTGACGTGAAGATCATGGGCAAACGCGAGGGCGACCGGATTGACATCACCGTCGCCGCCGCGATGGTCGACGCGTACGTCGACGGCCTCGACGAGTACGACGACGCGGTCGACTCGGTCCGCGAGTACGTCGACGACCTCGCCCGCGAGTACACCGACCGGGAGGTACACGTCGACGTCAACACCGCCGACGACTACGACGAGGGCTCCATCTACCTCACCGTCACCGGCACCTCCGCCGAGCAGGGCGACGACGGCTCGGTCGGGCGCGGCAACCGGGCAAACGGCCTCATCACGCCCAACCGACCGATGTCGATGGAAGCGACCTCCGGGAAGAACCCCGTCAACCACATCGGGAAGATCTACAACCTCCTCTCCACCCGCGTCGCCGAGTCCGTCACCGAGGAGGTCGACGGCATCCGCGACCTCCAGGTCCGCCTGCTCTCGCAGATCGGCCGCCCGATCGACGAGCCACACGTCGCTGACGCGCAGATCGTCACCGAGGACGGCGTCGCGCTGGACGACATCGAGGCGGACGTGATCGACATCGTCGACCGCGAACTGGCCGACGTGACGGACGTCACTCGCAGCGTCATCGAGGGCGACGTCTCGACGTTCTGAGCCCGGCGGCCGATCGACCCGCGACGGAGGCGGCCCGCGCGACGACCGCAACGGATTTGCGCCGGCCGGACCGAGACGTTCCCATGACGCGGGTGTGTCTCCTCGGCGACCCCGACGTGGAGCTCTCCTATGAGCTGCTCTCCCGCGAGACGGCTCGCGACGCGCTCGCCACCTATCGGATCGAGGAGCCGTTTGAGAACAGCGTCGCCGTCGACACCGTGAGCCTCGGCGCCGCCGTCTCGCTACTGAACGACCTCGACTGGTACCTTGTCCGCTTCGTCGAAGAGGCGCTCGTGTTGGAGCCCTCGGTCGCGACCGACGAGTGGCTCTCCCGCGACCTCGCCCGCGAGGTCCGCGACGGCGACGTGCCGCCGGAGGAGACCGACCAGCGGCTGAAGCTGTTCGGGCTCGTTGACGGCCGGCCGGTCGAACCGCTGTTCGTCCGGCGGCGACAGGGCGAGACGCCCGAGTACGATCTCCGCGACGTCGACGAGACCGTGATCGTCCGCGTGAGCGAGTCGGAGTTTTCGGGCTAGGAATCGACTCCCCGCGGTCACTCGTCGACTTCGGCGAGGATCCGCCTCCTGACCGGGTCGACGTCGACCGGCGCCCACGCCTCCACGTCGTAGGTCACGTCCGCGAGCGTCTCCAGCCGCTCTTCGTCGCCCTCGTCTATCGCCGCCACCGCCTCCTCGCGGAGCCGGTCGAGGACCGCGTCCGCGAGCGCCTCGCGGTCGACCTCGCGATCCGGGACGTCGAGGATGTGCGGGAGGTCCGCGGCGCCCTCGAGGAGCGTCGGGAACGCGGCCGGCCCAACCGCGAGGCCGGTTCCACCGTCGGGGACCGGTTCGCCGCCCCCGCCCGAGAGCGCGTCGTTCGGGGCCGGAACGAGCGCGTACTCGGCGACCGCGAGGTCGATGGCGGCGTCGATCGCGTCCTCGTCGACCTCGGTCCGCCGTTTAAACGCCAGCTCCGAGAGCGCGTGCGAGAGCTCCGCGCGAGTGAGCCACCCGAACAGGTCGACGACGCCGGCGAGGTCGTCGCGCGCGGCGACGCTCGGCCCGCTTCCGCCCGCCATCTCAGTCCTCACCCGGCGCCAGTTCCGCCTGTCCGTCGTCCGTCGGCGAGCCGCCGCCGGCGTCGATTTCCCTGTCCGGGCCGCTGTCTCGGACGGCGTCGAGGTCCGCGACCGCGGCCTCCCGGACCTCTTCGGGGTCGACCGGCGAGTTCTCCCACGCCGGGAGTCGGTTGTCCGGCCCCGGTTCGCCGAGCGCCTCGGCGTACGTCGCCACCTGCGAGCGCTCGTCGTCTGTGTCGTACGAGAGCCCGTTGAACGCGGCGTCGGCGGCGTAGCCGTCGACCAGCGTCTCCGCGGCCTCGCGGTACCGATCGGGAAGCCTCTGGTAATCGACGTCGACGCCCGCGTCCTCGACCGCGCGCAGCGTCGCCTCGCCGACCGCCCGGCTCATGTCGGCGAGGCCGGTCGGCCCCTCGACGGAGCGGTGGTCGTGCTCGTAACGCCCCAGGTCGACCTGCGCACTGTCCGCGAAGCCGGCGTGGCCGAACGCCTCGCCGAGCGTCCCGACCTCCAGCCCCCAGCCGCGTTGGACGCGGAGCCGCGAGACGAGGTCGCTCGTCGCCGCGAACTCGCCGGCGAGCGCGTAGCGGAACGCAGAGAGGTACTGGAGGACGTCCGGCTCTGCCCCGGGCGCGGCGTCGCCGAGCGCGCGCACGAGCGGCCGGAAGAACAGCCGGAACAGCCGCCCGTACAGCGAGCCGTCCTCGACGCGGGCGTAGTACCCCTTCGAGAACCTGTACCCCTGACCCAGCGGGAACAGCAGTCGGTCGACGAACGCGGGGGAGTAGGTCTTCGTGTCGGCGTCGTGGACGACGACGAACTCCTCGTCGAGCGCACGCCCGAGGGCGAGCCACACGTCGCGACCCTTCCCCCGGTCGCCGTCCAGCCCCCGCGCTTCGAGCAGCGACGCGAGTCGGGGGCCGTCACACCACAGCGTCTCGACGTCGAGGTCGAACCCGTCGAGCCAGTCGGCGAACGGACCGGCGCGGTCGGCCGACGCTCGCAGCGGCACGATCACCCGGGCCGGGTCGACCGTCTCCAGCGTGGAGAGCACGCGCTCGGCCGCGAGCGTCCCGTACTCGCGCTCGGTCATCGGCACGACGACCGCTGCGCGGTCCCTCGGGGCGTCGGGCCGGTGGTCGGTCAACGCGTGGAGGGTCGTCACGCGCTCCTGAACGTACTCCATTTACCGATCACACGGGAGCGACGCCCAAAACAGGTGCGGTACCGCCGACCCGTGCCGGTCTTCGCAGCGCCTGTCGCCGAGGGGCGCGCCGCCTCAGGCCGCCCGCGTCGCGCCCGCCGCGCCGCCCGGGACGCGCCCGAGGCGGTACAGGGCCGCGTACGCGACGACGAGGAGCGCCAGCCCGCCGGCGAGCGCGAGGAAGACTGCGTCGTACCCGGCGCCCGCCTCGATGGCCTCGCCGACGACCCACGAACCGGCCGCCTGCGTGGACATCATCCCCGCCGAGAACATCGCGTACGCCGACGCGCGGGACTCGTCGGGTAGCGACGCGAGCAGGTACGTGTCGCCCGCCGGGAACAGCATGTGGATGGCGAACCCGACGACGACGCTCGCGGCGATCACCGCCGCCACCCCCTCGGCGGCGACGACGAGGACGACCCCACCGATGAACGCCGTGACGATACCGAGCAGGTACGGCACGTGGGGGAGCCGGTCCGCGAGGTCGCCCGAGACGAGGAACGCGGGCACGCCGGCGGCGAAGATCACCGTCAGGAGGTTCCGCGCGGTCGCCCGTGCCAGCCCCTTGTCGATCATGTACAGCTCGTAGAAGTTGAACAGCCCCTGCCAGACGAAGCTCGTGAGTCCCATTAGCACCACGCCGGCGAGTATCAGCTTCCACTCCCGGCGGGCGGCCGCGAGGAAGTCGGTGTCGCCCGCGCCGGCGTCGGGGAGGTCGGTCCGCCTCGCGAGCGCGACGAACAGGACCGTGCTGGCCGCCGCGGCGAGCGCGAGCGCGTAGAAGGCGTACCGCCAGTCGTACCACAGCGCGACGGTGACCGCCGGCGCGGCGATGACGGCCGAGAGCTGGCTGGCCATGCCGTGGACGCCCATCACGCGTCCCACGCGCTGCGGGAACAGCTCCGCGATGAACGGGTTCGCGGCGACGAAGTAGACGCCGGAGGCCAGGCCGATCGCGAACGCGGCGACCATCAGCGCGAGGACGCCCGGCGCGAGCGCGACGCCCAGGGCCCCGGCGGTCAGCATCGCACCGGAGACGAGGATCACCCGCTGCCGCGTGAAGCGCGTGAGTGCCCAGCCGGCGGGGAGCCTCGGGGCGGCCGAGCCGAGCCACGCGAGCGTGACGATGAGCCCGGCGGTCCCCTCGCGGATCCCGAACGCGTCGATGAACTCCCCCACGAGGGGCGCGAACACGACGCGCGCGAAGTTGACGAGGAAGACTAAGGCGCAAAGCGATCCGAACAGCCTGGTCCGTGACACGGTGGCGGTTCTCCCCGCCCGGGCACAAGCGTTGCGAAAGCGGGCTGACGCCGCGCTCGCGAGGGAGATAGACGGCTCCTGCGGCCGATTTGAGGTCGCTACCGGCTGTTTGGGATTCCACGTCTGACCAGCGTCGTACGGGGTTTTTATCCGCCCCGGCCCCGAACGCCGAGGTATGAAATCCACGCGCAAGGGCCTCCGCGACGGCGACCTGATAAAGGACACCTACGAGCGGCTCAACTGCGCCGACTGCGACCAGGTGTTAAAAAAGGAGAACGACCCGGATGAGGTGTTCTCGGTCCGTATCTGTCCGGAGTGCGGCGAGCGGTACAAGGAGCTTCGCTGAGCGGTCCCCGCTGCCGTCGCCCCCTCTCCTTTCTCCCGTGGCGGTCGGTTCCTCCCTGGTCAACCGCGCTCAGTCCGCCCCGAAAGAGTCCCTGACCGACTCCGTCACCGTCCGCGCCTCGTCCGTGACCGTCTCGATCCATCGGTACGCGGTGAACGCCTCGACCGTCGACCGGGCGTTCCGGTCGCCCGCGGCGAGCGTTCCGTCCGGGTCCGCGAACAGCGAGAGGAACCGCGTCGCCAGGTATCGGTCCAGCGGGTTCTCGCTCCCGGCGAGCGCCGTCACCGATTCGATCGCCGCCTTGCGCGCCGCGCCGACCACCTCGGCGTCCGCGGGGAACATCGCCTCGCCGTTCTCGATCCGCGAGGCGACGACATCGATCGCACGGAGCCGGACACGAGCGAGGACCGTCCGTGTGAGCGCGGTCGCCGGATGATCCGGCTCGTCGTCGATAGGGATCGGGTCGAAGCGGACGTCTTCGAACGTCCGGTAGAGCGCGGTCGAGAGCAGCGAGGCACTCGGCGCGTCCCGCGCGAGGGGCCGGTCGTCGAGGAACGCGTCGGCCCCGGGACTCCCCCTGAGACGGATCGGATCGGCCTCGTCCCCGTGGAGCTCGTGGAGCCGGTCGCCGATCTCGGCCCCCAACCGCTCCGCCTCGCGACGCAGCGGCTCGGCGACCGACGCCGGATCGCCGAGCGAGGACCGATACCGGTCGCAGAGGTACCGCCCCGCCTCGACCAGCGACTGGACGCGCTCGACGTCCCCGATTGCCTCGCCGGTCCGGATCGGGTTCGCTTTCGAGGCGGCGCCCGCGTTCCCGCCGACCAGCGCTCGCCGCCGCGACTCGTCGTACCAGCGCTCGATCGGGCCGTACACCGCGGCGCCGGCCGCCGGGTCCGCCGCTGAGCCCGGTAACTCCTCCAGCGTCTCGGATGCGCGCCGCCGAACCGTTCCGACGTCTGCGGTCACCGCTGTCGGCCCGCCCTCGACGGTCACGGCCGCCCACGTACCGACGGCGGTCGCGGCGTGGCTGCGCGCGGTCGCGTACCGCTCCGCGACCCGGAGCGGTGCGGGCGGCTCCTCCGGTGACGGGAGTGCCTCGCTCGCCGCCGCCCGCTCCCTCTCGATCTGTTCGCGTATCTCGGCGTTCGGGAGCCTCGACGCGGTCAGCGGCTCGGGAATCGGGGAGAGCAGCCGGTCGACGCGGCCGGCGACCGCGCTCTCGACCGCGGGCTCCACGTCGACGGGAACGAGCCGCGGCGGGTCGGGGACGGGCTCGTCAAACTCGCGCGGGACGCGCTCGACGTCGAGCGACGGGGGGTCGTCCCAGAAGCGCGATGCGCTCCCCCTCCCGGAGCAGCCGGCGAGCGAGCCGAGCGCGACGGCGCCGGCGGCGGCGAGCGCGCCGCGTCGAGTCGTCTGACGCGTCATCCGTCCTCACCCCCCGTGTCGATCGCCGTCTCGTTCCCGGGAACTGTCGCGTTGCCGTCGATCACCGAGTAGTCGGTTCCGGTAGTTCGGCACGGCGAGTGTCCGCTAGCGCCGGTGCGGGTAAGCGGACCGTCGACGACGACCGGGAGCCTGAAGAGCAGCGCGAGCGCGACCCGCGCGTCGGCCTCGCACGACTCGTCGGGCGGGCGAAGCTCATTGCAGTACTCGTACTCGACGCGCCCGGGCTCCCACGACACCGAGTGGATCACGAGCCGCTCGCACGACTCGACGCCGGCGCGCGCGACGTACACCGTCTCCGCGTCGTAGTCCGTCTCGTCGAGGAACGACCGGATCCGCTCGCGGTCCGCGTCCGCGACGCCATCGGCGATGAGCAGCTCGGACGCCCGGTCCGCACTCCTGACGAGTTCGCGACCGATCGGGGCCGGCTCGCCCTCGTCGTTCGTCTCGCTCCCGTCGAGGAGGACGGTCTCGCCGTCGGAGTTCCGCGGCTTCAGCACGGTCGGCTCCGATTCGATACCGGAGACGTTCCGCCGGGTCGATTCCGTCTCCGGGTCGCCCGCTCGGCCACCGAGGCAGCCGGCGAGCGCGCCGACGACGCCGGCGGCGCTACCGAGGAGGGCTCGTCGCGTGGGGGACATGCGACCGGCTTGGACCGGTTCCGACAAACGCTTTGGGGCGGCCGGACGCCGGAGCCGGCCCCGCGGTGTCGTCGGGGGCGCTCGCGGTCGCCGGCGCCCGCGCTCACTCGAAGACGGCGTCGAACGCCGACGCGCCGAGCGGGTCGAAGGTGCCGGCCGCGACGTTCTCGCGGACGTGGTCGGGGTCGGTCGTTCCGACCAGCGACGAGGTGACCCCGGGAGCGCTCCGCGCGAAGTTGAGCGCGCGCTGTGCGGGCGTCTCCCCCGCGAGCGTCGCGTCGACGTCGTCCGGGATCGCGCCCTCGACCGCCAGGTCGCCCTGCCCGATGCTCGCGCTCGTCACCACCGAGAGCCCGGCCTCGTGAGCAAATTTGAGCGTCGAGACGGAACTGTCGGCGTCGGCTCCGGGCGGCGCGGGCTGGTTCCGCCGGGTGAACGCGTCCGCCATCGCGACGTTGAAGGGGAGCTGAATCGCTTCGAACCCGTGGTCGTCGCCGGGGCCGACGGCCTCGCCGGCGGCCTCGGCCCGCGAGCGGACCTCGCCGAGCGAGAGGTAGTCGTCGGTGCCCTCGGGGACGCGGAACGCGCTCCACGTCGCGACGCCGTACGCCCCGATATCTCCGGCGGCCCGCCGGCGTTCGAGGGTCTCGAAGGCGGCCTCGATCCCGTCGTACACCTCGTCTCGCGACCGGACGGCGAGTTGCGTCTCGGGGTTGTGGACGTAGTAGCAGTCGATCGACTCAAGGCCGAGGCGGTCGAGCGAGCGGTCCAGCGACCACTCCAGGTACGCCGGCACGATGGCGTGGGCCCCGTTCGCGAGGTCGTCGGGGTCGACGATCCCCGGCTCGACGAAGCGCTCGCGGACGTACGCGCTCGGGTCGTTCGGGCGCTCGCCGTCGAACGGGAGGAAGCCGCCCTTCGTCGCGACGACCACGGACTCGCGGTCGACGGGGGCGTTTCGGAGCGCCTCGCCGACGACGCGCTCGGCGCGGCCGCAGCGGTAGTTCGCCGCGGTGTCGACGTGGTTCACGCCCGACCGGAGCGCCAGTTCGATCGACTCGCGGGCCATCTCGTCGACCGCGGGCGTCGGCTCGCCGAGGTACGTCCCGACCCCCACGCTGGAGACGACGCCCGGCCCGAAGCGCCGGAAGTAGGTGCGCCCGAAGGCGTCGCCGAACCGGTTCCGGTACCCCCAGAGGGCCTCGCGAGTCGCCATGTGGTCGGGATAGTCGGCTCGGGGGTAAAAGTCGCGCGGGAGGTCGTCCCCACCGATCCGCGCCAAGCCGACGGCGACGCCCCTCAGTGGGTCGCGCGGAAGGTCCGCGTCGTGTCCCTGTCGCCGCGGACGACGTCGACTTCGGCGAGGCCGAGCGTGGTGAAGATCTCGCCCCAGTCCCGGTAATACAAGGGCGTCTCGTCGTCGACGTAGTTCACGTCCGGGTCGCCCGACGCCGACTCGCGCGTCGGGTCCTCGATCTCGGCCGTGACGAGCACCTCGTCTGTGATCCGCGCGATCTCCGCGAAGGCCGACTCGACGTCAGGATGGAGGTGCTGGAGCGTCTCCACCGAGTACACCGCGTCGAACGCGCCGTCGTCGAACTCCTCGACGAGGTCCTCTATCGCGCCGCAGTAGAACGTCCCGTCAGCGGCGAGTTCGGGGTAGGTCTCCCGCATCGTGTCGAACGCCTCGGCGTTGATGTCGATCCCCGAGAGGTCCTCGAAGCCGTTGGCCGCGAGGTGTTCGAGGTGCCGGCCGGAGCCGCACCCCAGTTCGAGGACGGCCGCGCCGCGGTCGAGGTGCGCGTCGAGCGCGTCGCGGATCAACGCGCTCGTTTCGTTCGGCCCGTGGTGGGCGTAGTATGCCGGTGAGTATTCGCCCGCCCGGTTCGTCCACGACTCTCGGACGGAATGTGGTTCCACGTGCGCCAACGCGGACAGAGAGGCAAAAGGTCGTCGGACGGCCCCGCCGTCGAACCGCGTGACGCGTCGCGTTTCGGCGACACGGGTACACTTACCTGCCCGTCTCTCTCATGAGTGTCTATGACAAGCACGGAATACGACTTCGTCGTGGTCGGCGCCGGGTCGGCGGGCTGCGTCCTCGCGAACCGACTCACCGCGGACCCGGGGACGAGCGTCCTGCTCTTGGAAGCCGGCGAACCCGACGACGACCGCAACGTCTCGATTCCGGCGGCGTTCCCGGAGCTGTTCAAGACCGACGCGGACTGGGAGTACTACACCGAGCCGCAGGACGGTTGCGCCGGCCGGGAGCTCTACTGGCCGCGCGGCAAGACGCTCGGGGGGTGTTCCTCGACGAACGCGATGATCTACATTCGAGGACACCCGTCGGACTACGACGGGTGGGCCGAGCTGGGCAACGACGGCTGGGGGTACGACTCGATGCTGGCGTACTTCAAGCGCGCGGAGACTTTCGAGCCGGGGGACTCGTCCTACCACGGGGACGAGGGGCCGCTCAACGTCACCGACCAGTCGTCGCCGCGGCCGGCCTCCGAGGCGTTCGTCCGCGCGGCCGCGCAGGCGGGGTACGACCGCAACGACGACTTCAACGGGGCCGAGCAGGCGGGCGTCGGGCTCTACCACGTCACGCAGAAGGACGGAAAACGCCACAGCGCGGCGGACGCGTACCTCAAGCCCGTGCTCGACCGACCGAACCTCACCGCCGAGACCGGCGCGCAGGTGACCACGGTGACGATCGAGGACGGCCGCGCGACGGGCGTCGAGTACGAGCGAGACGGCGAGGCTCGCTCCGTCGACGCGACCGCGGAGGTGATCCTCAGCGCCGGCGCGGTCAACTCCCCGCAGCTGCTCATGATCTCGGGGGTCGGCGACCCCGACCACCTCGCCGAGCACGGCATCGACGTCGAGGC
This sequence comes from Methanobacteriota archaeon, assembly GCA_051745525.1. Classification (GTDB taxonomy): domain Archaea; phylum Halobacteriota; class Halobacteria; order Halobacteriales; family Haloferacaceae; genus Halorubrum. The sequence goes on along the minus strand of JBNJEE010000006.1, from coordinate 6,361 downwards.
CCCCGCGCCCGGCGTCGGTCGGAACCTCCAGGACCACCTGTTCGCGTTCACCGTCCACGAGGCCGCCGACGGCGTCAGCACGCTGGACGGCGCCGGGAGCCTGAAAGACCTGTTCAACTGGTTCGTCCGTAAGCGCGGGAAGCTCACCTCCAACGTCGGCGAGGCCGGCGGCTTCGTTCGCACCGCCGAGGACGAGCCGCGACCGGACCTGCAGTTCCACTTCGCCCCCTCGTACTTCATGGAACACGGGCTCGCGAACCCCGAGGAGGGACGTGGGCTGTCGATCGGCGCGACGCAGCTCCGACCGGAGAGCCGCGGTCGGATCAGGCTCAACTCTGCAGACCCGTTCGACGCCCCCGCCATCGACCCGAACTACCTCGATGAGCGCGCGGACCTCGAGACGCTCGTCGAGGGGGTCAAGCGCGCCCGCGAGATCGCTCGGCAAGATCCCCTCTCGGAGCGCCTCGAGCGCGAGCTGTGGCCTGGTGAGGACGTCGAAACGGACGAGGAGATCGCCCGACACGTCCGCGAGGAGTGCCACACCGTCTACCACCCGGTCGGGACGTGTAAGATGGGCGACGACGAGGCGGCGGTCGTGGACGACGAGCTTCGAGTTCGCGGCGTCGACGGGCTCCGCGTCGTCGACGCGAGCGTGATGCCGACGCTCGTCGGTGGGAACACGAACGCGCCGACGATAGCGATCGCAGAACGGGCCGCGGACCTGATCCGCGACGAGCGGCCGACGACCGCCGACGGCCCGGTCTCGGCCGCCGGCGACTGACTTGGGTCGATCCGTTCCGGCGCGGAGAACACGTCGACCGCGGGCCGGCGTCAGACGCGCGCACGACGCAACGACTATACGGACTCCGGGAGTCACGTGCGGTAATGGCCTCGCTCACCGACCACCTGACGGACCTCGTCGCGGACGTCGCCGCCGCGCTGCTCTTCTCCCCGACGAGTTCCTTCTACGAGCGGTTCGCGGACGACGATGTCGAGGTCGTCGTCGTCGCGCCCGACAACGATGTCGACGCGGAGACGTTCGTCGAACTCCCCCTCCCGTTCGACAACGTCAAAGATCGGATCCGGTTCGGCATCGAGGGCGCGATGGACGATGGCCTCCTCGCCGAGGGCGACGAGGTCGCGTGCGTCGCCTCGGTGTTTGACGGTGGCTCGGACGCGCTGGTCCGCGTCACCGTCGACGAGGGGATCCACACCGGCATCTTCGATTTATTCGCCAACTCGCGGGCGGAGCCGAGCGTCATCCGCGACGTGTTCGAGGTCGCGATCGAGCTCGGTAAAAAGGGACAGAAAGGGAAGCCCGTCGGCGCCCTGTTCGTTGTCGGCGACGCGGGGAAGGTGATGAACAAGTCGCGGCCGCTGTCGTACAACCCCTTCGAGAAGAGCCACGTGCACGTCGGCGATCCCATCGTGAACGTGATGTTAAAAGAGTTCTCGCGGCTCGACGGCGCGTTCGTCGTCTCAGACTCCGGGAAGATCGTCTCCGCGTACCGCTACCTCGAACCCGCCGCCGAGGGGGTCGACATCCCGAAGGGGCTCGGCGCGCGCCACATGTCCGGCGCGGCGATCACCCGCGACACGAACTCGACCGCGATCGTCCTTTCGGAGTCCGACGGACTCGTCCGGGCGTTCAAGGCCGGCGAACTCGTCTTGGAGATCGATCCGGAGGAGTACTGACCCATGTCCGCGGCCCAGATCACCGTTCCGGAGTTCCTCGCGAACGTCCCCTACCGGGTCTGGCTGGCGCTGGGCGTCCTCCTTTTGGGGCTGGTGCTGGCGTACCTCACCGGCGTTATCAACCGCCGCCTGCTCCGGCGCGCGGGCGTGCCGGAGGTGATAGAGGGGACCGCATTCGAGCGCACGGCCCGCGAGTTCGACACCTCGACGGTGCGGATACTGGCCCGGCTCTCGAGCTACTTCATCGTCGCCGTCACCGTCATCGTCGCCTTGACCGTCGCGGACGTGAACTACCTCGAGCAGTTCTGGTCCGGGGTCGCCGCGTTCCTCCCGCGGCTGTTCGTCGCCGCGGTCGTGTTCATCGTCGGGATCGTCGTCGGCGACAAGGCCGAGCTGCTCGTCGCAGAGCGCCTCCGGGGGATCAAGCTCCCCGAGCTCGGCGTGCTCCCGACGCTCGTGAAGTACAGCGTCGTCTACGTCGCGACGCTCATCGCCCTCGGACAGGTGGGCGTCCAGACGCTCGCGCTCATCGTGCTGCTCGCGGCGTACGCGTTCGCGCTCGTGCTGTTCGCCGCGCTCGCCACGAAGGACCTCGTCGCCTCGGCCGCGGCCGGCGTCTTCCTCCTCCTCCGGCAGCCGTACGGCATCGGCGACGAGGTGCGCGTCGCAGGCGAGCGCGGCGTCGTCCAGGAGGTGGACCTCTTCGTCACCCACATCGAGACCGACGGCGAGGAGCACGTCGTCCCGAACCACGCGGTGTTCCGCGAGGGGATCGTGCTGATCCGCGAGTAGCGCCGCAATCTCGGCCGCCCAGCCCTGCTCCGACCGCCTCGAAACGAAACGTGAACCCCGTCACCCGTTCCCACGCTATGAAAGTCGTGGGATCCGTATAACCCGACGCGGCGCCAACGTCGAGACATGACCCCCGATACCGCGAGCGTCGCCTGCGACGGCTGGGACGGCAGCGAGTGCGAGGGGACGCCCCACTGCCCGCCGCGCTGTCCGCGGTTCGTCGACAAGGAGGGGACGCGCTGGACGATCCGGCCCGCGACCGACGCGGACGAGCCGTTCCTCGCGGAGATGTACGAGCGGTTCGAGCGCCCCGACCGCGCGCAGGGGCTCCCGCCCGTGAGCCGGCGGCGGCGCGTCGACTGGATCCGCTCGATGCTGACCGAGGGGAACAACGTCGTCGCGGAGCGGGACGGCGAGCTGTTCGGGCACGCGATGTACACGCCGACCGCCGCGGAAATCCCCGAACTCGCCGTGTTCGTCCACCCCGACGCGCAGGACCGGGGTATCGGGACGGAGCTGTGCCGACACGTCATCGCCAACGCCGCCGCAGCCGGCTGCGACGGGATCGAACTCCACGTCGAGACCGGTAACCGCGTCGCCCGGAGCGTCTACCGGACGGTCGGCTTCGAGGTCGTCGAGCGCCGCGGTGACCTCCGGATGCGCCTCGACCTCGACGACCCGATCGCGACCGAGGTCCGCTGGCCGCCGTTCGTCCGCGAGGGACCCGCGGAGCCCGCGGTCGACCTCTCGCCGCGCGAGGGCGGGGCGGGGCGGTCGCCCGCGGACGACTGAGTCCGGGACCGACCGACCGACGCCGCCCTCTCGAACCCACCGTCGTCTCCTCGCCACCGCAACCGTTAGGCCCTGCCGACCCTAGGGTCTCGTAACCGTGGACGACGCCATCGAGTGGCTGCGGGACCGCCCATTCTACGAGGGACAGATCGCCGACCACCGGCGGATCCCGGCGCGCGAGCCCGAGTTCGCGGACGTCGACCTCGAACCGCGGCTCGCCGGCGCGCTCGCGGACCGCGGGATCGACCGGCTCTATCGCCATCAAGCCGACGCGATCGAGGCGGTCCGCGGCGGCGACGACGCCGTGATCGCGACCGAGACGGCCAGCGGGAAGTCGCTCGCGTACACCGTCCCCGCCTTCGAGGCGGCGATGGACCACGGCGGGCGCACGCTGTATATCGGCCCGCAGAACGCGCTGATCGCGGACCAAGAGGAGTCGCTGTCGGCGCTCGCCGCGGACCTCGGCTTCGGCAGCCGCGTCTCGGTCGACTCCTACACCGGCCGGCTCTCGCAGTCGGAAAAGCGGGACGTACGCGACCGCCGGCCGACCGTCCTATTGTCGAACCCGGACATGCTCCACTACGCGCTGTTGCCGTACTCGGGGCGCCTCTGGGACTGGTTCTTCTCCTCTTTGGAGTACGTCGTGATCGACGAGGTCCACAGCTACCGCGGGGTGTTCGGCTCGCAGGTCGCGCTGACCCTGCGTCGCCTCGCGCGGACCTGCGAGCGGTTCGGCTCCTCGCCGCAGTTCGTCTGCTGTTCGGCGACGATCAACAATCCCGTCGACCACGTCGCGACGGTCACCGGCCGCGACCCGGACGGAATCACGCTCGTCGACGAGGACGCGTCGGGTCGGGGGCCGCGCGACTGGGTGCTGTGGAACCCGCCGGAGTACGACGACGACTGGGCCGAGCGCGGCAGCGGCCGCCGGAAGTCGAGCCACACGGAGAGCAAACGGCTGTTCGTCGACCTCGTGACGGCGGGCCAGCAGACGCTGGCGTTCACGCGGGCGCGCCAGACCGCCGAGCAGTACGCGACCGACAGCGCGAGCGACCTCCGGGAGCGGGGCGAGCGCGACCTCGCCGGGAAGGTGGGGGCGTACCAGGCGGCGCTCACCGACGACCGGCGCCGCGAGATCGAGGCGGACCTCCACGCCGGCGACCTCCGGGGCGTCTGGTCGACGAGCGCCCTCGAGCTCGGCGTCGACGTGGGTGGGCTCGACGCCGTGGTGCTGGACGGCTATCCCGGCACGCGGATGTCGGCCCACCAGCGCGCGGGCCGGGCCGGCCGCGGCGACGACCCCGCCCTCGTGGTGATGGTCGGCGGCGAGGACCAACTCGACCAGTACCTGATGCGGAACCCGAGCGACTTCTTCGACGCGCCGCCGGAGGACGCCATCTGCGACCCGGAGAACGGCCAGCTCATGCCCGGCCACGTCGCCTGCGCGGCCGACGAGAACTGGCTTGCGCCCGCGGACGAACGCTTCTTCGGGGACTCCTTCCCGGGCGTGGTGGCGGACCTCACCGACGAGGGGACTCTGAACCGGCGCGAGGCCGCGGCGGGGACGCGCTGGGTCCACGCCGGCGGGTCGAGCCCGCAGCAGTCGGTGAACCTCCGCACCGCCGAGGAGCGCGAGATATCGCTGATCGAGCGGTCGAGCGGCGAGACGGTCGCGACGCTCGGCTTCGCCGACGCGCTCCGCGACGCGCACCCCGGCGCCATCTACCACCAGCAGGGCCGCACCTACGAGGTGGTCGAACTGGACCTCGACCGCGACGTCGCGGAGCTCCAGCAGTCGTGGGCGGACTACTACACGCAGGTGCGTTCGGACAAGGACATCGTCGTGAACGAGGACCTCGACGAGCGCGCGCTCTCGGCTCGCGAGGACGTACCCGTCCGGTTCGCGGACGTCACGGTAGCAGAACAGATCACGGGGTTCGTGCGGAAGGACGCCGCGACGGGCGAGTCGCTCGGCGAGTCCACGCTCGACCTCCCGGAGACGAGGCTGCGGACGAAGTCGCTGTACTTCCCGGTGCCCGAAGACGTCGAACGCGAGATGCGACGCCTCGGCGACCCGGTCGACGAAGTCGCTGCGGGCGACCGCGAAGTCAGCGCAGACGGCGGTGAGGCGCCCGAGGGCGACCCCGCCGGCGACTCTCCTGCCGACGACGACGAACCGATCCCAGGCGGCGAGTACGCGTTCAACGGCGGCATTCACGCCGCCGAACACGGGATCATCTCGCTGTTCCCGTTCCACCTGCTCTGTGACCGCGCCGATGTGGGCGGCATCTCGACCCCGCACCACCCCCACACCGATGGGCCGGCGGTGTTCGTCTACGACGGCTACCCGGGCGGCGTCGGGCTCACCCGAAGGGGGCACTGCCGGATCGAGGAGCTGATGACGCGGACGGCGCGGCTCATCGACACCTGTGACTGCGAGGGCGGCTGCCCCGCCTGCGTCCAGTCGCCTCACTGCGGTAACGGAAACGACCCGTTGGCGAAGGCGCCAGCCGTCCGCCTGCTCGAATCGCTGACGGGCGCGGAGCCCTGACTGCGTTCGCCCAAAGCCCCTTGTCGCCGGGCGCCGAGGGATTCATCATGCCGTTCGATCTCGACGACGCCGCGGACCCCGCTGCCCGGGCGATGGAGTGGCTCGTCCTCGGCGCGGCGTACTTCCTGCTCCTCCTCTTTCTCATCGGCGTGTTCGACCTGTTCATCTCGCTGTACCGCCTCCTCGTCGCGGGCGATTTCACCGACCCGGTCGAGGTGGTGGGGTTACTCGACAGCGTTCTCCTGCTTTTGATCATCGTCGAGGTCCACCGGACGCTCGTGGCGTACGCGCGCGGGCGGCCCGTCCTCCGGATCGTCGTGAGCGCCGCGATCATCGCGGTCGCCCGCCGGGTGATCAGCTTCCGGTTGGAGGACTACGGCGGGGGCGACGAGGCCCTGCTCGCGGCCGTGGCGCTCGGGGTTCTGATACTCGCGCTCACGGTCGGCTACTTCCTGCTCGACCGGGTGAGCATCCCGGGACGATTAGAGCTCTGAACGGGTTGCCGCGACGGCTCCCGACCGGCGAGCCCGG
>JBNJEE010000068.1:0-13500 GCA_051745525.1 Methanobacteriota archaeon | reverse complement strand
GGCTTGTTTCGGTTAAAGGTTACTAGATGGTACCGTTCGGCCGTGAGAAAGAACCCGCCGCGGTCATGCGGTTTCTCGATCATGTGAGTCGCTCACATCGATGTCTTTATACAGATCCGCAAACGCAGCGGCGGTTTGGCACCGAGCGCGGAGTCGGGCGCGACGCCCGAATTCGATCCCCGACTCAGCTACCGGCCTCGGATCGCTGTCTCGGTCGCCTGTCTCAGATCCCGCTTACGAGGTCCTCCAGCACGGCCTCGGGGTCGTCGGCCTTCGCGACGCCCGAGGCCAGCAGGACGCCGGCGGCGCCGAGGTCGCCCGCGGTCGAGACGTCTTCGCCGGTCGAGACGCCGGCGCCGCAGAACACGTCGACCGCGGGGTCGACGGCCTCAGCGGCCGCGACCGCGTCCTCGACGATGCCCGGGTCCGCGGTGGCGACGGAGACGTCGCCGCCGATCAGCTCCGGGGGCTCGACGGCGACCGCGTCGGGGCCGAGCGCGGCCGCGGCGCCGACCTGCGCGGGGTTGTTCGCGCAGACGATGGTCTCCAAGTCGGCGCGCTCCGCCGCGCGCACGGACCCGTCGACGTCCGCGAGCTTCAGCCGGTTCTCGGAGTGGTTGATAAGCGTCCCCTCGGCGCCGTTGTCGGTGACGGCCTCGGCGAGGGTCGACCCGGTGTGGGAGCCGTGCGCGTTCGGTGAGACGTGCTGCGCCCACGTCTCGACGCCGGTGTCCGCGACGCGGGCGACGTCGGCCGCCTGCGGCGAGACGGCGATCCGCGCGCCGGACGCCTCGGCGACGTCGCGGGCCGCGGTCGCTACCTCGATCGGATCACACGGGTACGCCTTGAGGTTCACCAGGATGAACATACGCCCACTCGGGGAGCGCGGCGCAAATAGGTTCGTGCTTCGCGACGCTCGGTCGCCCCTCGGTGGCTGTGTTCGCGGGCCACGGAACCGAGGGCCCCGCGGGCCCAGAGCAGAAACGACCTTATACCCCGCTGCTGTGGGTCCGGCAAGGGATGTCCCTCATCGAGCTCATCGCGGGCGTGGAGGCGCACGAGGCCACGCTAACCGTGTTCAACGCCGATCCGGCGGTTACGAAGGAGCTCCGGGAGTACTTCGCCGACCGCAACGTCCGGATCGTCGACGACCAGACGGCCACCGGTCCGGAGGAGTTCGCGGTGTTGGCGCGGGACGGAGAGTTCGTCACGGCCGTGACCGTTGACGACCTGTTGCCGGGCCGGGAGGAGGACGGAAACGGGGAAACGGACGGCGACGGGACCGCTGGGGGCGTCGGGAGGCCCGTGTTGGACCACCTCGACGAGACGATGTTCACCTCCTACACGCGCGATGACATGGTCGCCGCGTCACGGGAGATAGAGGACCGCGCCTGGCGGGTCGGGGACGGGGAGCTCCACGCGGGGTTCCAGACGCTCGACGTGCTCACCGGTGAGGCGGACACCTACGACCTCCTCGGCGAGAAGGAGCGCCTCAACGTCCACGCGTACGCCGCAGACGAGGGCGAGGCGCCCGACGTCGAACACTACGCCGTCCACGTGGGCGAGACGGCCGAGATCCGTGAGACGTGGTTCGTCGCGTACGACGGGGGCGGGTACGAGGACGCCAAGTGCGCGCTGCTCGCGGAGGAGCGCGCACCGGGAGAGTTCTACGGCTTCTGGAGCTACGACCCTGAGACGGTCGATTACATCATCGACTACCTCACCGAGCGGTACGGGGGGTCGGAACAGACGGACGACGGCGGCGCGACGGTGTGAGACCTCCAAGAGGGCAGAAATCACACCGTCGGCACGCGATACCGCGTCTGAGAAGACGTGCGAGCCGCGGTCCGGACGGGCCGGTGGTTAGTCCTTCCGCTTGACCACGTCGCCGAGGGTCATCGTCCCCGCGTCGTTGGTCTCCCAGTCGGCGTCGTCCGACGACTGCCCCTCGACCAGCGAGATGTCGAGCGCGCGTTCGAGCTTGCGCTGGACCTCGTCGGTCGGGAGCGTGTCGCCGCGTTCGAGCTTGCGGATGAGGCTCGCCTTCTCGTTGAGCTGGTCGGCCAGCTCCTCCTGACTCTGCCCGCGCGACTCCCGCGCCTCGCGGATCCGCTCGTCGTAGTCGGTGGCGATCTCGTCCATGTCGTCGAACATGTCGCGGGGACGAGTCGAGCCGCCCGACGACCCGGAAGAGCCCGAGGAACCGGACGACGAGGACGACTTCCCGGTGCTGGAGCTGGTGGAGTACTTGCTGCCGCCGGAGCTCGTCGACTCGTCGCGAACCTCGGTGCCGAAGTCCGTACACGAGCTACAGAGCTCCAGTTCGGCGCCTTCGACCTTCGTCGTCGTCAGCGAGGCCTCCTCGGCGCCGCACATCTCACACTGGGGCATACGCGACGCTAACGCTCCCGTTGGTATAAAGGGTGTGCCGCGGCCTCGCGGCGGAGGGAGAGCGGTTGCGCTCAGGCACCGCCCCGACCGCAATCGTGCCGCGGTCGGTACCGACTTGTCGCCGGGGCCGGCAGGAGGGGTATGGACGTCCACGTCACACGGTCGACCCTCCGGGGGGCCGCCCGCGCGCCGCCGTCGAAGAGCTACACCCACCGCGCGCTGCTCGCCGCCGGCTACAGCGACGGCGCGACCGTCGAGTCGCCGCTGGTCTCCGCGGACACGCGGGCGACCGCCCGCGCCGTCGCGGCGTTCGGCGGGTCGGTCGCGCCCGCGAGAGGAGCGGAGGAACCGACTACCGAAGCCGACGGCGACCTCGCCGGCGCCGACGCGCTCGCGGTCGAGGGGTTCGGCGGCCGCCCCGCTGTCCCCGACGACGTGGTCGACTGCGCGAACTCGGGGACGACGATGCGGCTCGTCACCGCCGCGGCCGCGCTCGCCGACGGCACCACCGTACTCACCGGTGACGGCTCGCTCCGATCGCGGCCGCAGGGGCCGCTTCTCGACGCGCTCGGCAACCTCGGCGTGCGCGCGGAGTCGACGCGAGCGAACGGGCGGGCGCCGCTCGTCGTCACCGGCCCGCTCGCGGGCGGCGAGGTCGCCATTCCCGGCGACGTCTCCTCGCAGTACGTCACCGCGCTGCTGATGGCCGGTGCGGTCACCGACGAGGGAGTCGAGGTCGAGCTCACGACCGACCTCAAGTCCGCCCCGTACGTCGATATCACGCTCGAACTCCTCGCCGACTTCGGCGTCGAGGCGACGCCGGTCGACGCGGCCGGTGACCCCCTCGACGGCGCCGCGGGCGCCGCGGGCTTCTCGGTCCCCGGCGGGCAGACCTACGAGCCCACGGGCGCCAGCTACGCCGTGCCGGGCGACTTTTCCTCAATCTCGTACCTGCTCGGCGCGGGCGCGGTCGCGGCCGCGTCCGGCGAGACGGTCCGGATCGAGGGCGCTCGCCCGAGCGCGCAGGGCGACGCGGCCATCGTCGAGATCGTCGAGCGCATGGGGGCGCCCGTCGACTGGGACCGTGAGGCCGGCGAGCTAGCCGTCGAGCGCGCGGACCTCTCCGGGGTCACCGTCGACGTGGGCGACACGCCCGACCTCCTGCCGACCATCGCCGCGCTCGGCGCTGTCGCGGACGGCGAGACTCGGATCGAGAACTGCGAGCACGTCCGCTACAAGGAGACGGACCGCGTCGCCGCGATGGCCGAGGAACTGGCAAAGCTCGGCGCCGAGACGACAGAGGAACAGGACGTCCTCACGGTCCACGGCGGCGAGAGCGACCTCCGCGGCGCGACCGTCAACGGCCGCGCCGACCACCGGATCGTGATGGCGCTGTCCGTCGCCGCGCTGGCGGCCGAGGGGAAGACGACCGTCCTCGGCGCCGAGCACGTCGACGTCTCGTTCCCCGGCTTCTTCGACACGATGGCCAACCTCGGGATGGACGTCGAGCGCGAGTGACTCGCGGGGAAGACAATAGTTATAGCCGTTCGCAATATACACAAGACCAAATGGTGGCAGATAGCAGATGAGCGACGACCCGTCGTCGGACAGCGAGGGTGGCGGACCGAACGCGGCGATTGTCGTCGGCGTCGTGTTCTCGACTATCGTTGCGCTCACCGTGATCGCGTACACGGTGACGGTGAGTGCGGTCAACGTGTTAGCCGTCGACCTGCTCGCGTACCCGATTGCCGGTGTCGCGCCGTTCGTCGTCATAACCGGCGCCATCCTCACGATCCCGATCATGATCCCGACGGCGCTTGTCTCGATGAAGCGGCTGAGTTGACGCCGATGGCGGCACCGGGCACGTCGACGTCTCGTTCCCCGGCTTCTTCGACGCGATGGCCGACCTCGGGACGGCCGTCGAGCGCGACGGCGCGATCGAATAATCCTCTATAATTAAAAGCGGCCGCGACGAGGCTGGGGAGGCGCGAGGTGCTGTGCGGTCGGGTGGGGCTTTGGCGGTGTTCGCGGTCAGTCTACCGTTTGTCACTTATAAACGAGCGGCTGGGGATTTGGGAGTGTCCGCGGTCGGTCCGTACGCAACCAGTTATAAACGATCGGTTGGGAATTCGAAAGAGTTCGTCGCAGGAACCGCGTCACCGTCTTCTCGGGACCGACGGGTACACAAGCCCGCCGGAACGACAGATCGGTATGGACGATATCGACGTCGAGCCTGTCGACCGGGTCGACAACTCTGAAGACGAGGGTACCGTCGAGCCCGCGGAGACGGACGAGGCGCTGACCGTCGACGACGGCCTTGCCGACCTCCCGGCGGGCGTCGACGCGCCAGACTACGTGCTGTACGGCGGGAAAGGCGGCGTCGGGAAGACGACGATGGCGGCCGCGACGGGGCTCGCCTCGGCTGCGGGCGGCGTCCGAACGCTCGTCGTCTCCACCGACCCCGCGCACTCGCTCTCGGACACCTACGAGACGGAGATCCCCGCCGAGCCGGCGCGCATCCGCGAGGAGATTCCGCTATATGCCGCCGAGATCGACCCCGACGCCGCGATGGAGGAGGGGATGTTCGGCGCCGACGCCGACCCGCTCGGCGGCCTCGGCGAGATGGGCGACGCGATGGGCGGGATGGGCGGCGCCGGCGGTCCCGGTGACAGCGACGGGATGGCGGGCGAGGACGGAGAGGGGCTCGGCGGCCTCCTCGGCGGGACGATGCCCGGTGCCGACGAGGCGGCGGCGATGCGCCAGCTGCTGGAGTACCTCGACGACCCGCGGTTCGACCGCGTGGTCGTCGACACTGCGCCGACGGGCCACACCCTCCGGCTGCTCCAGCTGCCGGAGATCATGGACTCGATGCTCGGACGCGTGATGAAGCTCCGCCAGCGCTTCTCCGGGATGATGGACGGCATAAAGGGCATGTTCGGCGGGGACGACGACGACCCCGACCCCTCTGCCGACCTCGAAGAGCTGCGCGGGCGCATCGAGCGCCTGCGGGCGGTTCTCCGCGACCCCGCGAAGACCGACTTTCGCGTCGTGATGATCCCCGAGGAGATGAGCGTCGTCGAGTCCGAGCGGCTCGTCGCGCGCCTCGACGAGTTCGGCATTCCGGTGAACACGCTCGTTGTCAACCGGGTGATGGAGGGCGTCGGCGACGTGACCGACGGGGACGGACCGATCATCGACCCCGACTGGGTGGTCGAGCCGAACCCGGACACCTGCGAGTTCTGCGCGCGCCGCTGGGAGGTCCAGCAGAACGCGCTCCGGGAGGCGACCGGCCTGTTCCGCGGCCGCGACGTGAAACGCGTGCCCCTCCTCGCGAACGAGGTGCGGGGCGAGGCGGCGCTACGGGTCGTGGCGGCCTGCTTGGCGTAGGCGCGCCGGACCTCAGCTCTGCGTGCGTGTCAGTAACTGGTCGCGGACTCGCTCCGCGAGCCCCGACAGGTGCGCCTGCCCGAACAGCCCCACGAGGATCGCGCCGACGGTGTTGTACGTGAGATCGGATATCGTGTCTTCGAGCCCGTGTTGGGCGAGCGGCATGTCGATCCCGGTCTCGGTGGCGACGATGTCGAGCCCGAACTCGAACAGCTCCCAGAGCACGCCGAACGCCAGCACGACGACGACGATGAAGACGAACGCGAACCGTGACGGGATCCGGACCCCGTCGCTGTGGAGATCGACCCCGCGGAGCGCCGTGTAGCCGGCGGCCGCGACGACCGAGGCCGAAAGCGAGTGGGTAACGTGGTCCCACCACTCGATCCGGGCGTAGAAGCCGGCGGACCCGACGGTGTGGAGGAAGACGGCTGAGGTGATCCACAGTGCGAGCCACGGGTCGAGCGGGAGGTCGTACCGCCGCTCCGAGACGGCAGGGATCAGCGTGACGAGGAACCCGATTATCCCGTTGCTTATCGCCTTCTGCTCCCCGGCGAAGAAGCCGTACGCGACGATACCAACGAGGAGAACCTGCATCGCGCCCGTGAGCCGCCGCTGCGACGTGAGCGAGGGACGGGGGAGCAGCGTCATCGCCGCATCACCCGCCGGATGGCGCGGCGGAGCACGAGCCCGCGCCGCCGGAAGTAGCCGTCGAAGAGGACCCCGGCCGCGAGCCCGGCCAGCGTGACGTAGATCCACTCGATCATCAGCGCGTCGTTCGTCGTCAGGAACTCGGTACCGACGCGCTGGTCGAGGTTCCAGCGCAGCACCGTCCACACCGCCGCCGTCGCCAGCGTCGCCAGCACGACGAAGGCGACCGCGAACCAGTGGGTGAGCCGCAGCGTCGTGAACATGTGGAGGTCGACGACGATCACGAGCGCCAGCGCCGCGATGGCGACGTACGTCGCAAACGTCCCCAACTCGCCGCCGAGGAACACGCGAACTAGGACCGGCAACAGCGCGAGTCCGACCAGCTCGGCCGGGAGCATCGCCCGCCAGTCCCGGGCCGCGGCCGTCGGCGCGAGCACGACCCCGCCGAGGCCGACGACGATCGCCGCCGACAGGAGGTCGTACGCGAGCGCGCTCTCGACGAGCACCCCCGCCAGGACTGCGATCATCGCCCACGCCGCAAGCGCGTTGACTCGCCCGTCGCGGACCAGCCGCGCCAGCCGGTCCTCGACGGACTCCGGCTCGCCGGCGAGCGCCTCGTCGGGCTTCGGGTCATCGACGTCCGCTTCGGCGCCGGCGTCGGCGTCGCGGCGTCGCTCTCCGTCCATGCCCGGTACGGAGGCCGGGGAGGATTATAAGGTGTCGCTCCCGACCGGCGCCGGACGCGCCGACGGGCGCGCCGGACCGGTCCGCAACCGGGGCGAACGGACGCCCTTTTATCTTCGACGACCGTCCGTTCGGTATGAACTGCCGGCGGTGTGGGAACCCGTTAGAGAAGCCCGGGGACTACTGTCTGACCTGCAACACCGCCAACGCCGACGCGGTCGTCGCCGAGTTCGAGCCAGACCGCGCGCACCTGACGCTGCTCCGCGAGGACGACGTCGTCGGCGAGACGACAGTCACCACGCGACCGGAGGACGAAGAGCGCCTGACCGAGGTCCAGTTGCGGAACTTCGCGGGCCGCGTCGCCGACGAGATCCGCCGGAAGCGGCCCGACACCGTCTACGCCGCAGGCGAGCGCGAGCCGCTGCGCGAGACGCGCGCGCAGCTCCACCACGAGTTCTACCGCGTCCCGGGCGGGGGCGCGAACGAGAGCGGTCGCGGCGGCGGCGGAACCGCCAGCGACTCCCCGGACGACGGCCCCGGGACGGACGTGAGCCCGGTCGTCGCGTGGGTGCTCGACCGGCGGGGCGACCGGTCGCTGGCGGTGGTCGAGACGCCGCCGCGCGAGAAGATCGGCGGGTCACACTCCACGCTCATCGGCGACCGCAAGGGGCGGAAGGCCGTCCGAACTGTCGCGGAACACCCACACGTCAAGAAGATCGTTCCTGGCCCCATCGACGCCGGCGGGACGGGCTCGCGGACGGGCCTCCGCGCGAAGGCGACGCGCGCGGGGACGAACGGCAACGTCCGGCTCCTCCTTCGAGACGGCTCCAGCGTCCAAGAGAACCGGATCGTCACCACGGCGATGGACCGCGAGACCGGCGAGCGCGTCCGCGAGGACCTTAACGAGGCGCTCCGCGACGCCGAGCTTCAGGACGCCTAGCCGCGGGACCGACGCAGTGGAACGCGTCGTCCCGGCGGGGGCCGCCCGCCCGAGCGTGATCGGATCTGTCCCTCGATGCGTCGATCTCGGGCGTGCGGCCCGGAATCGACCGCTACCGACCGCCTCTCTGTCGCGAGGTTTTTCACGAAAACGGTCGTTGCGAGCGGTGTGAGTACCTTGGTATCGCTCGGTGCGGGCGTCGTCTTCGGCCTGGCGCTCGCGGCGCCGCCCGGCCCGATGAACGCGGTGATCGCGGAGGAGTCGGTCCTCCGCGGCCGCATCGCCGGCTTCCGGGCCGGGCTCGGCGCGGCGACCGCCGACGCGGTCTTCTTCGTCCTCGCGTACGTCGGCGTCGTCGCGGTCGTGGAGTCCCTCCCGCTGCTCCGGGCGGCGATGGTCGCGGTCGGCGGCGTCCTGATGCTGTATTTCGCGGTCGACGCCGCTCGCGGCGCCCGCGCGTCGTTCCGGCCCACGTCGGGCGACGAGCCGGCGATCGGGTCGGGGAAGGGGTTCCGCAAGGCGCTGGTGCTCGCCCTGACGAACCCGTATCAGGTGCTGTTCTGGCTGACCGTCGGCGTCGGGATGCTCCGGACCGGCGAGCTCGACGTCCTCGCGCGCCTCCCGGTGGTCGGTGCGGACCTGGCGGGGACGTTCGTCGTGGCCACCGGCTCGCCGGCGCTCATCGGCGGCTTCTTCCTCGGCGTGTTGACGTGGATCGTGGGGTTCCCGACCGGCCTCGTCGCCGCCGAACGCCGGATCGAGACGCTCGCGCCGGTCGTCGCGGTCGGATCCGCGGTGGTCCTCGCCGGCTTCGGCGTCTACTTCCTCTACGACGCGGCGACGACGGTCGACGCGCTGGCGTTCCTCGCCGAAATCGTGTGAGGAGCGTGAGGAGTACCGAGTCGGTGACGAAACGGTCGGACGTCCCTCGGCGCCGCGGCCGCTTACTTATAAATAGCTGATACTGGATCGACGGCGGACACTCCCAAAGCCCCAGCCGCTCAGCTATAAATGACCGCCTGTAGATCGGTTTCGAACGCCTCCGAAGCCCCAGCCGCGACGGCTCACGCGCCTTGCTGCGCGCCTCGCTCAGTCGCTAACGCCCCTTCGCTGCGGTGCTTACTGCGGCGTGTCCCCCTCGCGGCAGCGAGACGCGACGCGCCTCGCTGCCGCTCACGCCCTTCGGGCGTTCGCGGACGACCTCGCGCGTGCTTCTCGCGCCCGATGGGCGCTCGCAGGCACGAGCCACCGCGCCGTCGACGTGCGTGTCGTCTATTTATAAATGGTCGTCGCACTCCGGCTCCGTTCACAGCGGTGCCGCCGACTCCGCAGCGCCTCGATCCGTCGGAGAATCCGCATCTTCTAGACCCTCCGGTGGCGTAACTGAGCTATGTTCGAGAAGTCCACGTGGATCAAGCTCCCGCGCAACGTGCTCGTCGGGCACGATGTGATCGACGATCTCGGGGAGGCGATCGGCGAGCTGTACCTCACGGGGCGGCCGCTGATCGTGACGAGCCCGACGCCCAACGAGATCGCCGGCGACCGCGTCCGAGCGCAGTTCGACGACCCGGCGACCGCGGTCGTCGAGGACGCCTCCTTCGCCGCGGTCGAGGAGCTCACCGAGACCGCCGAGGCGGTCGACCCTGGCTACCTGATCGCCCTCGGCGGCGGGAAGCCCATCGACATCGCGAAGATGGCCGCCGACCACCTCGGCGTCGGCTTCGTCTCCGTCCCAACGGTCGCCTCCCACGACGGCATCGTCTCCGGCCGCTCCTCGATCCCAGAAGGCGACACGCGTCACTCCGTCGCGGCCGACCCGCCCCTCGCCGTCGTCGCTGACACGACGCTCCTCGCTGAGGCGCCGTGGCGGCTCACCACCGCGGGCTGTGCGGACATCATCTCGAACTACACCGCGGTGAAGGACTGGCGGCTCGCCCAGCGACTGCGCAACGTCGAGTACAGCGAGTACGCCGGCGCGCTCTCGGAGATGACCGCGGAGCTGCTCGTCGAAAACGCCGACATGATCCGCCCGGGCTTAGAGGAGTCCGCGTGGGTGGTCGTGAAGGCGCTCGTCTCCTCGGGCGTCGCGATGTCCATCGCCGGCTCCTCGCGGCCCGCCTCGGGCGCCGAACACCTCATCTCCCACCAGCTCGACCGGATCGCGCCCGGCAAAGCGCTCCACGGCCACCAGGTCGGCGTCGCGTCGATCATGACCGAGTACCTCCACAGCGGCGAGAACGGGCGGTGGAGCGCCATCCGGGACGCCCTCGACGAGCTCGACGCCCCCACGACCGCGAGCGAGCTGGGGATCGACGACGCGGAGCTGATCGCCGCCCTGACGAGCGCCCACGAGATCCGCGACCGCTACACCATCCTCCAGGGCGGGATCAACGAGGAGGCGGCGGTCGAGGTCGCGACCGCGACCGGCGTCATCGAGCGGTAGTCCCGCCGGGACGAGTGCGGGCGAAACCTCCCGACCGGCGGGAGGACCCGAAGCCGACTTATCGCTCCGCTCCCTCCGTCCGATATGTCCACCGCCAGCGTTCGCGAGCGGGCCAAGGAGCGGGCCACCGCGATAACCGTTCTCCTCACCGTCGTCGGCTACGGCGCCGTCGGGGGGGTGTTCCTCGTCCCGGAGTTCCAGGCGCTGTTCCCGACGCTCACGCAGGAGACCGTGAACCTGCTCGCGCACGCCATCGCCGCCGTCAACACGGTCGCCGTGATCACCCTCTCGCTCGGTTGGTACTGGATCCGCAACGACGAGGTGAAGAAACACGCCGCGGCGATGACGACCTCGTTCGGTCTCATCCTCCTGTTCCTCGCGATGTACCTCCCGAAGGTCGCCGGCGGCGGCACCAAGGAGTTCGTCCTCGACTCGTCGTACGCGTGGGTCCCGCTGTGGGAGTGGGTGTACCCCGCGTACCTGATCATGCTCGCGATCCACATCCTGCTCTCGGTCGTCTCCGTTCCCGTCGTCCTCTACGCAATCGTCCTCGGGCTCACCCACAGCGAGCGGGAGCTTCGCACCGAGACGCCGCACCGGCGCGTCGGGCGGATCGCGGCGAGCGCGTGGATCCTCTCGCTCGCGCTCGGCGTCGTCACCTACCTCCTCCTCAACCACCTGTACGACTCGACGTTCGCGGCCGCCGAGGCCGCGGCGGTCCTCCTGCCGGCCGCGCCGGTCTGAACGGCGCTCCCCGGCCCATCGTCCCGCGCCGCAGTCCCGTCGCTCCGCCTGCTTCCGGCCGCCCCCGCCGCCACCGAAACGCTTGAACGGCGGCCGCGACACCCCTACGCATGACCGACTGGATCGGCGAGACGTTCACGAGCGACGCGGGCTGGAACCACCTCACCGACCTCGTCGACGTCGGCGACCGGATGGCCGGCTCGGCTGGCGAGCGCGAGGCCTTGGAACTGGCCCGCGACGCGCTCGCCGACGCCGGCGCACGGAACGCGACCGTCGAGGAGTTCGAGCTACAAGGCTGGGCGCGCGGCGACAGCGTGATCCGGGACGCGGCGACCGAGGAGCCGGTCGCTGTCGGCCCGAACGCCTGTATCGCGCTGCCGCGCAGCCCGAGCGGCGAGGCGTCCGGCGAGTTCGTCGACCTCGGCTACGGGATTCCCGAGGACTTCGAGGCCGACCTCGACGGGAAGGTCGTGATGGTCTCGTCGGACACGCCCGACTCCGTCGACCGGTTCATCCACCGCCGCGAGAAGTACTACCGCGCCGTCGACGCCGGCGCCGCCGCCTTCGTCTTCGCCAATCACGTCGAGGGGACGCTCCCGCCGACCGGAAGCGTCGGGACCGCGGACGCGCCGATCGGAGCGGTCCCGGCGGTCGGCGTCTCGAAGGAGACCGGTGCCCGACTCGCGCGACGGAACGAGGGCGACGACCTCACCGTCGCGGTCGACTGCGAGACCCCGACGGCGACGAGCGGCAACGCGGTCGCGGAGCTCGGCCCCGACACCGACGAGCACCTGATCGTCTCCTCGCACGTCGACGCCCACGACCTCGCGGAGGGCGCGATGGACAACGGCGCCGGAACCGCGACGATCGTCGAGGTCGCGCGGGCGCTCGCGACGCGCGAGGACGAGCTCGACGTGAGAGTGCGGTTCGCCGCCTTCGGCGCCGAAGAGGTTGGCCTCGTCGGCTCGTCGGTGGCCGCCGAGGCCGCCGACAGAGCGGCGGTCCGCGCCGTCGTCAACGTCGACAGCAACGTGTTCGGCCGGACGCTCCGGCTCGACCACCACGACTTCGACGCGCTGGCGGCCGCCGCCGAGCGCGTGAGCGACCGGTTCGACCACCCGATCTCGACTGGCGAGGAGCTGGTGCCCCACAGCGACCACTGGCCGTTCGTGAAGCGGGGAATCCCGGGGTACATGATCTCCGGCGAGACCGAGGGGCGCGGCCGCGGCTGGGGCCACACCCACGCCGACACGCTCGACAAGCTGGAGTCGCGCAACCTCCGGGAGCAGGCAATCCTCCTCACCGAACTCGTCGTCGACCTCGCCGAGGCGAACGCGTCGATCCCGCGCCGGGACACCGACGAGATCGCCGCGGCGCTCGAAGCCGAGGGGAAGGCGACGGGGATGAAGCTCACCGGCGACTGGACGTTCTGAGCGGCGGGCGGAGGGAGAAACCGCGGTCGGGGATAGAGTCCGTCAGGCGACGACGAACTGGTTCCAGATCCCTTCGATGACGAAGAACAGCGCGTAGTACGACGACCACACTAACACGACGAGCGAGGCGGCGATCGAGCTCTTCGGCGCCTCGATCTCCATGTCGTTGCGGGCCTCGACGTTACGCGCCTCCAGCTCGAAGAAGTCGGCGATGAACATCGAGAGCACGAGGATCGACAGGATCGTCCCGCTCACCGGCGAGTCGAGGATGAAGAGGAACGAGAGGAGGACGAGCCCGACGTTGGTGAACACGTGCGGGGTGTACGCCTCCACGCTTTCGGCCTCTTCTCCCTGACCGACGTGTCGCTTGTGCGCGAGGTGCCGCGTCGCGAGGTTCGCGACGGTCATCACGAAGATCGCGTACGGCAGCACCGGCCCGGCGGCCGCCAGCCAGCCGAGGGGAACGAGGAACTGCAGTGGGTCCATATCCACCAATTCCGTTCACGACATATTAGAGTGTTTCCGATCGGCGCTCCCGCGAGCGGTCGCGAACGCGACAGCGGTGAGCGGGTCGCCGTCCCTCACTCGGCGGTCGGCGAGAGGAGATCGACCGTTACCGCGATCTCGATACCGACCCCACGGTGCGGCTCGACGGTCCCGCTGCGGGCGCCGTCGATAACCAGCGCGACCGGTTCCTCCCCGCGCTCGACCGTGACGCTGACGCCGCCGCTCGCGACCCACGTGTCGGGGCGAGTCGTGAACGGCGCGACGGGGACGACCGAGAGGCCGCCGCCGGGCGACACCACCGGACCGCCGGCCGCCGCCGCGTA
>JBNJEE010000067.1:0-13592 GCA_051745525.1 Methanobacteriota archaeon | reverse complement strand
GGGGGTCAGGGCGAGCAGGTTCGTCTGGTCGGCGATGCCGTTGATCGCGTCGACGAACTCGTCGATCTCCTCGACGCGCTCCTGGAGCGCCTCGACGTCGTCCGCGACCTCGTCGACGGCGTCGCCGATGTCGTTCATGGCCGACGCGGCGTCGTCGGCCGCCTCTCGGCCGTCCTCCGCGAGCGTCTCCGCTCGGCTGCTCGTGCGTTCGACCTCGTCGGCGGTCGACGCCACCTCCTCGACCGTCGCCGAGAGGTTCGAAACCTCCGAGGAGATCTCGGCGACCCGGTCCGACTGGTCCTCGGCCGCGTCGCCGACCTCGGCGGCGCGGTCGGCGACGTCGCCCGCCGACTCGCGGAGGTCGCCGATCGGCTCCTCGACCTCGTCTTCCACCTCGGCCATCAGCCGCTCGTTCCGCTCGACCGCCTCGGTGAGCTTCTCGCTGTACGAGTGGATGTACGTGTCCGTGACGACCTGCATGTCGAGGTTGACGATTCGGAGGACGGAGAGCAGGTCCTCTATCGCGTCGTCGACCTCTTCTTCGACCGCCGCCGCGGTCGCGTCGTCGATCTCCTCGCCGACGCCGTCGGGGGCCAGCCGGTCCGTGAGCGAGTCGACGAGGCGGTCGCCGATGAGCGGGAGGATGAGGTCGTAGTACACGCCGTACTGCCCGAGGTAGTGTTTCATCGGCATCTCCAGCATGTCGTGGATCTTGCCGATCCGCGCCCGGTCCCGGAAGTATCCCCCGTCGTACTCGCCCTCCGCGAGCGTCACGAGGTACGCCGACTGCGTCCGCTTGAGCTGTTCGAGCCCCCTCTCCGACCTGCCGATCACCTCGACCGTCTGCTCGTGGTCGGTGAGGTTCTCGTAGAAGTCGTCGGCGATCTGCTCCGCGTTCTCCGCGAACGCGTCCTCGTACCGGCTCAGCCGCCGCTCGTCCTCCTCGTCGAAGCCGACGAATTCCTTCCGCCACGCGATCTCGTCTGCGTCGAGCCCGATCTCGTCGACCAGCTCGGTGACGTCGAGCCCGTCGTTCAAGCCACCTTGGCCGAAGTCTCCTCGGCCGTACTCTCCAGATGTAGCCATACGGGAGGCTCTCCGCTTGGGTTATATAAACGGCAACTCCCGCGTCTCACGAGTGATAGCGGCCTCGTGCGGCGCCGCTCCGGGGGGATAGAGCCGTGTCGCGGCGCCGGCGACCGTTCAGTCGGCGCCCGCCGCGTCGCTCTCGGCGGGCGCGTCGCCCTCCGCGGCCGGTTCGACCGCGACCGCCGAGTGCTTGAACTCGGGGATCTTCGCCTCAGGGTCGAGCGCGTCGCCGGTGAGGGCGTTCGCGAGCGGCTCCGGGTAGTGGAACGTACAGAACGCCACGCCCTCGCGGACCGCCGGCGTGACGTCGGCCGCGACCTCGACGCTCCCGCGCTCGTTCGAGACGGTCACCGGGTCGCCGTCGTCGATCCCTCGCTCTGCGGCGTCGTCGGGGTGGATCTGGAGAACGTCCTCGCCACGCATGGCGGTGAGGCGGTCCGAGCGCCGGCTGAGCGCCCCGCTGTTGAAGTGCTGGAGCACGCGCCCGGTCGTGAGAATCAACTCGCCGTCGTCGAGGTCGTCCGCGGGCGGGACCGGGTCGACGACCGCGAGCGGGGCGGTGCGCTCGCCCGTCGCGAACGCCTCGGCGTGTAACACGTCGGTGCCGGACCCGTCGGCCGGCGAGAACGGCCACCGCTGGTAGCCGTCGCCGATCTCCTCGTAGGTCATCCCCTCGTAGATCGGCGCGACGCGCGTCAGCTCGTCGAACGCCGCCTCCGGGCCGTCGTAGTCGAACGCCTCCGGGCGGTCCGTGAGCCGCCGGCCGAGGTCGGCGAGAATCTCGAAGTCGCGCCGGGCGTTCCCTGGTAGGTCGGCGTTCGGCCGCATCCGCATCACGCGCCGGTCGGTGTTCGTCACGGTGCCGGACTTCTCGGCCCACGCGCTCCCGGGGAGGACCACGTCGGCGTGCGTCGCCGTCCGCGTCTCGAACAGGTCGATGACGGCGCAGAAGTCGAGCTCGTCGAACGCCGACGCGACCGCGGTTGCGTTCGGCTCCGTCACCGCCGGGTTCTCCCCGAAGACGACCGCGGCGCGCACCTCGTCGCCGAACCGGTGGGTCGACTCGACCTCGGTGAGGCCGGGCTCCGACGGCGGCTCGACGCCCCACTCCGCGGCGACGCGCTCGCGGGCGTCCGGGTCCGTCACCGGCTCGTAGCCGGGGAGGACGCCCGGGAGCCCGCCGACGTCGCTCGCACCCTGGACGTTGTTCTGTCCGCGCAGCGGGTTCACGCCCGTCCCGGGCCGACCGACGTTGCCGGTCAAAAGCGCGAGGTTGAGCAGGGCGTGGACGTTGTCGGTGCCGCAGCGGTGCTGGCTCGTCCCCATCCCCGTCACGATCGCGGCGCGGTCCGCCTGGCCGTAGGCCCGCGCCGCCTCGCGGATCGCCTCGGGGTCGACGCCGGCCGCCTCAGCGTTCGCGGCGACGTCCACGTCCGCGAGGTACTCGCGCAGCCGGTCGAACCCGGTCGTGCGCTCCGCGAGGAACGCCTCGTCGACGAGGTCCTCCCGGACGAGGACCGCCGCGATCGCGTTCGCCACCTCGATGTCGGTGCCGGGCCGCAGCGGGAGGTGGACGTCCGCCGCCTCGGTCGTGTCGTTCGCCCGCGGGTCGACGTGGACCAGCGTCGCGCCGTCGCGAACCGCCGGGAGGACGTACGAGCGGAACGCCACGGGGTGCTGCTCGGCCGGGTTGGCGCCGTTGACGAGGATGCAGTCGGCCTCCCCGAGGTCGTCTAAGGTGTTCGTCATCGCGCCGGCGCCGAACCGCTCGCTCATCGCGGCGACCGTCGAGGCGTGACAGAGCCGCGCGCAGTTGTCCACGTTGTTCGTCCCGAGGACCCGCGCGAGCTTCTGGAGGACGTAGTTCTCCTCGTTCGTGCAGTTCGACGACGCGAAGAACTGGACGGCGTCCGGGCCGTGCTCGTCGACCACGCGGCCGACCCCGCTCGCGACGCGGTCGAGCGCCTCCTCCCACGGCGCCGTGACGAAGTGTCCGTCGTGCCGGACCAGCGGCTCCGTCAGCCGGTCGTCGCTGTGGACCACGTCGAACGCGGCCGCCCCTTTCGGACAGATCTCGCCACGCTCGTTCACCGGTCCCTCGACGCCGGTCGCGCTCCCCCGCCCGGCGTACTCGACGCTACAGCCGACGCCGCAGAACGGACAGACGGTCGGGTTCGACTCGAAGCTCCGCTCGCTCGTCTCGGTCGGGTCGGTCATCGGATCGCGGTACGGGTTCCACGACCCTCCAGATGCCACCGGAGCTACGTGGTGTTTTAAATAATCCCGCCGCGCGCCGGCGCGCGGCGGACGTACCGCCGACCACGGCGGCTCACCCCGTCACGGCGTCGATCCCATCCGGCGCGAGCAGGCGCCCCAGCGACAGGACGCCCGTCGTCACGAGGCAGGCGGCGAACGCGATCGTGCCGAGCTTCCCGCCGAACCCGACGAAGTACGGCGCCGCGCCGACGAACGCGACGCCCGCGGTCCCGCCGGCCAGCAGCATCGCGCCGGGGCCGGGGATCCGCTTCGCCGTGGCCATCCCGGCGAACGACGCGCAGAAGGCGACCGCCGCGACCGCGTCGCCCGCGTCGAACAGCGGCGGACAGAGGATTCCGGCGGCGAGCCCCACGACCGCCGAGGCGACGACCGGGCCGTGGCCGAGCCGGACGGAGATGAGGAACGTGACGACGGCGGCGAGGGCTGCCGCGACGACGAGCCCCGCCGCGACGGTCGGGTCCGGAACCGATCCCGTACCGGGAGCCAGCCCGCCGACCGCGGCCACCGACAGGCAGCCGACGAACGCCGTCGTGCCGAGCTTCCCCCCGAACCCGTTGAACGCCCGCTTGGCGACGACGAAGACGACGCCTGCCGCGACCCCCGCGGCCGCCACCGACCTGAGGTCGGCGTCGGCCGCCGGCGTCGCCATCCCGACGAACGAGCCGCAGTACGCGGGGGCGCCGTACGTTTCGCTCAGGAGATACGCGCAGAGCCCCACGAGCGCGGACGCCACGACCGGTCCGACGCCCGCGCGGACGGAGAGGAGGTAGGTTAACGGCGCCCCGGCGGCCACGGCGGTCGCGTTGCCGAGGTCGGTGCGCGTGATGCGGAACCCGTCCGTCCGCAGCGCGTACCGCGTCTCCTTCGCCGCGGTGTACACCAGTCCCGTCGCCGCGGACGCGGCGAGGAGGCCGCCGACGAACGCGCCGGCGTCGCTGCTCGTCTGCGTCACTAGGCCCCCGCCGGCCCCGTCCGCCAGCCCGGCGGTCGCCGCGACGATCATCCCAGCCCCGGCGGCGGCCAGGGCGATCGCTCCGACCGCGTGGATCGCTCGGTTCACGCCCGTGACTCCGGACGGGGGACCGATACCGACCGGCCCTCAGTATTGCGGGTGTTCTCGGTGACACCCCGGCGAGCGTCCGGTTCGTTGGGGATCAGGCCTTTGTACCCGTCGTTCCAACCTCGATGCGATGGGAACCGAAGGGAAGCCGGCGGACGACGGCGCGGGGACGACGCCCGGCGGCGTTCGCGCCGGCGTCGCGATCCACGGGACGGGGAACTGCCCAGTCGTCGCCGCGTCGACCGCCCACCACGGGCCGATAACCGGCGTCACCTGGACGCACGCGGGCGACACGCACACCGAGGAGTTCCGCGCCCGCGACCCCGACGCGGTCGACGCCGCGGAGGGGGTCCCCTCGCCCGCCTCCGTCGTCGACCTCGGCGACGAGCGGGTGTACCGGTACGAGCGCCCGCGCGACGGGAAGTGCGCCTGCCGGATCATCGAGGAGCTGGACTGCCCGATCGCGGACGCGCGCGCCGAGGACGGGGTCCTCGTGCTCACGCTTCACCTCCCCGACCTCGAGCGTCTCCGCGATATCGTCTCGGCGCTCGACGGGGTCGCCGACCGCGTCGAAGTCCGCTACCTCGTCGAGGGCGCGGCGCGGGGCGACGGGGCGTCGGACCGGACCCTCGTCGACCGCGGCCGCCTCACCGATCGCCAGGGCGAGGTGTTGCGGACCGCCTACCGCATGGGCTACTTCGAGCGCCCCCGCGACGCGAACGCAAGCGCGGTCGCCGACGCGCTCGGCATCTCCCCGTCGACGTTCGCCGAACACCTCGCGACCGCCCAACGGAAGCTCTTAGCGGAGACGCTCGCCGAGAACTGACGGCTCCCCCGTCTCAGGCTGCGTGCTCGTCGATCGCGGACTCAAGCGTCGCGCGGTCCTGCGCGCCGACGAACCGGTCGACGGCCTCGCCGTCCGCGTAGAGGACGAGCGTCGGGATGCTCCGCGCGCCCAGCTGCTGGGCGACCGCTTGGTTCGCGTCCACGTCGACCTTAGCGACCGCGGCGTCGGTCTCGGCCGCGAGCGCCTCGATCGTCGGCTCCATCATCTGACAGGGACCGCACCAGTCGGCGTAACAGTCCACGAGGACGACGTCGTGGTCGTCGACGGCGCGCTGGAGTTCGTCCAGTCCGTTCACGTGGATCGGCTCGGTCGGGGCCGCTGACCCGCCCTCGCCGCGGTCGTCCGTCCCGGTCCCGGCGGTCCCGTCGAGCGATTCCCCGTCGCCGAGGCGCGCTTCGAGCTCTCGCCGCTTCCGCTCGCGGATGCGCTCGCGCTCCGTCTTCGCGTCGTCGCCCGCCGGTTCGCTCGCGTCGGCTGCGTCACTCATGGGCCAGTATTGGGTACTTAGAACAATATACTTTCCGCCTCCGGATCCGCTCGTCGCCTCACTCCGCCGACCCGAGGACGTGATCGAGTCCGGCCGCGTGTAAGTCCACGTGGTCCGCGACGAGGTCGGCCGCGCGCTCGTACGGGGACCGCTCGGCGGTCGCCGCGTCCGGGCGCGGCCGGCCGGCGTTCGCGAAGACCGCCTCGACGAAGGCGTCTCGTACCGCCGCCGTCTCGTAGAGCCCGTGGAGGTACGTGCCGAGGACGCGGTCGGTGGCGACGCTCTCCGCGCCGAGCGGCTCGGCCGCGAGCGGCGTCGCCGCCTCCCTTTCCGGCTCCTCGCCGAGGAGCCGCGTCCGCCCCGCGCGGATCTCGTAGCCGGTCGCGCGCCCCTCGGCGCTCGCGATCGGACCGGCGCCGTCGACCGCGCAGGTGACGCGCTCGACGCGCTTCTCCGTCGAGAACGCGGTCTCGACGGGGAGGAGGCCGACCCCCGGAACCGTCTCACGGTCGCCCACGCCCTCGACGTCGGCGTCGACGAGCCGCTCGCCGAGGATCTGGTAGCCGCCGCAGACGCCGACCACGGGGCCGTCGAACGCGCGCAGCGCCGCGTCGAAACCCGCCTCGCGGAGCGCGAGCAGGTCGTCGACGGTGTTCTTCGACCCCGGCACGACGACGGCGTCGACGCCGTCGAGGTCGGCGTCGAGCGGCAGGTAGGCGACGCGGACCCCCGGCTCGCGCGACAGCGGCTCCACGTCGGTGAAGTTGGAGATGCGCGGGAGCCGCGGGACCACGATCCGGACGGCCGCGCCGTCCGGGACGCCGTCGTCGGCGCCGAGGACTCCCCCTCCTGCGCTCTCCCTCCCGCTCCCGTTCCCGCCTTCGGCCGCCGCCACCTCCGGCAGCGAGAGGCTATCCTCCGCCGGGAGGTCCGGGTCGTCGTGCGGGACGACGCCGACGACCGGAATGCCGGTCCGCTCCTCGATCTCGGCGATACCGGGCTCGAGGATGTCGGGGTCGCCGCGGAACTTCGTGATCACGGCGCCGCACACGCGCTCGCGGAGGTCGTCGGGGAGCAGTTCGAGCGTCCCGTAGAGACTGGCGAACGCCCCGCCGCGCTCGATGTCGACCGCGATCAGGATCGCCGCGTCCGCGAACCGCGCGCACTCGACGTTCGCGAGGTCGCGGTCGCGGAGGTTGATCTCGGCGATGCTCCCCGCCCCCTCCGCGACGATCACGTCGTGATCGGCCGCGAGGCGCTCGTAGGCCGCGACCGCGGCGGCGCGGGCGTCGTCCCAGTGGTCGTCGTAGTACGCCGACGCCGGGGCGTTCGCGACCGCCTCGCCGTCGAGTATCACCTGGCTCTCGCCGCCCCCGCGGGGTTTGAGCAGGACGGGATTCATATCGGTCGTCGGCACCGTCTCCGCCGCCCGCGCCTGGACGTGCTGGGAGACGCCGACCTCGCCCCACTCGCCGTCCGGCGCGAGCGCCACCCGGGCGTTGTTGCTCATGTTCTGGGCCTTGTACGGCGCGACCGAGACGCCCCGCCGCGCGAGCAGTCGGCAGAGGCCGGCCGCCAGCGTGCTCTTGCCGACGTGGCTCGCGGTGCCCGCGATCAGGACGGTGTCGGCGTCGGTCATGTGGTCCCCGGTCGCACGGTCAGTACTCCGTCCCTCGACGGGCGCGCTGGCCGTCTTCGAACGGGTGCGCGACCTTCCGGACGTTCGAGATTAGGTCGGCGACCCCGTCGAGGTAGTCGGGCTCGGCGTGGCTCCCGGTGAGGACGAACTCGAGGTTCTCGGGCTTCGACGCGGCGAGCGCGACGACGTCCTCGGGGTCGACGAGCCCGCGGTCGGCCGCGTACAGCAGCTCGTCGAGGATTAGCATGTGGACACCCGCCTCGGGGTCGCCGTCGAGCGGGAGCGGTTCGGTCAGGTCCGCCTCGGCCGCGCCCGCGACGAGCGCCTCAGCGCGCTCGAAGGCGGCGGCCGCCTTCGCCTCGTGCTCGTCGTCGGCCGAGCCGTCGAGCAGGCCGTGCCAGCCGTAGTGGCCGGCGTTCTCGTAAGTGAACCCCGGCACGGCCGCGATCGCGTTG
Source organism: Methanobacteriota archaeon (assembly GCA_051745525.1). Taxonomy (GTDB): domain Archaea; phylum Halobacteriota; class Halobacteria; order Halobacteriales; family Haloferacaceae; genus Halorubrum. The sequence goes on along the minus strand of JBNJEE010000067.1, from coordinate 5,738 downwards.
TACTCGCCCCTGACGCCCTCGACGCTGTCGGCGCCGCCCTTCATGAACTGGAGCATGTGGACGCGGTAGCCGTGGCCAGCGGCCCGGAATCCCATCCCCATCGCGGCCGTCGTCTTCCCCTTGCCGTCGCCCCAGAACGCCTGGACCAGCCCGAACTCCGCGGGCGCGGCGGGCTCGATCGGCTGCGGCTCGGGGGCCGTGCCGCCGCCCGGGGTGCGGGCGGCCGGGTCGTTCGGTTCCTCCTCCGTTTCCTCCGCGTTCGTGTCGTCGTGGTTCGTGGTCATAGCTCGAAAACCTCCGCCCGCTCGTCGGTGACGACGCCGTGTTCGGCGTCGGCCGCCGGGCCGGGCACGTCGCCGTCCGGGTACCGCGACCGCAGGCTCGCGCGGACCGCGTCCCGGACGCAGGCGCGGGCCGCCCCGCCGACCGCCGTGGCGCTGCCCGAGAACTCGGCCGGCTCTCCGGTCGGATCGTCGCCGACGACGACGGCGTCGCTCGTCGTCCCCGGGACCCCCGCGGTCGCGAGCAGCGTGGCCGTCTTCGCCTCGGTCACAACCGCGACGAGGTTCGCCGCGGCGCCGGGCGCGAGCCGCCGCGTCGTGCCGACGATCAGGTTGACCGTTCCGGGGTCCGGGCGGCCCTGGGTCCGCCCCGTCGCCCCGCTCGACTCGGCCGCGTCAGTCGGCGCTGTCGGCTCTGCCGGTCCCTCCGACTCCTCCGGCTCCGTCTGCTCTGTCGGTTCCACCGGCAGCATCGCAGGGTTCGAGAGCCCGACCGTCGCGTACGCGACGACCGAGCCGAGCCGCGCCCCACGCGCGTGGTCCATCGAGACGCCGGTGAAGAGCGTCGGCGGCGCGTCGCGGTCCGACGCCGGCGCCCCCGGGTCGCGCCCGCCCGGCTCGTCGTCGAACCCCGCCAGCGCGAGGCGCTCGTCGCGGTAGGCCGCGAGGTCCGTCCGGTCGAACCCCTCCGGGACGGAGACGTTGTACGCCGTCGCTGCCCGCGACCGCCCCCCGTCCCAGCCGGTGGAGAGCCAGCGCGTTCCCGGTCGTCGGAGCCGGAGGACGCCCTCGCGGACGGTCGCCTCAAACATCGGCGTCCGCACCTCCGTCTCCGTCCTCTCTTTCCTCATCGCCCACGCCCAGCGCCGCGAACAGGCGGTCGTTCTCCGCCGGGCGGCGCACCGCGATCCGGACGTGCGAGTCGAGGCCGCGGAAGGACCGCGCGTCGCGGACGGCGACGCCCCGGTCGCGGGCGCGCTCGATCACGCGGTCGACGTCGCGGTCGCCGACGTTGACAAGCAGGAACGGGGCCTCCGAGTGGGAGACTTCGTATCGCTCGCTGAGCGCGGCGCGCATGCGCTCGCGTTCCCGCCGGACGCGCTCGCGGGTCTCGCGGACGAACGCCTCCTGCCGGAGGCAGTACTCGCCGGTCGCGAGCGCCGGGGCGCCGACGTTCCACGTCCGGCGGGCGCTCCGCAGCGCCGCGCCGAGCTCCCCCGTCGCGACCGCGAAGCCGGTCCGGATCCCGGGGAGCCCGAACAGCTTGGTGAGCGCCCGCGCGACGACGACGCCGTCGGTCCCCGCGAGCGACTCGCGCTCCGTGAACCCGAGGAACGCCTCGTCGACGAGCAGCACAGTGTCGGCCGCCCGGCACCGCGCCGCGAACGCGAGCAGGGCCTCGCGGTCGTAGCCGATCCCGGTGGGGTTGTTCGGCGTACAGACGACCGCCAGCGCGTGGCTGCTCGGGTCGGCGTCGAGGACGCGGTCGGCGTCGACGAACGACGGCTCGCCGCCTCGAAGCCGAACCTCGCGGGCGTACTCGCCGAAGCTCGGCGCCGGGAGCAGGGCGGTGTCGCCGTCGTCGACAGCGAGCCCGACCGCCGCTCGGATCGCCGCCAGCCCGCCCGGCGTCGGGACCACCTGCTCCGGGTCGCAGCCGACGTAGTCGGCGGCTGCCCGCCGGAACGCCGCCGGCGGCTCCGGCGGGTACGTCCGCGCCGTCTCGAACGCCGCGCGGTACACGCGCTCGACGCCCTCTGGAACCTCCGGGTTCGCGTTCGCGCTGAAGTCGAGCAGGTTGGGGTCGTCGCTGCTCCCGTGGGGCTCGCGGCCGAGCGCCGCGGCGCGCTCGCGGTTCATCGCGGCGCACCCCTCTCGGAAGACGGGTCCGCGTCGAGCCAGTCGACTCCCCCGCTCGGGAGCGCGGGCGCGTCCCGGTCGCCGGCGAGGATCCGCTCCGCCAGCCGGCGGTCCCCGGGTCGGTTGACGTTGACGGCGAAGCGGGCGTCGCTGGTCGCGCGGACGGCCTCGTCGCCCGCGCCGTCGAGCGCGTCGACGACGTTGACCCCCGCAGGGACCCGGTCGACGTCCGACTCGTCGCCGCGTCCCTCGTCCCCGTATCGGGTCGCGGCGTCGGCGCTCGCGCCCAGTTCGCGCTTGCGCGCGGCGGGCACGCGGACCGACAGCGCGTCCGCGTCGGCCGCGGCGTGCGCGTCGAGGACGGCGTCGACGGCCGCGCCGTCGAGCAGCGGGAGGTCGACCGCGAGGGTGAGGATCGGCGGTTCCGGCCCCGCGGCGAGGGCCTCTCGGAGGTCCGCGACGTACCCCTGGCCCAGCGTGTCAACGGCGACGACTTCGAGCGACCCCTCCGTCGCCGGTCCGTCGCCGTCCCGCTGCGCGATCAGCCGCTCGCGCGTCCGCGGCGTGTGCGGCGAGACGGCGGCGTACGCCGTCTCGACCCGGCTCGCGGCGAGGGCGTCGAGCGCACGGTCGACCATCGGCCGCCCGGCGACCGGCGCGAGCGGCTTCTCGCCGTCGCCGCCCAGTCGCGCCCCGCGGCCGCCGCACATCACGAGAGCGTCCACGCGATCACCCCCGCGTGGAGCCCGGCGACGCGGGCGAGCTCGTTCGTCGCGCCGAGAACGTCGCCGCTCACCCCGCCGAGGCGGGCGTTCGCCCACGCGTACGCGAGCGCGGCGACGACGAACGCCGCGGCGAACACGACGGCGATCTGGACGACGGAGCCGGGAGCGACGGCGACCGGGACGACGGCGTCGGGACGGACGGCCGGCGCTCCGAGCAGCAACACGGGCGCCGTCGCGAGCGCGACCCCCGCCAGCGCGCGGGGACCGGACGCCCCGGTCAGGGCGGAGCCGAGCCCCTCGTGCGGGGCCTCCCCGACGCAGACGAGCGTCGCCGTCGCGGCCTTCGCAGCCACCTCGGTCGCGACCACGACGGCGACCGCGTCGACGACCGAGAGGCGCGCCACGTCCGCGATCACCGTCGCGGCGGCCACGAGTCCGACGACGACCAGGGCGAGCGCGACGGTCCCGCCGACGCCGAGCGCGGAGTCTTTCATCACCTCGTGCCGCCGGTCGGCGTCGCCGTGGATGACCGCCGCGTCGCCGACGTCCGCGACGCCGTCGAGGTGGGTGATCCCGGTGACGAGGGTGAGCCACGCGGCGAACGCGACCCCGACCGTCAGCGACGGCACCCGGACCGGCGACAGCGCCGCTGCGGCGACCGGGAGCGCGGCGAGGGCGCCGATCGCGTACCCGGCCGCCGGAAGGGCCGCGGGCGTCCGCCGGAACGCCTCCCAGTCCCCGTCTGCGCGACCGACGGGAATACGCGTGAGGAACCCGAGAGCCCCCCGGAGCGCAGCGACCGCGTCGGTCACCCCCACGCGATCACCCCCGCGAGCGCGAGGAGCCACCCCGCCGCGGCCGCGACCGCGACGCCGCCGGCGACCCCGACGAGTCGCACGGCGCCCCGGGCGTCGGCGGGCGTCGGCGGTTCCGGCCCCCCGGCCAGCGCGTACGCACCCGGTTTCTCCAGTCGAACGCCGAGCGCGCTCGCGGCCGTCGCCATCGGCCAGCCCGAGTTTGGCGAGGCAGGCTCGCGGGCCAGCGCCCGGGCGCGCCGCAGGCTCTCGGGCGACCGGGCGGCGACGGCGAGACAGCACGCCGCGGCCCGCGCCGGGAGGTACATCACGGTGTCGTCGAGCCGGGCGCTCGCCCATCCGACCGGCTTCGACCGGTAGCCGAGCATCGAGTCGAGCGTGTTCACGCCCTTCGCCCAGGCCGCGGCGGCGGTGCCCGCGGCCAGCGCGCTTGCGGCGACTTCCGCGGTCGGCGTCCCACCGCCGGCCGCGCCGAGCGCGACGGCGCCGGTCGCGCCGGCGACGAACCAGCCGAGCGGCGCGACGAACCCGTCCGCGAGGTTCTCGGCCGCGCTCTCGACGGCGGCGCTCCGGAGGTCGGCCGCCGAGAGGGCGGCGGGGTCGCGCCCCACGAGCGCCCGGACGGACTCGCGGGCCGCGTCGGGGTCGGCCTCCGTCTCGGCGACGACCTCGCTCGTCACGTCGAGCAGCATGCGGAGGCTCGCGGTCGAGAAGCAGACGGCGGCCGCGACGGCGACGGCGAGGGCCGGAACGCCGCCGACCCGCGGTCCGTACTCCGCCGCGAGCCACACGCCGCCGCCGGCGAGCGCGGCCGCGGCGAGCGGGAGCGCGACCGCGACCGCGACGCCGACGAGCCGCGGACGGGCCCACTCGCGGTCGAACGGCCCCGCGACGGTCCCGAACAGCGCGACCGGGTGGACCCGACGGGGCGGCTCGGCGACCGCGAGGTCCAGCGCGACCCCGAGGAGGAGCGGCGCGAGCAGGGTGGCGGCGGGGGCGACCCCCGTCGTCATCGCGGTTCCACCTCGTCGAGGAACGCGTCGAACGCCCCGCTCTCGGGGTGGAGGTGACAGTACGTCCCGAGAGTTCGGAACTCGGTCAGTCCCTCGCGGTCGCTGTCGATGCCGGTCCCGCGCTCCACGTCGAAGGCGAACCGGGCGTCGGACGCGACGTCGGCCGCCGAGTAGTGGAACTCGTGGCCGCAGAGCCGGTCGCCGGCGTCCGCCGTGAGCGCGCCCCGTCGCGCCCGGAGCTCGACGTGGTCGAGCGCCTGGTACCGCTCCCGCATCTCGACGCTCGCGGGGAGGACTTCCGCCATCTCGTGGGCGTCCCCGTCAACGGTCGTCAGCGTCTCCGCGAGCGCCATCAGCCCGCCGCACTCGCCGAGGACGGGCGTACCCTCGGTCGCGGCATCAGCGATCGACCCGAGCGCGGGCCCCTCGGCGAGCGCCTCCGCGTGGAGTTCCGGGTAGCCCCCGGGGAGGTAGACGCCGTCACAGGGCGGGAGATCGTCGCCGGTCACGGGTGCGAACGGGACCACGGTCGCACGCTCGCGGAGGCGCTCGCGGGTGGCCGGGTAGACGAACCGGAACGCGGCGTCGTCGGCGACCGCGATCCGCGGAGGATCGTCGTTCTTTGGGGAGCTCCCGGAGAACAGCTCGGTCGCCGCCTCCACGGCCGGCGTCGGCTCCCGAGCGAGGTTGAGCAACCGGTCGGTTCGGAGCGTCTCGGCGGCCGCGTCGAGCGCCGCCTCGTCGAGCGGCGCCTCCTCGCCCATCCGCAATCCGAGGTGTCGGTCGGGGATCTCGAGGTCCTCTCGCGGCGGAACTCGCCCGCAGTAGGCGAGCGAGTCGGGGAGCGCCTCGCGGATCCCCTCCTCGTGGCGGCCGCCGTGCGCCCGCTGGGCGATCACGCCCGCCACGTCGACGTCGTGGTTCGTCCGGTCGGCGTAGGTCGCGAAGCCGAGCGCGGTCGCCGCGACGCTCTCCATCCCCGCGCTCGCGTCGACGACGAGGACGACCGGGAGGTCGAGCGCGGCGGCGACGCCGGCAGTGCTG
>JBNJEE010000066.1:0-13631 GCA_051745525.1 Methanobacteriota archaeon | reverse complement strand
ATACGGGAGCCAACTCCCAATTAGCCCACGGACGTATCGTCTGTAGGCTTTTTTTCATATATGCGGAGCCACCGCGCTCGGCCGTCACGTCCGACCGCTAGGCTTAAACGCTCGACAGCGGTACGTTCGACTGGCGCCAAGGTGGCAGAGTCTGGTCAGACGCAGCGGCCTGCAGAGCCGCCCAACGCCGGTTCAAATCCGGCCCTTGGCTTTCCTTCTTGTTCCCGAGAGCGGCCCGTCACCCGGCCCGCAGACTGCTCTGCTTAGTAACGGTTAAACACCGGGTGACCCATGCGTGAACTATGCAACGACGCGCTGTGGCCGTGTTCGTCGCGCTGTTCCTCGCCATCGCGGGCGTGGCCGGCGCGCTGACCGCGACGGCCGATAGTCCGGAGATAGCGCTCGAAAACCCGGAGATAGACGCCTCCGAGGGCGACTCGCTCGACATCGGCGGCGAGACGTACGTTGTGGCCGACATCTCGGAGAGCGAGAACGACGAGGGACAGATGATCACCTCGGGTACGCTCGAACGCGAGTTCACCACGGAGACCTCCGAAACGTGGGCAAACGAGTCGACAGTCTCGGTCGACGACCGCGAGTGGCGCGTCGAGATCCCCGGTGAGAACGCCACCGAGTTCACGCTCGTCGAGGTGCTCGACCGAGAGGCGATCCTCGAGGCCGACGACGACGCCGAAAACGAGACGGTCACGCTCGACGACGGTGAGTACGTCGCGGTGACCGACGACTCCGGCGAGCAGACGCTGGTGCCCGTCGACGAGTACTTCCCCGACCCCGAAGAGCGGACGCACGGGGCGGACGAGACGCTCGAGTACGACGGACAGACGGTTACGGTCGACGACGTAACGGCCGACGGGGCCGTTCTCGTGTGGGAGACTACCGACACGGAGACGGTCGAAGTCGCCCAGCAGTCGACGGTAACGATCGACGACACGGACTACGTCGCGCACTTCCCCGATACGTCGACGCTGCGGATGTCGACCGATATCGAAGCGTACGAGGCGCAGGTCACCGAGATAGAGCGGTTCGACCGGTACAACAGCGGACTCTCACGCGTGCTCATCCTCTCGGTCCTGTCGTCGATCATGCTCGCCGGGATGGCGTTCATCCCGTCGCGGTACTGATAGTCGATCGGTCCACCGGCAGCGTTCGATTTCTCCTCGACGCCCGATTTCTACCGACAGCCACTACCGGTCGGAACCGCTACCGGAAACATGACTTCGGCAACGGAGAAGGTGCGGCAGCTCGCTCCGCACTGGGCGGTGATGTTCGTCGCGATGTTCGTCGCGTTGGCGGCCGTCGAGCGTCTCGTCGGTGGGCTCGGACTCGCGGCGTCGCTGGGAGTCGTCTTGGTCATCGCCTTCGCGTATCCGTTTGTCGTCCGCGCGCTCGGTGTCGCGCCGCCCGTCTGGCAGCGGTGACGGGGATCCGCAGATGACGACACAGATCAAAGACCCCGTTCACGGGTACATCGAGCTCGACGACGCGGTCGGCGGGCGACTGGGGGCTGTACGGCGACTGCGCGTTCGATAGCCCGATCCCCTTCGTCTACGTGCCCGACGGCGACCGAAAGCGCGCGACCCGCTGGCTTGTCGATCGCTTCCGCGCGGAGTACGGCGGCTGACTCGGTCGACCGGGATCGACCCGATAACATCGGCGTCAGCCGGTCACCGTCCCGTCCCTCTCGTTTTTATACGGCTCGGTCGCCTTCGGATCGGTATGACAGACGAGAACCCGGCTCCGGTCACGTCGGAGCTCCCGGACGCACCGCTCCACACGAGCGGCACCGACCACATCACGGTCTGGGGCAGCAACGAGGAGGACACGCTCGCCTTCTACCGCGACCTGCTCGGGATGCCGCTCGTGTTGCGGCAGCCGAACCTCGACGACCCCTCGCAGACGCACCTCTTCTTCGACACTGGCGACGGCCGGATCCTCACGGTGTTCGTGAGCGACGAGCGGGAGTCCGCGCGCGGTCAGCGCGTCAGCACGGGCGCCGTCCATCACCTGTGTTTCAGCGTCGAGCCCGACGAGTACGAGGCGATCATGGCGGCGCTCGAGGAAGCGGGAAAGGGGTACAACGTGTTCGACCGCGGCATCTTCCACTCGATTTACACGCAGGACAACAACGGGCTGGTCATCGAGCTGTCGGCCGACAAGTACGAGATCCCCGATGGCCGGAAGGGCGAGGTGCTCGCGACCGCTCAGCGCCTCCGCGAGGAGGACGGCGCGGACTTCGCGCAGGACCGGCACATGGAGGGGGCCTTAGAGGAACTCGGCCTCCCGGTGACCAAACACGACCTGCCGGACGCCGACGCCGGCGTCGGTGTATGAGCGGGCACACTCCGCACGCGGGAGACGACCCGCACGCGGGCGAGGAGGCGGTGGCGGCCGGAACGCCGGTGGACGAGGCCGAGGCCGCGGTCGTCCTCGTCCACGGCCGCGGCGCGACCGCCCGGAGCATCGTCGGCTTCGGTGAGGAGGTCGCCGGCGAAGGCGACGTCGCGCTGCTGGCTCCCCAAGCGGCGGCGAACACGTGGTACCCGAACTCCTTTCTCGCGCCCGTCGCGGACAACGAACCCGGTCGGAGCTCCGGTCTGCGAGCGGTCGGCCGAGCGGTCGAGACCGCGGCGGACGCCGGAATCTCCGCCGAGCGGGTCCTCGTCGGTGGCTTCTCGCAGGGCGCCTGCCTCGCAAGTGAGTTCGTCGCGCGGAACCCGACGCGGTACGGTGGGCTCGCTGTCCTGAGCGGCGGGCTCATCGGCGAGTCGGTCGACCTCGACGACTACGTCTCACACGCGACGGCCGAGGTCGGCGGGGACGCCGTCGACGCGCTCGCCGGGACGCCGGCGTTCGTCGGCTGTAGCGACGTCGACCCACACATCCCCCAGGAGCGGGTCCACGAGACGACCGCGGTGTTAGAGGCGCTCGGCGTCGACGTCGACGAGCGGATCTACGAGGGGATGGGGCACGGGATCAACGACGACGAGGGCGAGGCGGTGTCGGAGCTGGTCGCCGCCCTCGTCTGAGGGCCGGCTCACGCCAGCCAGCCGTCGGGCTTCGTGTCGTAGTCCACCTCGTCGGCGACGATGCGCTCCTCGATGGACTCGTCGAGGTCGTGTTCGGTCACCTCGCCGCCGTCGTACTGGAAGCGCACGCCGGCCTCGGTGCCCTCCGGCTCCCCGCCCCGCCGCCTGGCGCGCCGGACGGCGCCGTCGTCGTACTCGACGCGGATCGTCGCCAGGTTCACCGGGCGCCCCCACAGCTCGAAGACGCGCTTCAGCGTCGCAGTCGCGCGTTCCTCGTCGAGCGCGACGCCGTTGTACCGGTGGCCGAGCAGCAGCTCGCCCCGGTTTCGGAAGTTACCGTCCAACACGACAACCGTTGGCTTGCCAAAGTTCGTGAACCGGAGGAGCAGCTTCCGTCGCACGTCGTCGGCGTCGACGCTGGCGACGCGGTCTTCCTCGGCCGCCCGGCTGTACTCGTAAGTGAAGTAGTTCCCCTCGCGGACGAACTCGTCGGTGAGGAACGCGTCGACGAACGTCACGTCGTTGTGGCTCTCGCGCACCTCGAACATGCGGTCCCACCCGGCCGCGCGGTCGACGTCTGCTACCGCCGCCGCGACCGTCTCGTACCGGTCGACGTCGAACAGGTACCGCGCCTGCTCCGCGAGCGTCTCCCGAGAGACGTTTCGGAGCGCGCCGCGGTGCTCCGGCCGCGAGAGGACGTAGTGCCGCTCGGTGAGCCCCGCGCGCGTGAGCAGCCTCCACGGGTAGCGCTCGATGTCGATGTCGCCGCCATCGCCGCCAGTCTCGCCCTCGTCGCGACCGCCGCCGCCGCTGGACTCGTCCCGCGCGGACAGCGCCCGGTCGACCGCCTCGACGTCGACGCGCGGGTCGCCGGCGGCGGCCAACTCCGCCAGCTCATCGAGCGTCGCCGGGCCGGCGCCCGCTATCGCCGTGTGGGGTTCGAGCAGGTCGGCGACCTCGTCGAGGTCGATCCGCGAGTGGAAGTTCTCCGGCGTCACGCCCTCGACGCGGAGCAGTTTGTCGACCACGTCGCGGCGGGCCGCCCGCAGCTCCACGTGCGTCCACAGCTCGAAGCCGAGCTTGTAGGGGTTGAGTCCGGGCGAGCCGAGCACCCGCGACATGTGGTCAGCGTACGTGAGGAACTCGTCGGGACCGGCGAACCCCTCGCCGCCCATCATTATCGACTCCCAGTACGTCGCCCACCCCTCGTTCATCACCTTCGTCTGCTTCTGTCCCGCGAAGTAGTACGCCTCCTCGCGGATCGCGTCGATGACGGTCGTCTCCCACGGCTCGCGGTCGACCGCCTTCCCGCTGTCGGGGTCGTACCGCTTCCCGTGGTCGCGCAGGAACGCGAGCACGTCTGGACGCGGCTCCTCGGGCTCGACGCCCTCGCCCCTGGCTTCGAGCCACTCGTCGTCGAACACGTCGCGGCGCACCGCCTCGGAGAGGTCGAGGTCGTCGATCCGGGCTTCGATCGCCGCGAGCGGGTCCGCGTCGTCGTCGCTCACGTCCGCTGCGACGCCCGGCTCTTCGACCGACCGGGCGGCGTCGACCGGGCTGTGCTGGTCGATCGTGTCTTCGAGCGCGCTCACGGCGTCGATCAGTCGCTCGACCGCGTCGCGGTCGACGTCCGCCCGCTTCGCGATTGTCGCGATCCGGTCGGCGTTGCGCTCCAGTCGCGCCGCCGCGTTCGGGCCCCCCTCGCCCCGGTCGGCGTACAGCCCGAACCACTCGTTGTTCGCGAAGAAGTCGGCGTGCGCCTCGACGTGGGTGATGACGGCCTTCTGGTCGGCCGCCGAGTTCGACTCCTGGAGGAACGCGTGGGCCGGGTCGTCGTTGTTGACGATCTCGAACGCCTTTCCCAGCCCGTGACGGTCCACCTTCGACTGTCGCTCGTAGTTCATCCCCCACCGCCAGTGGGGGTACCGGCGCTGGAAGCCCCCGTACGCGATCAGCTCGTTCATCTCGTCGTGGTCGACGACCCAGTATCGCACCGGATACGGCGCCAGCCCGAGCCGTTCGGCCAGCTCCCGAGCCGCCTGGGCCGGCTCGTCGAGGGCGTCGGCCTCGCGTTTCGCCTCGACGCGGTCGTCCCTCATCGGCGGTCACCCCCGTCTGCGGCCGCAGACCTGGCGGGAGCCGGGTCGTCGTCGCCCGACGCCTCCGTACTGAGGATCTCGTAGATGGCGTCCGTCACGTCGTTGGGCTCCGAGACGCGCGCGACGGCGACGTCGTCGGCGTCGGCGAACGCGGACTCGACCTCGTCGGCGTGGCGGGCGTTCGCCGCGCCGTCGCCGGGCTGCGTCTCGACGTACGCGTGGAGGTTCGCGTCGATCGTCTCCATCTGCGGGATCACACGGTCTTTTGTGTCGCTGCCGGCGTTTTCCGAGTCGCCCGCGGCGAACACGTATCGGTTCCACTCGCTGTAGGGGTACTCTTCGAGCAGCTCTTCAACGAGGTCGTACGCGCTGGAGATCCGGGTTCCGCCGCCCGACTGAATCCCGAAGAACTCCTCGCGGTCGACCTCCCACGCCTCCGCGTCGTGGACGACGTACCGGAACTCCGCGGCGTCGTACTTCCCGGTCAGGTACCAGTCCATCGGGGTGAACACACGCTCGACGAGTTCGCGTTTCGTCTCGCGCATCGAGCCGGAGGCGTCGCGGACGTTGATCACGACCACGTTGCGCTCGCGCTCCTCGATCACCTCCGGGTGGCGGAACCGCTCGTCCTCCCGGCGGAACGGGACGCTGTCGAGCCCCTCGCGCCGGATCCGATGCGTGACCGGCTCGCGCTCGACTCCCTCGTCGAGCGCGTCGAAGCTCTCCCACCGGTCGAGCGCGGCGACCGGCTCGTCCTGCTCGTCCGCGAGCATCGCCGCGGCGTCGGCGATCCACGCCCGCGAGACCGGGACTCCCTCGCCGCGCGCCCACGCGAAGACGTCGTCGACGTCGGCGCCCGCGACGAACAGCCCCTCGCGGACGTACGCCTCGTCGAAGTCCGTCGCGAGGTGGCGCTTCAGCCCGCGCTTGAAGAACTCGTCGACATCGAGGGCGCCGCGCGGCCCCGCCCGGGCGGTGTCGGTGAACTCGCCCTCGACCTCCTCGACTACTCGCTTGCCCTTCGGCTCGAGGTCGAGGCCGAGCGCCTCGTCGAGTTCGCGGGCGAACTCCTCGGGGTCCATCTCGTAGTACTCGTGGTCGCCGCCCTCCTCGCCCGGGTCGCCCGCCTCGTCGCCGTCGCCGGCCTCGGGGTCGACCGGGTCGCCTGGCTGCGGCTGCCCGTCGCCCCCCTTCCCCACCCCGCCGGCGTCGCGCCGGTCGTACTCGAAGGCGGGGAGGTCGACGATCTTCACCGGGATCCGGATCTGGTCCGGGTCGGAACCCCCGAGGTCTCCGTGGCTGATGAACTCCGCGAGGTCCTCACGGCGCGTCTCACCGACCTCGCGGAACCGCTCGCGGTCCTCGGTCAGTCCCACGGGTCGCCACCTCCGTTCCGGCCGTCGCCGTCGCCCGGGTCCCCGTCGTCGCCGTCGCGCCCGCCGTCGACGTCGGGCCACTCCTCGCGCACGGCCTCCATCACGGCCCGGCTCGTCAGCTCCGCAGAGGCAGGGCTGTATCCGCGCTCGCACAGGCGGGCCACCGTCGCCGCCTTCACGCGCGCGGTCTCGGTATCGGCCGGCGGGTCGGACCACGCGGCGGGGTCGAGGTCCGGGAACCGCCGCTTCACGTCCGTCAGGTCGTTCGCGTCGATCACCGCCTTCAGCTCGGGCACCTCGTTGAGGTCGACCTCGTCGACGCTGAACGCGTCGCCGCGGTTGCGCCACGCGTACCGCGTGAGGCCGCGAATCACCCGCTCGCGCCGGAAGCGCTCGACGTCCCGGTTCGGATCGGTCCCGCGGTAGTCGCCCTCGTCGAACCGACCGAGCGTCTCCGTCTCGAACACCTTCATAGCGAGCGGGTCCGGAGCCTCACCCTCGCGGTCGCGCGCCGTCGGATCGCCCTCGTCCCACGCGTACACGTGCTCGACGTACTCCGCGACCGTCTCGGTCGGGACGGTCTCCTCGGCGAGCATCGCGTCGACCACGTCCCCGCGCTGCCGCTCGCGGATCCGCGCGGCGACCGGCCCGCGGCGCCCCTCGAACTCCGTGGCCTCCGCTCGCGAGAAGACCGGCGCGTCTGCGAGCCCGTCGGCCATCGCGTCGAGTACGTCCGTCGGGGTGACGACGCGCTCGACGGGGAGGTCGGGGTGGCTCCGGTCCGCGGTCGTCGCGAGCAGGTCGGCGACGGTGTCCCGGGCGTAGGTGACCGGAATCCCGTTGCGTCCGTCCCCCGCCGCGAGGTCGACGTCGTCGACGGTGACCGCGTCGTCGCCGCGTCTGACCTCGCCGGTCTCGTACAGCTCCGCAGTCTCGATCAGATCGAGGTCTCCGGGGAGATCGTCGCCGTCGAGCCGCGTGACGACCGCGTACAGCGCCGCCGCCCCGACCGCGTGGGGCGCGACCTCGCGCTCGACGATCGCCCCGTCGGACTCCCGTATCTCGATCGACAGCGGCGTCGCGCCCGGGCCCCGATCGCCGGCGGCCGCGCCGCCGTCGGGAGCGCTCCCGCGGCCGACACCGGTCGACCCGGCGACTCCGCCGACACCCTCCTCGACCGCGGTCGCCCCGGCGACCTCCCGGCGTAGCAGCCGCGCCTCAAGCCGGCGGTTCGTGAGGTACCGGAACTCGTGTTTCGAGAGCCGGCGCTTCAGCGCTTTCAGCGGGTCAGCGTCGCCGCGCTCGGCGTGTCGGTCCAACTCCGCCTCGAGGTCGGGGTTCGAGATGACGATCAGCTGGGTGTCCACGTCCATCCCGATCCCCTTGTCCAGCTTCACGCGCCGCTCGTCCGGCACGTTGAGCAGCCGCCGGAGGAGATCCGCGTGCTGGCTCGCGTCCTCGACGACGGTGGCGACGCCGTTCCCCTGCGAGAGCACGCCGTCGTAGCTGAACGCCTGCGGGTTCTTCCGGCCGCGTGAGTTGAGTTCGCGGAGCATGCCGCCCATCCACGAGCCGACGAGCCGCTCTTTGGCCGTCCCGTCGTCCTCGGCGTGGAGGACGCCGATCCCCTGCCCGATGTCGACCACGTAGCTCGTCACCCGGAGGTGGTCGCGGTCGGTGACCGCGGAGAACAGGTCGCGGCGCCCGCGCTCGCGGTAGGTCGACGCCAGGTGGTCGTACGCCTCGCGGCTGAACGGGTCGAGTTCCACGTCGGCGGCGATCGGGTACGCGTCGCCGTCGACCGCGTCGCCGACCGACTCCCGGACCGCCTCGGGGAACACCGACAGCGGGTGCGACTGCACCGGGCTTCGGTACCACTCCCCGGCGTCGCCGCCGTCGCCGTACGAGAGGGACGCGGCGCCAGCCCCGCCGACGCCGGATCCGGCGCCCGTGACGTTCCACTCGACCGTGTACCGCCTGCCGGCGTCGGTCTTCGAGAACGCCCGGAGGCCGTTGATCAGGCACCGCTTGAACTCCGATTTCCCCGTCGCGGTGGGGCCATCGATCCAGACGATGGTCTCGTCGTTTCCCCGCCCGGTCGCGGCCGCGCGCAGGTCGTCGACGAACGCGTTGAGCGCGCCGGTGTTGCCGAGGACAGCGTGTTCGCCGTCGTTCGCCGGGTCGTCGAAGAAGCGGTACCGGTCGAGCGTCTCGCCGCGCTCGCGGACCTCGCGGGTGCCGTACGACTCGACGGCCGCGAGGACGTACCCCGCGCCCGAGGCCGCCGCGGTCGGTCGCTCCAGCACGCGGTCGACGTAGGACGCGAGGCTCATCGGCGGATCGTACGCCCCCCGGAGCGCCTCGTCGGCCGCGGCGACGAACCCCTCGCCGTCGGATCGGGTGCGGTCGCTCATCTCAGTCCCCGCCGTCCGCGATCTCCGAGCGCGCGACCGCCGCGCCCGCGTACTCCAACACCTCGGCGGCGCCGTCCTCGGAGTAGCCGCGGTCGACCAGGGCGTCGACCCACGCGCTCCGGTCCTCGTCGTCGAGGTCGGTCGCGGAGACCAGCGCGGAGAAGTTGATGTTGTGCTTTTTGTCCTCCCACAGCTTGCGCTCTAGGGCGCGCCGGAGGCGGTCGTTCTCCTGCGGGTCGAACCCGCGCCCCTCGCGAGCGCGCCGCGACACCCAGTTCGACACCTCCTGTCTGAAGTCGTCCTTCCGGTCGGAGGGGACGTCGAGTTGCTCTTCGACCGCGCGCATGAACGTCTCGTCGGGCTCCGTCTCCCGCCCGGTCAGCTCGTCGTCGACGGTGTTGTCATCGATGTACGCCATCACGTGGTCCATATACTTCTCGCCCTGTCGGCGGAGCTCGTCGACGTCGTACGCTAACGCGTGGCGCACGTCTTCGATGGCGCGCTCGCGGTACTCCTCGCGGACGGTCTCTAAGAGGCGCTCGTAGCGGTCGAGGTCTTCGGCCGCGACCGAGCCGTGGCCGCCGAGGTTCGCCTCGAAGTGGTCGAAGACCGACAGCGGCGAGAGGTGGCTGCGGTCCCGGTGGGTTGCGTCCATGATCGCCTCGGCGATCTCGTCGCCGACGAACCGTGCGGAGATCCCGTCCATGCCCTCGCCGATGTCGGCGGACTCGGCGGCGTCTTCGCGGAGCTTCCGCCGGTCGATCTCCTCGTCTTCCAGCTCGCCGTTGTACGCCTTCGCCTTCTCGACGAGCGTCACCGTCTCGTCGGTCGGCTCCTCGAGCCGGGTGAGCACGCCGAAGAGACCGGCCATCTCCAGGGCGTGCGGCTCGACGTGGACGTTCGGCACATCGGCGTTGTCGAGCATCTTCTGGTAGATCTTCGCCTCGCTATCGTACTCCAACACGTATGGGTAGTCGATCCGCTTGGTGCGGTCGTTGAACGCCTCCATCTTCTCGTCGCCGGTCTTCTCGCGGTACTCCGGCATGTTCGTCCGGCCGACGATCACCTGATCGATGTCGATCCGCGGGTTGTTCTTCGGCTTGATCGTCGACTCCTGGGAGGCGTGGAGGAAGTCGTAGAGGAACTCCCGCTGGAGCTTCAACAGCTCCTCGCCGGAGAAGAGGCCGCGGTTCGCGTTACAAAACGCGCCGGCGTAGTCGAACGCGCGCGGGTCGGACTCGCCGTAGACGGCGAGTTTGGCGTAGTTGACGTCGCCGGTGAGCTCCGTCTCGTCCTGGTTCTTCTTGTCCTTCGGCTCGAACGTCTCGATACACTCCCGGCGGTTCTCGTCGGCGACGAGCCGGACGACCTCCACGTGCTCGCCGAGGACGCGCGCGAGGTCGTCGTCGTAGTGCGCGAGCAGCTCGTTCAGGTAGAACTCCGATTCCGGGTCCGGATGCTGGTCGTTCCGGAGCGTGTAGGGGGTGTCCAGTCGCTCGTTGAGCTCGTCGATCACCGCCTGCCGCTGCGCTCTCGGGAGCAGGACGAGCGGGTCCTGGCTCATCGGGGAGCGGACGACGTCGTCATCCGGGTCTTGGTCGTCGATCACCGAGCAGAGGTCGACCCACCGGAAGGTGTACATCCGGCCGGCGTCCTCGCGGGTGTACGCCTCGAAGTAGCGGCGCACGAGCCAGTCGAAGTGCGACTTGCCGGAGCCGACGGGACCGAGCAGGAGCTTGATCCGCTTTTCCGGGCCCAGCCCGCGGGCGCCGGATTTCACTTTGTTGACGAACTCGTGAATCGACTCGTGGACCTCGCGGCCGTAAAAGACGTTCTCGCCGTTGTGGAGCGGGTCCTCCGCGGCGAGCGCGTACTCGACGACGCCGCGTTCCTCGTCGAATCGGGTCCCGTAGTGGTCGAACATGTCCGCGACGCGTTGGTGGGCGTTCCGCGCGATCCGCGGGTCCTCGTACAGCGCGTCGAGGTACCAGTCGAACGGGCGCGCCGCTCGCAGGTCGTCCGGCACCTCAGTCCGGTACTCCTCGCTGAGCCGTTGGAGCGTGTGTCTGTCTGCCATCGTCTCACGTTCGCTCGGACGGCGGGGAGGCGTCACCCGGCGCGAGGGACGGAGCCGTCGCTCTCCGTGCGCGTGTCGGCAACTCGTCGAGCCGCGAGCGGCGCGTCGTCGGGATGCGCGTCGGTGCCGGTGTTCGCCTCGCCCGTATCCGAGGCTATATATGTGGGAGAGATTGCCACACATAAGTGTGTCGGCCGTTGACACTCGCCACGAACCTGTCTCCCCCCTCGCCCTCGCCGGATCCGGTCTGTTTGCCGACGGTCCGTCACCCGACGTTATCACGGGGCCGTGAGATCGACGGCGGGGTCCGCGCCGCGACCCCCGCGGATCGCTCGCGCGCACCGCTCGGTTCGTCTCCCGCCCGCGCCGTCCGAGCGGCGGTCCGTCGCTCCGAGAACCGGAAAGCTCGCCCCCGGAACCCACCCTTTTGCGGGACGCCGCCCCAGTGGGCGTGTGACGTTCAGCATCTGCGTTCGCGAGCGGTACACCGACGAGGACGGCGACGACCAGGTCCGGTTCGGCGTGGCCGTGACCACCCGGTTGCCGGGCGTCGGCACGCTGTGTCCGTTCGCGTCGTCGGACGGCGCGGTGGCTACCCAGTCGCTCGTCAACGTCGAGTTGGGCCGGAAGGGGACCGAGTACCTTGGCGACGGGCTCGCGGTCGACGACGCCTTAGAAGCTCTCCTGAACGCCGACGAGGGAAGCGCGAAGCGCCAGCTCCACGGCGTCGACGCCGACGGGACGTTCGCGTTCTCCGGCGACGAGTGTAACGACTGGTACGGTCACCGCGAGGGGCAAAACTACACCGTCGCGGGCAACCTCCTGACGGGCGAAGACGTGATCGAGGACACCGCGGCCGCCTACGAGTCCGACGCGCACGGTGACGCGCCGCTCGCCGAGCGGCTGATCGACGCCCTCGCCGCGGGCCACGCCGCGGGCGGCGACAAGCGCGAGGACCTTGATGTCCAGTCCGCCGCCCTGCTCGTCCGGAACACGGAGGAGGACGCGGACGACCCCTACTACAACGACCTCCGGGTCGACGCGAGCGAGACGCCGGTGGCCGACCTCCGCAAGACGTACGAGACCGCGAAGCGCGGCTACGAGACGATCCTCAAGAAGTACGCCGAGGAGGACGCCGACGCGGCGGAAGACGCCGACGAGGGTGCTGACGGGGAGACCGACGTCGACGCGGAGGCCGACGACGCCGACGCGGAGTAGCGGTCGCTACTTAAATCGACAGCCGCGCGAGGATCGGCAGGTGGTCGGAGGGGTACCGCCCGCGGTCGTCTCGGTCCGTGAGCGTCGCGAACGCCTCGGCGGTCACGTCGGGCGAAACGAGCGCGTGGTCGATCCGCCGGCCGTCGATGAGGCGAGCGAAGTCGGTGAGGCTCGTCTCCGGCCCGTGCCGGAGGTCGGCTGCGGCCGCGGCGTCGCGGAGCGCGACGCGGTCCTCGGTCGCCGTCCCGGCGGCGTCCCCGCCGCTTTCGGGGTCGTCACCGACGAGAATCCGGTGCGGGTCCGACCCCGGCGTGCAGTTGAGGTCGCCGACGAGGGCGACCGGGATCAGCGCCGCCGCGTCGGCCGTCTCTCTCACCTCGGGGAGCCGCTCGCGGAGCAGGCGAGCGGACTCGCGCCGCGCGCGGGCGCTCACGTGGTCGAAGTGCGTGTTGACGACGAGCAGCTCCGCGGTCCCCTCGACGGCGCGGACCCGCGCCCACGTCGCGATTCTGGGGTAGGAGGCGTCCCAGCCGGTCGAGGGCTCGTCGGGGGTCTCGGAGAGCCAGAACGTGTCGCTCGCGGCGACCTCCCAGCGGTCGCTCCGGACTGCGACGGGACAGCCCTCGCCCTCGCCGTCCGCCTCGCGGCCGCGACCGACGAACGCGTAGCCCGGGAGCCGCTCGCGGAGGTCGTCGCGTTGGTCCGGTAGCGGCTCCTGAAACGCGGCGACGTCGGGGTGGTGAAACCGCACGAGTCGCGCGACGGCGTCGCGCCGGTCGTGCCAGGCGTCGTGGTGGTCGCCGCGGTTGGCGTAGCGGACGTTGTAGCTTAACATCCGGATCGCGGTCATTACGTGGAGACTCACGGGCAAGGCGATTAAAAGGCGCGGAGCGGTTGAGGCGCGCTCTATCGAGGAGCGGTCGGCGCTTTCGGTGTTTGTTTATAAACCGCTGACTGCGGGCGGGCGGTGAACACCTCCAAAGCCCCAGCCGTTCATATATAAATAATCGGTCACAGATCGACAGCGAACACCTCCAAAGTCCCAGTCGTGAGGGCGGCGCACGCTCGTTGTCGCCCGAAAATCTTCGATTTTCGGGATGTCGTCAGAATTCGGGAGACTCTGACTGCTAGCCGGAAGTCTCCGACTTCCGGCGATGACGAGAGAGCAAAGCTCTCTCGAACCACGCGCCTCACTCGACCGCTCACTGCGTTCGCTCCCTCGCTGCGGTGTCGCCGGCGGCTCCGCCGTCGGCTTTCCGTGGCACGTCGCGCCACGCTACTTACATCGCCTGCGCCGCCCTCACGACTGCCCCTTTGAGTCCCGCCCCGCTCCGCACAGCACCTCACACCTCCCCAGCCTCGTCGGGGGGGGGGGGGAGGGGGGAAGAAGCCCCCCCTTG